>NZ_JBNNWO010000004.1:0-410630 GCF_050281105.1 Methylobacterium sp. NPDC080182
ATGCCGCGGGCCGTGGCCTGCAGGCCGGCCGCCGCGGTCGAGACCTGCGCGACGATCCCGCCGACGGCGTCGGCGAAGCGGTCGGCGACCTGCCGCATCGCGAGGCCGCGCTGGCGCTCCGCGTCCTGCCGGGCCGCCTCGGCCTCGGCCTCGAGCTGCCGGGTGCGGATCAGGTTGTCCTTGAACACCTGCACGGCGCGGGCCATGGCGCCGATCTCGTTGCGCCGCCGGAGGCCCGGGACGGCAACGGCGGAATCCCCGGCCGCGAGGGCCTCCATGGCCGCGGTGATCCGCCGGATCGGCCGGAGCACGCCGCGGAACAGGGCGAGCAGCCCGAGGGCGACGAGCAGCAGGGTCGCGACCAGGGCCGCCCCGTCGCGCCACAGGGTGCTCCGCGCCGCCCCCGACAGGGCCTCGGCCCGCGCGACCATCTCGTCGAGGCAGACGAAGGCGAGGTCGACGAGGGTCACCTGCTCGGGCGTGTCGAGCTTGCGCGCCTGGGCGAGCGTCAGGCCCGGCGGCGCGCCGCGAGCCAGGGCCTGCGCCACGGCGCGCCGGCGGGCGAGGGGGGCGCCCTCGAAATTGTTCTCCCGGGCTCGCTGGAACGCGGCCTGGACCGTCCCGGACGCCTCGGCCGCGGCCTCGATCGCCGCGTTCCAGGCCGCGTCGAGCCGTCCCCGCTCCTCGGCGGCCGCGACGGTCTCGTCGAGCGACCAGGACGCCCCGGCGGCCAGGGACGTCTGCACGCGCAGCGCGACGGCGCCGTTGGCCATGCGCGTCGCCCACGCCGCCCGTTTCAGGGCGAGGTCGCGCCGGAGGAGCCCGTCGGACAGCGGGATTGCGGCGTCCACGGCGTCGCTCGTGGCGATCAGGGCATCGAGCATGGCCTGGAGGGCGGCCCGGGCCTCCGCCGTCACCGCGCCGTCGCGACGCGCACCCGGCACGTCCAGGGCGGCGTCGACCCGCGGCCGGAGGCGGTCGAGGCGGCCGCTCGCCTCGTGCAGCCGGCCGAGGGTCGCCGCCACGGCGGGGAGTTCGAGGCCGTCGAAGAGCGGCTGGGCCGCGGCGAGCCCCGCGATGGCCCGCTGCCGGTCGGCGTAGAGCGACGCGCGGGTCTCGGCCTCGACGGGCTCGGCGGCGGCGAGGAACTGCAGCGTCGCGCCCCGCTCGAACCGGGTCACGTTCAGCGTCTGGAGGAGGGCGCGGCTCGCCCGCACCAGCGCGATGACCCGCTCGGCCTCGGCGGCGTGCTGCCGCGCCTCCCGCACGGTGCCCGTCGCGAAGCCGAGCATGATCGTGGCCATGACGACGAGGACGAGGCTCATGGTCGTCCGGATGGACAGGTCCCCTACGCGCATCGTGCCTCGGCTCCGGTCGCCCAATCGGTCGGGCATACCAGATCATAGCAAGATTTTCTCCGCACATCCGTGACAATTCGGGCAGACTCAGGCACAAAATTGTCTTAAAATTTCCCCTTCCGAATTATTTATCTGCAAAACGACCGGATAATGGTCGGGCACAAGCGCATATATTCTCAGTCACCAATCGATCGGACGCGGATTTTTTGCAGAAACACTTTTATCTTCCCTGTGCGCAACGACACTCACGCTCGGAACGGCGCGCCGTCCGAGGGGTCTCGCGTCCCTCTCAGGGGGCGCCGCGTCAGCCGGCCAGAAGCGCGGCGAAATGGGCGACGAGCCGCCGGGCGACCTCGTCCTTGCCGAGGCGCGGCCAGGTCTCCACGGCGCCGTCCCGCCGGATCAGGTGCACCGTGTTGTCGACGCCGCCCATGACGCCGCCCTCGGCCGACACGTCGTTGGCCACGATGAGGTCGCAGCCCTTCCGGGCGATCTTCGCCCGGGCGTGCTCGACCACCGTGTCGGTCTCGGCCGCGAACCCGACCACGAGGGGCGGGCGCCCGGCCGGCCGGCGCGCGATCGTGGCGAGGATGTCGGGGTTCTCGACCAGCGGCATCGGCGCCGGCCCGGTGCCGTCCTTCTTGATCTTCTTGCTGCCCGCCTCCTGCTCCGGGCGCCAGTCGGCGACCGCGGCGGCGAAGACCGCGATGTCGGCCGGCAGCGCTTCCTCGACGGCGGCCAGCATCTGCCGGGCGGTCTCGACCCGCACGACGGCGACGCCCGGCGGGTCGGGGAGCGCCACCGGCCCGGAGACCAGGGTCACGGCGGCGCCGGCCGCGGCGGCGGCGGCCGCGATGGCGTGGCCCTGGCGGCCCGAGGAGCGGTTGGCGATGTAGCGGACGGGGTCGATCGGCTCGTGGGTGGGGCCCGAGGTCACGAGCACGCGCCGGCCGGTCAGGGGCCTGTCCCCGCTCGGGGTGCCGAGCATCCGCTCCAGCGCGTCGGCGATCTCGTTGGGCTCGGCCATCCGGCCGGGTCCGGATTCGGGCTCGGCCATCCGGCCGGCATTCGGCCCGACGATCAGGACGCCGTCGCCCTCCAGGACCGCGCGGTTCCGGCGGGTGGCGGGATGCGCCCACATCTGGACGTTCATGGCCGGCGCGATCAGGATCGGCAGGGTTGTGGCCAGCAGGACCGTGGTCGCGAGGTCGGCCGCGTGGCCGCCGGCCATGCGGGCCATCAGGTTGGCGGTCGCGGGCGCCACCACCACGGCATCCGCCTGACGGGCGAGCTTGATGTGACCGATCTCGGCCTCGGAGGCGCGGTCGAACAGGTCGGTATGCGCCCGCTCACCGGCGAGCGCGGCCGCCGCCAGCGGCGTCACGAATTCCTGCGCCCCCGCGGTCAGCACCGGGCAGACGCTGGCGCCCCGCTCGCGCAGCCGCCGGATCAGGTCGAGGGCCTTGTAGGCCGCGATGCCGCCGCCGATGACGAGGAGGACGCGGCGATGGGCGAGGGTCTCGGTCATACCGCCGACCCTCTGCGCGCCGGCGCGCGCGCGTCAAGCCGCCTCAGGCGGCGGCCGGGACGGCGGGCGCCTTCAGGCCGCCGAACCGGCGCTCCCGGCGGCCGAACTCGGCCACGGCCTCGGCGAGGTCGTCGGGTCCGAAATCGGGCCACATCCGCTCGGTGAACAGCAACTCGGCGTAGGCCGCCTCCCACAGCATGAAGTCGGAGAGGCGGCGCTCGCCGCCGGTGCGGATCAGCAGGTCGACATCCACCGGGGAGCCGTGCATCGGGCCGGCCACCAGCTTGCCGAAGCTCTCGCGCGTCGGCTCCTCGCCGGCGAGGCGCTGCGCCGCCGCGATGATCGCGTCGCGGGCCGAGTAGTCGACGCAGATCCGCAGATGCAGCCGGGTCCCCGCCGCCGTGGCGGCCTCGGCGGCCGCGATCGCCTGTGGGATGCCGTCGGGCAGACGGTCGCGCCGACCGACGACGCTGAGACGGGTGCCGGTGCGGGCGAGGCGCTGGGTCTCGTTGCGCAGGTACGAGCGCAGGAGCCGCATCAGGCCGCCGACTTCCTCGGCCGGCCGCTGCCAGTTATCCGCCGAGAAGGCGTACAGCGTGAGCGTGCCGATGCCGTGATCCGGGCACGCCTCGGCGGTGCGGCGGATCGCCTCGACGCCCCGGTGGTGGCCGGCCAGCCGCGGCAGGCCGCGCTGCGTCGCCCAGCGCCCGTTGCCGTCCATGATGATCGCGGCGTGCAGGGCTCCCGGCACCGCTTCGCTTTGCATCGTAAAGTCTCCCGGCATGGGCGTGGCGTAGAGGTCTATCGAAACGGGATTAACATTCCCGGCGGGACGGGCGGTCTCACGCCGTTTTCGTGGCCGGATCGAGGCCGCGGACACCGGATTCGGGGCCGCGCTCGGCCGCCTCCGCGGCGTCGCGCACCACCTGCTCCAGCACGCCGAGATAGCCGATGAAGCGCCGACGCCCGACCGCCGTGAGGCGGCAGATCGTCTGCGACCGGTTCTGCG
This sequence comes from Methylobacterium sp. NPDC080182, assembly GCF_050281105.1. Classification (NCBI taxonomy): domain Bacteria; kingdom Pseudomonadati; phylum Pseudomonadota; class Alphaproteobacteria; order Hyphomicrobiales; family Methylobacteriaceae; genus Methylobacterium; species Methylobacterium sp. NPDC080182. The sequence continues at coordinate 3,896 of NZ_JBNNWO010000004.1, forward strand.
CGAAGCGCTTCTCGAGGCTCACCAGATCCGCCTCGCTCAGAACGGCCAGATGGCGGCTGAGATTGCCGTCGGTCAGCCTGCACAGCCGCTTGAGATCCGGGAAGGGCAGCCCCTTCGGGTGCGCCACCAGGGATGTCAGCACGCTCAGGCGCGCCCGCTCGTGGATGATCCTGTCGAGCCCCTCGTAGGAGAAGCGCCCCTCGGAACGGTCAGCGGTCGTCATCGAAGGCCCGGGCCCCGTGATGGATGATCCCGGCCAGCCACGCCTGGCCGAACAGGAAGGGCAGGCCCATCGTCCAGGGCGACAGGGCCCGCGTCTCGGCCGAGACCGCCAGCACGGCGAGCCCGGCGAGCAGGTACCAGGCCCCGACGCCCTGGACCGCCCGGGGCAGGATCCGCGCCGAGGCGAAGAGGCCGAGGCCGACCAGAACCTGCCAGAGACCCGGCAGCATCCAGACCTCGCCGGGCGCGAAGCGGGCGATGACCAGGGCGAGGCAGGCCCCCGCGCCCGCGGCCGGCAGGAACACCTCGATGGCGTTCCACACCATCGCGTCGGCGAGGCCGGAATGCAGGCGCCGGCTGCGCCGGACCGCCTCGACGCCGATCATCGCGAAGGCCGCGAGGGCCGCCGCGATCCAGAGGCCGAAGAACAGGCCCGGCCGCGCCGCGGGATCGCCGAGCCACAGGGCCTGCCCCGCCGCGCAGGCGAGCGCGAGGCCGCCGGTGCCGGCGACCGTCGCCGCGCCCAAGCCGCGGAACGCCGTATCGCGGGCGATCTGCGAGCGGATGGCCACGATGTCGGCCAGCGCCTTGTCCAGGTCCTGCATGTGCCTCAAGCCCCCGGCCGCAGCATGCCGCACACCCCACTTTGCACCGCAAAGTATCGACGGGGTCGGCCCACCGCAAGCCGATTTCCGCGCGCGCATGCCGATCTTCTCAGCATCCGGGACCGCGGTCGAGTTCGCCCCCGGGTGAATTCTACCTATCGGTTGTATTCGCCACACCGTCTTTAGTGGAACGCCACGGCGCTCCGTGGCCGGTCATCGGCATGGCCGGCGGCGGACGAAAGCCGTCAAACCGCACCCGCGCAGGGTTTCTCGGAGCGCGATCCGGGCCCATATTGTTCTCATGCCCGCACCGAAGAAACCGCGCGCCGCCTCCGTGACGGCCACGTCCGCCAAGGCGTCGAAGCCCGAGCTGAAGCCCCTGGACACCTATCTGGCGGAGCTTCTGAACCCGGCGCTCAACCGGAACCGTCCGGCCACCGTCGAGCCGCCCCCCGAGGCGCCGGCACGGCCGGGCCGCAAGGCGGGGGGCAGGAAGGGCAACCCGAAGGACGGGGTGCCCGCGGCCGCGACCCGGAGGGCCGAGATCGCCCGCGACGGCTTCGCGGAGGCACCCCAGGCGGGCTACGCGCTCGGCGACGCGGCCGATGTCGACCCCCGTCTGGCGCAGGCGCTCGGCCTGACGCCGCCCGAGGACGGCCCCGCGCCGGAGGGCGCCGAGCTGCCGGATCCCGGCGGCGACGGCGGCGCCTCGGCGACGGTGAGCGCGCTGGAGCGGCTGCTCACCGAGGGCAACCCGCTGTTCAAGGACGGCAAGACCTGGACGCCCCACCGGCCGGAGCGGCCGCAGAAATCCGAGGGCGGCGTCCGGTTCACGCTCAAGTCGGAATTCACGCCGGCCGGCGACCAGCCCCGGGCGATCGCCGAGCTCGTCGGCGGCGTGCAGGCGCTGGAGCGCGACCAGGTGCTGCTCGGCGTCACCGGCTCGGGCAAGACCTTCACGATGGCCAAGATCATCGAGGAGACGCAGCGCCCGGCGCTGATCCTCGCGCCCAACAAGACGCTGGCGGCGCAGCTCTACGGGGAGTTCAAGGCTTTCTTCCCCGACAACGCGGTCGAGTACTTCGTCTCCTACTACGACTACTACCAGCCCGAGGCCTACGTCCCACGCTCCGACACGTTCATCGAGAAGGAATCCTCGATCAACGAGCAGATCGACCGGATGCGCCACGCCGCCACCCGCGCCCTGCTGGAGCGGGACGACGTGATCATCGTCGCCTCGGTCTCGTGCATCTACGGCATCGGCTCGGTCGAGACCTACACGGCGATGTCGTTCACGGTCTCCCTCGGCGAGCGGATCGAGCAGCGCCAGTTGATCGCCGACCTCGTGGCCCTGCAGTACAAGCGGATCCAGTCCGACTTCGCCCGCGGCACCTTCCGGGTGCGGGGCGACTCGATCGAGCTATGGCCGGCCCACCTGGAGGATCGCGGCTGGCGGATCGGCCTGTTCGGCGACGAGGTCGAGAGCATCGTCGAGTTCGACCCGCTCACCGGCAAGACCATCTCCGAACTGAAGTTCGTGAAGGTCTACGCCAACTCGCACTACGTGACGCCGCGCCCGACGCTGCAGCAGGCGATCAAGGGCATCAAGCACGAGCTGAAGGGCCGGATCGAGGAGCTGACCCGGATGGGCCGGCTGATCGAGGCGCAGCGGATCGACCAGCGCTGCACCTTCGACATCGAGATGATCGAGGCGACCGGCGCCTGCAACGGCATCGAGAACTACTCGCGCTACCTCACCGGCCGGAAGCCCGGCGAGCCGCCGCCGACCCTGTTCGAGTACCTGCCCGACAACGCCCTGGTCTTCACCGACGAGAGCCACGTCACCGTGCCGCAGATCGGCGGCATGTACCGGGGCGACTTCCGCCGCAAGGCGACGCTCGCGGAGTACGGCTTCCGGCTGCCCTCCTGCCTCGACAACCGACCGCTGCGCTTCGAGGAGTGGGACGCGATGCGGCCGATGACGGTCCACGTCTCGGCGACGCCCGGCAAGTGGGAGATGGAGCAGACCGGCGGCGTCTTCGCCGAGCAGGTCATCCGCCCGACCGGCCTCGTCGACCCGGTGATCGAGGTGCGCCCCGCCCGCAGCCAGGTGGACGACCTGCTGGGCGAGGTCCGGGAGGTGGCGCAGGCCGGCTACCGGACCCTCGTCACCACGCTCACCAAGCGCATGGCCGAGGACCTCACCGAGTACCTGCACGAGAACAGCGTGCGGGTGCGCTACATGCACTCCGACATCGACACGCTGGAGCGGATCGAGATCATCCGCGACCTGCGGCTCGGCGCCTTCGACGTGCTGATCGGCATCAACCTGCTGCGCGAGGGCCTCGACATCCCGGAATGCGCCCTGGTGGCGATCCTCGACGCCGACAAGGAGGGCTTCCTCCGCTCGGAGACCTCGCTGATCCAGACGATCGGCCGCGCCGCCCGCAACGCCGACGCGCGCTGCATCCTCTACGCGGACAATATCACCGGCTCGATGGAGCGGGCGATGGCCGAGACCGAGCGCCGACGCGCCAAGCAGCTCGCCTACAACGCCGAGCACGGGATCACGCCGCAGAGCGTGAAGCGCGGCATCGCCGACATCCTGAGCAGCGTGTTCGAGCGCGACCATGTGCAGGTCGATACCGGTCTGGCCAAGGACGCGATCACGGTCGGCCACAACCTCAAGGCCGTCATGGCGGACTTGGAGAAGCGCATGCGTGCGGCGGCCGCAGACCTCGACTTCGAGGAGGCGGCGCGGCTGCGCGACGAGCTGAAGCGGCTCCAGGCGACCGAGCTGCTGGTCTCCGACGACCCGATGGCCCGGCAGGGCGACGTGGAGCGCGAGGCCGGCAAGTTCGGCCGGAAGCCGCCGCGCGGGGCAGGGGGCAGCCGCATCGCCAAGCCCGACCTCGACAATATGGGCCCGGGCACGGACCGAGAGCTGCCGGTGGGCGGCGCGGCGCCGGTCTGGCAGGAGCGGCCGAAGCCGCGCTCGACGCAGGGGCTCGGCGGTCAGAAGCCCAAGTACAAGGGCGGCGGTGGGCGACGGCGGGGCTGACCCGGCCGCCGGGACCTCAGGCGGCCTCGCTGCCGCGGCCGAGGCCGTGTCCCGACCCGGCCTCGCCGGCATCGACGATGGCCTGCGCGATCCGGACCACGAGGACGTGGCAGGCCTCGTCGTAGGCGTTGGAATCCGCGCGGACCGCCGCCTCGACGACGGTCCCCGCCTGCTCGCGCACGATCTCGCGGGCGGTGCGCAGCGCGTCGGCGTAGGGCTCAAACGGTCGGGGCATCGTCGCGCTCCGGAGACGCCGGGCCTGGCCCGGATAGGCGGCTGGAACGAGCCGGGCGACGAAACTGTTCCCCCGGCCGCTGGACGTCGATGCCGCAGCGGCCCAGATCAGCCGTGATGAGTGACGAGCACGCGATGGCCTCAGAGACGAACCCGCCCCCGACCCTCGACGACGAGACCCTGGCCTTCGCGGGCCGGGTCTTCCAGTACGCGCGGATGGGTCACGCCGAGGAGCTCGCCGACCTGTTCGGGCAGGGGCTGCCGGCGAACCTGCGCAACGACAAGGGCGACAGCCTGCTGATGCTCGCCGCCTATAACGGTCAGGCGGAGGCCGCCCGGGTGATCCTGGAGGCCGGCGGCGACCCGGAACTCGCCAACGACCGCGGCCAGACGCCGCTCGCCGGCGCGGCCTTCAAAAACGACCTCGCCGTCGCGCAGCTCCTGCTCCGGCACGGGGCCGCGGTGGACGGGACCGGCGACGGCACCCGCACGGCGCTGATGACCGCCGCCATGTTCGACCGCACCGAGATGGTCGACCTGCTCCTGCAACACGGCGCCGACCCGGATCGCCGCGACGCCTCCGGCCAGAGCGCCGCCGACATGGCCCGGGCGATGGGCGCCCAGGCGACGCCGGCGCAGCTCGACGGGGCGCCCCGGCGGCAGGCGTGAGGCCGCGTCGCGAGAAGACCTGTTCGGGCGCGACAGGCGCCGCACACGGGAGCACAACCTTGTCGCGATGGATCGGGGCCGCCCTGCTGGCCTGCCTTGCCGGAACTGCCTCCCTCGGTACGGCCTCCGCCGCCGAGACGCCCTGGCCGGCCTTCGGACACGACCCGAGCAACCGCAACTTCTCCGAGCTAACCCAGATCAACCGCGACACGGTCGGCCGGCTGCGTCCCGCCTGGATCTTCCAGACCGGGGTCACCGGCTACTTCCAGGCCCAGCCGGTGATGGTGGACGGCACCCTCTACGTCTCCACGACGCAGAACAACGTCGCCGCCCTCGACGCGAAGACCGGCAAGCCGCTCTGGACCTACACCCACAAGCCGCGCACCGAGAAGATCTTCGGCCCGCCCTCCAACCGCGGGGTCGCGGTTTCGGGGGGCCTCGTCTTCGAGGCGACCATGGACGGGCAGCTGATCGCCCTGGACGCCAGGACCGGCCGGATCGTCTGGGAGAAGGAGGCGGTGCGCCCGGAGGAGGGCGAGACCGAGACCGCCTCGGGCCTCGCCGCGACCCTCGGCGGCAAGCCCGTCCAGGGTTCGAGCCGCCTCGGCTTCAAGATGCCGCCGCTCGTCGCCGACGGGCTCGTCATCGTCGGCGTCACCGGCGCCGGCTACGGCCTCCACATCGAGGACGAGGCGGGCGGCCTCGACGGCGGCTCGGTGGTCGGCATCGAGGGCGGATACGGGCGGCGCGGCTGGCTCGCGGCCTACGACGCGAGGACCGGCGAGGAACGATGGCGCTGGTACGTGACGCCCTCGGAGGGCTGGGAGGGCGGCTTCGTGGAGAAGACCGCCGACGGCACGCCGCTCCACCGCGACATCGCCGCCGAGAAGGCGGCGGCCCCCGCCAACCGCGACGCCTGGCGGGTGGGCGGCGGCTCCCTCTGGATGACGCCCGCCTACGACCCCGATCTCGGCCTGATCTTCCTCGGCACCGGCAACCCGGCGCCGCAGAATTTCGGCCTGTCGCGCCCGGGGGACAATCTCTACACGATGTGCCTCGTCGCCCTCGACGTGAAGACCGGGAAGCTGCGCTGGTACTACCAGCAGGTGCCGCACGACGAGTGGGGCTACGACGTCGCCGCGCCACCCTTCCTGCTGGACATGCCGGGCGGCACCAGGGCGGTGGCCTCGGCGAGCAAGACCGGCTGGATCTACGTCCACGACCGCGCCACGGGGAAGCTGCTCGCGCGCTCGGCCCCGCTGATCGAGCAGAAGAACCTGTTCGCGCCGCCGACCCCGCAGGGCACCGTGGTGGCGCCCGGCCCGCTCGGCGCGGTCTCGTGGCCGCCCACCGCCTATGACGGGACGCGCGCCTACGTGCAGGTCCGCCACGGGGCGACGACCTACACGGTGAAGACCGTGCCGGCCGCCGCGGGGCGTCCGGAGATCCGCTACACGGAGACCGGGGAGGCCAGGGGCGAGCCGTCCTTCAGCACGCTCACGGCCGTCGATCTCGCGGACGGCGGCCGGATCGCGTGGTCGGTGCGCGGCGCGAGCCGCCTCTCCGGGGGCACCCTGGCGACCGCCGGCGGGCTCGTCTTCTCGGGCGAGGAGGACGGCCATCTCGACGCCCACGACGCGCGGGACGGCCGGATTCTCTGGCGCTTCCAGTGCGGGGCCGGCATCAGCGGGCCGGCGATGACCTACGCGCTGGACGGCAAGCAGTACGTCGCGGTGGCGGCGGGCGGCGCCTCGTTCACCAGGGCGTCGGGCTTCGGCACCGGCGACGCGCTGCTGGTCTTCGCACTGCCCGATTGACCGCGGCCGGCCAACAGCGCGGACGGATGTCGCGGCGCGCCGGACTCTCGACGCTGCGGCGGGACGGGACGCCCCCGCGCGGCCCCTTGGCTAGTGGGCCACGAAGAGGGACAGCGCGCACAGGGCACTCGCGCCCAGTGCGAACGTCACGTCGGTCCAAGCGAAACGAGCCCTGCCAGGCATGCAGAATCTCCGCGCGAATACCGACCAACAAATTCCCGGACAAGTTGTTGCCGTCCGCTACCGGACAGAAGCCTCGCGGACGGTGGCCGGAGACGTTCGAGGAGGCAGGCCGGGACGGGTACGCTCACGACGCGCGGCCTTCCGCGGCCGGCGCGTGATGTCCGGGCGCCCGGGGCGCTTCAGCCCGCCGCGACGGCGTAGCGGGTGCGCAGGCGCAGGCCGAACACCGCCATCATGAACATGCAGCAGGTGGCGTTGTTGCCGTTGTAGAGCACCGTCTCGAAGGAGGCCGAGACCAGCCCGAGGAACCACAGCCTCAGGAACAGCAGGGTCTCCGCGTCGAGGCGCGTCCCGCCGGCCACGCGCTGCAGGTCGCGCACCGGGGCGAGCACGAAGGCCACCACGGTCAGGGCGAGGAACGGCAGGCCGCCGATCAGCGCGGTGTCGAGATAGGCGTTGTGGGCGTGGTCGACGGTGTTGACCCAGGTCAGCGCCTCGGAGCCGGCATACATGGTCCGCTCGGTCATCCAGAAGGCGCCGATCCCCCAGCCGCGCCAGGGCCGGATCATGATGTTGTCGATGGCGAACTGCCAGATCTCGCTGCGGCCCGTGAAGGTCGCGTCGGTGAGCAGCGACCCCACCGCCTCCTGGATCGGCGGCGCGAGCACCGAGCCGATCGAGATCAGCGAGAACCCGATCACCGGGCCGAGGAGCAGCAGGCGGCGCAGGAACCCGCCGGTCAGGACCTGGCACAGGCCGGTCACGGTGAGGATCACCGGCAGGAGCAGGATCGCGGTCTTGGAGCCGCTCGCCACTAGGAACCCGGCTGCCAGGAGCACGATCGCCCAGCCGAGGACGCGGCTCGCCACCCTGGCGACGTAGAGGCCCACGATCACCAGGATCACCATGGCGGCACCGGCCTCGTTCTTCTGCGGGAAGATCCCGCGCCAGAGGCCCGGGTGGCTCGGATCGGAATTGACGTCGAAGGCCGAGTGGATCGCGAGGTTCGGCACGAAGGCGACCGCGAGGTAGGAGGCGAGCACGATGACCAGGGCGGACCCGGCCATGGTCAGCGCCAGCTGGCGGGGCGAGCGGGCCACGATCAGCACGCCCGCCGAGAGCATCGCCGCGATGGCGAAGAGCGCGAGCCGCCGCAGCGACAGGCTGGGCTCGACGGAGAGCAGCGCCGTCGCCCCGAGCCAGAGGGCGCAGAGCACGAGGGGGCGGGTCACCAGGGGGCGGAGGTGGCGCACGCCGATCCGGTGGATCGCCGCCGCCATGGCGGCGCCGGCGCTGAGGAACAGGATCTGCGTCAGCAGGCTGCCGTCCTCGGAGGCCGCGAGCATCGACCGGTCGGACAGGTCCTTCAGCCAGACGTGGTTCCAGAGCAGGACGAAGACGGCCCCGTTCAGGAGCACGCGCAGAACGTCCGGCACGTCGCGGCCCGCGACGCCGCGCTGCCGCCCGTCGGCCGGGATCCCGATCGCCGCGTCCGCAGAAGCCATGCCGTCCCACCGCGAGGCCGCGCCGCGCGGCCAGGACCATTCTAGCGGCCCGCAGGTGCGGGGCGATGGAAAATCAGATGTTGCACCCCGCGATCGCGCGATAACCTTGACGCGATCCAGGCGGGGTCAGCGCCGCATCGTGTACTGAGAGCGGCCGGCGGATTGCCGCATCAGGAAGGACGCCATCTCGGCCAGTTCCGGCGCCTTCGAGCGGAAGGTGACGGACAGCGCCAGCAGCGTGTCCTTGTGGTCGAGGCCCGGGTAGAGCCGCTCCTGGACCGGGACGTGCTCGGCCCGCAGCTTGGCAGCGAGGCTGACCGTGTGCCGCGGCTTCACCACGGTGTCGGCGTCGCCGGTCGCCAGGAAGGCGGGGGGCGAGAGCGGGCCCACGAAGGCGACGGGCTGCGTGGCCTCCGGATCGGGCGCCTTGCCGAACACCTTGACGGTGGTGTCCTGGTCGAACGGCAGGAAGTCGTAGGGGCCGGACAGGCCGGCGACGGCCTTGATCACCTTGGGATCGACCCCGGCGGCGATCACGTAGCGCGGGTCGAGGCCGAGCATCACGGCGTTGTAGGCGCCCGCCGAGTGGCCGGCGAGCACGATGCGGCGCGGGTCGCCGCCGTATCCGGCGATGTTGTCGCGCACCCACGCGATGGCCTCGGCGCCGTCCTCGAGGAAGCCGGGGAACGGCGCCTCCGGGTAGAGCCGGTAATCGGGCAGCACCGTGACGAAGCCCTGCGCCGCGAGGGCGTGCCCGACGAAGGCGTAGTCGTCCTTGGCGCCGCTCTGCCAGGAGCCGCCGTAGAAGAACACCAGGACCGGCGCGTTCTCGGCGCCCGCGGTGGGAACGTAGACGTCGAGCCGCCGCCGCGGACCCTCGCCGAAGGGCTGGTCCTTCGCGGCGAGCCGCCCCCCCGGATCGCGCGGGCCGATCGCGTCGAACAGCGCGAGCGGCGAGGCAGCGGTGAAGCCGAACGCGGCGAGCCCGAGGCAGAGGAGGCTAGCGAGCGCGGTGAGGAGACGTGTCATATCCCATCCGGTTGTCCCGACCGGGCCATACCGCACCGCCCTCGGGGCGGATTGATGACGCTCTCGGGGCGGATCACGAAAAATCAGGTCCGCAGCACGAAGCAGGCGCCGCCGACCTTGCGGATGCGGCCGCACAGGTCGTCGGCCGCCTGCCGGCTCTGCGCCGGGATGCGGATCCGGTAGAAGGCGCGGGTCCCGCGGTTGCGCAGGCGCGTGCCGATGATCATCGGCCGCACCTCGCCGATCACCCCCGCGTAGGCGCTCCGCGCGCGGTTGAAGCTCTGCAGCGCCAGAGCCTTGGAGAAGTTGCCGGCGAGCTGGATGCCCCAGGGGGCGGCCGGCCCCTCGTTGAGGCCGAGGGCGAAGCGGTCGCCGCGCGACGGGACGCGCAGGCTGGCGGTGACCTGCAGGCAGGTCTGCGGCGCTTCCGGCTTGGTCTCCCTCTTGGCCTCCCCCTTGGCCTCCTTCTGGTCCGTCGCGTCCTTCTGACCCTTTGCCTCGGACTTGCTCTCGGACTTGCTCTCGGACTTGCTCTCGGACTTGCCGTCGGACTTGGCGGGCGCGCCGCCCTCCGGGAACTCGATCGCCTTGCCGGGGCCGGTCCGCCAGTCGTCCACCGGCTGGCCGGTGATGTTGGCCACGTAGGCCCGCGTCTCGGCGGGCAGGCCGCCGTCGCCGGCGAGCCACTTGCTCACCCGCGCGGCGCCGCCGTTATAGGCCGCGGCGGCGAGGCCCAGATTGCCGAACTGGGTCCTCAGGTCGGCGAGCAGGTGGGCCGCGTGCGGGATCGCCTGCTCGGGATCGAACGGGTCGAGGAGGCCGCGCTCCCGGGCGGTCCCGGGCATGAACTGCGCGACGCCCTGCGCGCCGGCCGGACTCACCACCCCGACGCGAAAACTGCTCTCGCGCCAGATCAGGCGCGTCAGGAACGGTACCGGCAGGCCGCGGGCCTTGGCCGAGTCGTCGATGAGGCGGCACAGGGCCTGCTCGACGGTCTCGGTCGCCCCCTCGGACGGGGCGGCCGCGGCCGGCTGCGCGCAGGCGAGGGCGAGGAGAAGCGCGCCGAGGCGCAGGGGCGGGGCGGTCACGCCGCGCATGTAGCGACGCGCGGGGGCGGATCAATCCGCGCGGCCAACCTTCCTGGGGGAACATCCGGCCCCGGCGCGCGAGCGTTGCACCTTTGCACACTGGCGCGACCGGGCCGCGCCGTCGTAGCGTCCCGGGCTCAGAGAGCCGCCTCCGACGCGGCCCGATGGGAGGAACCGCCGATGTCCGATCCGGCAACCCTGCGCGGCCTGTCCGGCCTGAGCCCCGCGCCGGCCCCGCTCAGGGGCTCGGCGCTCGTGATGATCGACCTGCAGCAGACCTACCGGGAGGGCGTGATGCGGCTCGACGGCGTCGAGCCCGCGCTCCGGGAGGCGGCGGCGCTCCTGCGACGGGTGCGCGAGGCCAGGATCCCGGTAATCCATGTCCGCCACGATGCCGGGCCGGGCACGCCCTACGACGTGACCGCCCCGATCGGCCAGATCAGCCCGGAGGTGGCGCCGCAGGGCGACGAGCCGGTGATCACCAAGGCCTATCCGAGCTCCTTCGTGGGCACCGACCTCCAGGCGCGGCTCGAGCAGGCCGGCGTGAAGGACGTCGTCCTGGCGGGCTTCATGACGCATATGTGCGTCAACTCCACCGCCCGGAGCGCCTTCAACCTCGGATTCCGCCCCACCGTCGTGGCGGCCGCCACGGCGACGCGGGACCTGCCCGGGCCGGACGGCGCCGTGGTGCCGGCCGCCCAGCTCCAGGCCGCGAGCCTCGCCGCCCTCGGCGACCTGTTCGCCGTGGTCGCGCGCGGGCAGGGCGATATCCCCGACTGAGACGGCGGACCGCTCCCGGCACCGGTCGAGGCCGCGCGATCAGGCCTGGAGCCGCCCGATCTCTGCGATCACCGCCCCGAGGCCCGGCCGCCCGTCGGGATCCGGCCCGGTGCAGGCCCGCGCCAGGGCGCGCAGGGAGTCCGGCGGCGCCGCGCATCGGTCGAGCAGCTCGCCGATCAGGATGCCGACGGCGCGGACCTCGACCCGCGCCAGCGCCGCGCCTTGCGGCCCGTCCGGCAGGGCCGAGGCCGCCCCGAAATCGCTGAGCACGGCTGCGCCGGTCCCGGCATCCCAGAGCGTGTTGTGGGCGTAGACGTCGCCGTGCAGCAGGCCCCGCCTGTGCAGGTGCGCCACCGCCTCGGCCACGGCGCGGGCGATCCGCAGGACCGTGTCGGCGCCGAGACGCAGGTCCGGGTCGTAGACGTCGCGGCTGCAGCTCGCGAGGCTCGGCGGCCCGGCGAGCGCGCGCCAGTGCGCCGGCAGGAGCCGGAGCAGCAGGCCGCGGGCACCGTCGGGATGGCCCTCGAGCCGGCCGAGCGCGCCCGTGAGGGCCGGGTGCGTCCCGGCGGCGAGGCAGGCCTCCATCTCCCGCTCGGGCAGGCCGTCGCTGGTCATCGCGCCCTTGAACAGCTTCAGGGCCACGTCCTCCCCGCCGGCCGGCCCCCGCCACTGCGCCCGGTGGACGCGCCCCGAGGCGCCCTCGCCGAGCAGGTCGCCGACGGCGAGGTCGGCCCACGGCACCGCGGGGGCCGCGACCGGCGCCGTCGCCGGCTCGGCGGGGTTGCCGGCGTAGGCGATCCAGGCGAGGCGGGGCAGGCGCGCGAGCCAGGGCGGGATCGCCGCGAGACGGTTGCAGGCGAGCCGGATCAGCTCGAGATCGTCCGCTCCCGACAGGCTGTCGGGCAGCGCCGTGAGCCGGTTGCCCGCCAGCATCAGCTTCTGCAGGCGCGGCCGCTCGCCGAGGGCGGCGGGCAGCTCCGCGATCGCGTTGTCGGTCAGGGTCAGCCAGCGCAGGTCGCGCGGCAGCGACTCCGCCGGGACCTCGCGGATGCCGCAGCCGCGGAAGCCCAGCTGGCTCAGCGCCGGGCAGGCGCCGAGCACCGGCGGCAGGCGCGCGAACGGGTTGCCGGAGCAGAACAGCACGCGCAGGCGGTGGAGGCGGCCGAGATCGTCCGGCAGGTCGGTGAGGCTGCCCCGGCCGAGATCGAGCACCTCGAGGGTGTCGGCGAGGGCGAAGACCTCGCGCGGCACCTCCGTCAGGCCGTCGGGCAGCCGCAGCTCGCGCGCGCCGCCGAGATCGCCGCGCCGCAGGGCGGCGAGGGTTTCGCGCCGGTCCAAGCCTCAGCCCCGCTTGAAGAAGGCGTCGGCCGCGCCCTGCGCCGCCTGCTTGGCGGCCCGCGCCGCCTCGAGCCGGGCGATCTCGGCGCGCAGGAGCGCGACGCGCTCGTCGAGATCCCCCAGCGAGAGCGTGTCGAGGGGCTGCCCGATCTCGTGGGCAACGGCCTTGCGCGGCCGGTCGTCGTCGTCCCGCACGTCGTGTCCTCCCTACAGGAACGGTGTTCCGGCCCCGTCCCAGGCGAGGCCGAGATGGGCCGCCACGGTGGCGCCGATATCCGCGAAGGTCTCCCGGCGCCCGATCGGCCGGCCGGCCACGCCGGGGCCGAAGGCCAGGACCGGGACCTGCTCGCGGGTGTGGTCGGTCCCGGTCCAGGTCGGATCGTTGCCGTGGTCGGCCGTGATCACCGCGAGGTCGCCCGGCGCCAGCGCCGCCAGGATCTCGGGGATCCGAGCGTCGAACGCCTCCAGCTCCGCGGCGTAGCCCGGCACGTCGCGGCGGTGGCCGTGCTCCGTGTCGAAATCGACGAGGTTGATGAAGATCAGGCCGCCCTCCGGCAGCGTCGCCAGCGCGTCGAGGCCCGCGGTCACGCAGGCCGCGTTCGGGCCCGGCCTGATCTCGCGGCCGGTGGCGCGGTGGGCGAAGATGTCGCCGATCTTGCCGACGCTCACGACCGCGCGGCCGGCCGCCTCGGCGCGGTCGAGCAGCGTGCGCCCGGGCGGGGCGACGGCGAGATCCTTGCGGTTGCCGGTCCGGCGGAAGCCCGCCTCCGGCGAGCCCACGAACGGCCGGGCGATCACCCGGCAGACGCGGTAGGGGTCGCACAGGCGGCGCGCCACCCGGCACAGGTCGTAGAGCCGCTCCAGCCCGAACGCCTCCTCGTGGGCGGCGATCTGGAACACGCTGTCGGCCGAGGTGTAGCAGATCGGCCGGCCGGTCCGGAGATGCTCGGCGCCCAGCGCGTCGATGATCGCGACCCCGGGCGCGTGGCAGTCGCCCAGGATGCCCGGGAGGCCGCCCTCGGCGACGAGCGCGCGGATCAGCTCCGGCGGGAAGGCCGGCCGGGTGTCGGGGAAATGCCCCCAGGGCTCGGTCAGGGGCAGGCCGGCGATCTCCCAGTGGCCGGAGGGCGTGTCCTTGCCGGCGGCCGTCTCCACCGCGTGGCCGTAGGCGCCGCGCGGCGGGCCGGCCGGGGCGAGGTGCGGCGGGATCCGGCCCGAGGCCCCGGCGGCCGCCAGGCCGAGCCCGAGTTCGGCGAGGTGGGGCAGGCGCAGGGGGCCCGCGCGCAGCCCCGCCCGGTCGCCGCGGCCCTCCGCGCAGCGCTCGGCGATGTGCCCCAGCGTGTCCGACCCGGCATCGCCGTAGCGGTCCGCGTCCGGGGCCCCGCCGACGCCCACGGAATCGAGGACGATGATGAGGGCGCGCGCCACGGTCAGGCGGGCTCCAGCTCGGCGGGGGCGTCGCTCTCGAGGGCGAAGGCGGCCTTGAACAGGGCGCGGGTGTAGGGCGTCTGGGGGTTCGCGAAGATCGTCTCCGCGTCGCCCTCCTCGACCACGCGGCCGTTCTGCATGACGATCACGTAGTTGGCGAGCGCCCGCACCACCTTCAGGTCGTGGCTGATGAACAGGTAGGCGAGGCCGCGCTCGCGCTGGAGGTCGCGCAGCAGGGTCACGATCTGCGCCTGGACCGAGCGGTCGAGGGCCGAGGTCGGCTCGTCGAGGACGACGAAGCGGGGATTGAGCACCATCGCCCGCGCGATGGCGATGCGCTGGCGCTGGCCGCCGGAGAACTCGTGCGGGTAGCGGTCCATGGCGGCCGGATCGAGCCCGACATCGGTGAGCGCCTTCGCGACCACGGCCCGGCGCTCCGCCCGGGAGCGCGCCGTGCCCTGGACCACCAGTCCCTCGGCGACGATGTCGGCCACCGACATGCGCGGCGACAGGGAGCCGTAGGGATCCTGGAAGACCACCTGCATGTCCTTCCGCAGCGGGCGCATCTGCGCCGCGCCGTAGCCGTCGATCGCCTTGCCGAGGAAGACGATCGGGCCCTCCGAGCCCGTGAGCCGCAGCAGGGCGAGGCCGAGGGTGGTCTTGCCCGACCCGGACTCGCCCACGACGCCGATGGTCTCGCCGGTCCGGACCCGCAGGGAGACGCCGTCCACGGCCCTGACGTGGCCGGTGACGCGCCGGAGCAGGCCCGACTTCAGCGGGAACCAGACCTTCAGGGGGCCGGCCTCCAGGAGCGGGGCGGCGTCGGCCGGGACGGGGTTGGCCCGGCCCTTCGGCTCGGAGGCGATCAGGCGGCGCGTGTACGCGTGCTGCGGATCCGCGAAGACCGCCTTGGTGGCGCCGGCCTCCACGATCTTGCCCTTCAGCATCACGCAGACGCGATCGGCGATCCGCTCGACGATGCCGAGATCGTGGGTGATGAACAGCATCGCCATGCCGAGGCGCTTCTGCAGGTCGGCGAGCAGCGCCAGGATCTGCGCCTGGACGGTCACGTCGAGGGCCGTGGTCGGCTCGTCGGCGACCAGGAGGTCCGGCTCGCAGGCGAGCGCCATGGCGATCATCACGCGCTGGCGCTGGCCGCCGGAGAGCTCGTGCGGGTAGGCGCCCATGCGCCGCTCGGCGTCGCGCAGGCCCACGAGTTCCAGAAGCTCCAGGATCCGGCGGCGGGCCGCCTTGCCGGCGAGGCCGCGGTGCAGGCCGAGCACCTCGCCGATCTGCCGCTCGATCGTGTGGAGCGGGTTCAACGAGGTCATCGGCTCCTGGAACACCATGGTGATGTCGGCGCCGCGCACGTCCCGCATCGCCCGCTCGGGCAGCCGCGCGAGGTCGCGGCCCGCGAACAGGATCCGCCCGTCCTGGCGGGCCGCGGGGTCGAGGAGGCGCAGGATCGCCAGCGCGGTCACCGACTTGCCGGACCCCGATTCGCCCACGAGCGCGACGGTCTCGCCGCGGCGGATGGTGAAGGAGACGCCGTCGACCGCCACGGTCTCGCCCTCCCGCGCGCGGAACGCCACGGAGAGGTCCTCGACGGCGAGGAGCGGCTGGGGATCGGCCTCTGACATGGACCCCTTATAGCGCGCCCGGCCCCGGACCCTAGCCCGCGCGGACGCCGCACGGGGCGGGCCGGCACGACGCGGCCGGACGGGCGGGCCGGCGGTCCCGGAAGGTCGGCCCGGCGCCCCAGCGCGCCACGGACCTACCGGATCGGCGCCCCGGGATCGATCGCCGGCAGCTCGTTCGCCGGGAGCCCCGTTCCCGCCTGGGCCTGCGGTCCGGCGGCGCCGCGGGCGCGGTTGGCGAGGGCGACGGTCAGGCGCTCGGCGGTCTCGGGCTGCATCACCGCCAGGACCTCGGACATCTTGCGGGGGTTCATGGCCAGCACGATCGGGACCAGCACGTCGAGCCCGAGCCGGTCGAAGACCCGGGCGGCGTCCTTGGGCTTCATCGCCTCGTACATCGTGACGATGTTCTTCAGGGCCTGCTTCTCGGCGTCCTCCTTCGCCTTCGCGGCGGCGTCGACCTTGTCCTCGACCTTCTTGAGGTCGCCGAGCCCGGTCTCGAGCTTGCGCTCGGCCTCGCCCAGCATCTTCTCGCGCAGCTCGAGCTCGTCGCTCTTCTGACGCAGGGCGTCGCGCCGGGCACCGAGCTTCTCCAGGAGCAGGCGCTCGGTGGGCGAGGCCGAGCTCCCGGCCGCGGGCGGTGCGGACTGGGCCGGGGCCGGGGGAGGGGCCGACGGCTGCTCGGGCGCGGCTGCCGGCGCCTCCTTGGCGCCCACCGAACCGGTCGTCACCGGATCGAAGGGCTCGAAGCCGGTGCGCGCCCGGGCGACCGCGCGCCCGTATTCCGGCAGCGCCGCGCTCTCCGGCAGGCCGGCCTGCAGCAGGCTGAGCAGCTTGAGCACGAGCAGCCCACCGGCCGCGAGCGCCACGGCGTCGATGAGGCGCAGCCGAAACTGCCGGACGGGCTTCCGGCGCGCGCGCCGCTCGGGCGTCGCGGCGCGGCGTATCCGCTCCTCGGGATCCGGCTTCGGCGGCGGGATCTTCGGGGCCTTGACCCCGGTCACGCGGCGCGCGCCCGGACGCGGGCGAGGGCGCGCTCGCTCATGGCGAGGGCCGCCGCGGCCGCCACGCCGAGGCGCTCCCCGTTCGGGCTGGCGTGCTCCGGCCGGCGCTCGGCCGGGATCTCCGGCGCGCGCGCCGGCTCGGGGACGGCCTGCGGCGCGGGCCTCGGCTCCGGCGCGGGCTCGGGACGGACCGGCACGGCGCGCATCTGCGCCACGATGGCGCCGATGCGGGTGATCACGCCCTCGCCGGCCTCGACCTGCAGCCGCAGCTCGCCGGCGCGGATCGTGGCGGTCTCCAGGCTCGCGTTCAGGGTGCGGTCGCCCTCGTCGATCGCCGCCCGCAGGCCCGCGATGGCCCGCTCGGCCTTGCCGGTCGCCACCATCAGGTCGCCGATGGTCTGGCGGAGGGCGGCCTCGTCGCCCTTCATCTGGCCGATGCGGCGCGAGAGCCGGAGGGACGTGACGATGGTCGCCGCCAGGAGGACGGCGACCAGGATGTCGGCCGCGAGGGTGACGAAGAGACTCATGACCGGACCCTCATCGGCACTAGTTGTCCGAGCGGTTGTTCATCGAGGCCTCGTAGGCCTGGATCGTCGTGCGCGAGCGGCGCAGCGGCCGGGTGACCTGGACGGCGATGTGGCCGTCGACCCGGCCGATCCGCCCCTGCGTCAGCGCCCAGTCGCCGCAGCGCACGGTGATGAGGTCCGAGGGCTTGGCCTCGAACATCAGCGTCTCGCCGACCTTCAGGCTCATGACCTGCTTCAGCGGCAGCATCATCTCGTGCAGCACCGCGTCCATGGTCACGTCGGCCTGCCAGATCTCGGTGGCGAGATGGCCCTCCCAGACGTGGTCGCGGCCGAGCTTCTCGCCCATGAAGCTCTGGGTCAGCAGCTCCCGGATCGGCTCGATCGTCGCGTAGGGGAACAGGATCTGCAGCATGCCGCCGCGCCCGTCGACGTCGAGGCGCAGGCTGATCAGGATCGCGGCGTTGCCGGGCCGCGTGATGGTGGCGAAGCGGGGGTTGGTCTCGATCCGGTCGATGCCGAAGCTCACGGGCGAGAGCGGCTGGAACGACATCTCGAGATCGCCCAGCACGATCTCGACGAGGCGGCGCACCAGCGTCATCTCGATGGCGGTGAAGGGCCGGCCGTCGAGGCGGCTCGACGAGCCGCCGCGCTTGCCGCCGAGCAGCAGGTCGAAGGTCGCGTAGGCGAGGTTCGAGTCGACCGTGACGAGGCCGGAATTCTCCCACTGCTCGGCCCGGAACACGCCCAGCAGCGTCGGCAGCGGGATCGCGTTCAGGTAGTCGCCGAAGCGCACCGAGGTGATGTTGTCGAGGGTCACCTCGACGTTGTCCTGGAACAGGTTGCGCAGGGAGGTCGACAGCAACCGGATCATCCGGTCGAAGACGATCTCCAGCATCGGCAGGCGTTCGTACTGGACGACGCCCGAATCGACGATGGCCTGCACGCCCCCGGCCCCGGAGGCCGAGAGCTCGCGCATCGAGAAGCCGAGGACGCCGTCGATCTCGTCCTGGTTGAGCACCCGGTCGTTGCCGGCGAGCTCGGGGAGGTTGTCGCTCTCCCCGTCCTCGATCATCGTCGCCCATTCGGCGGCGACGTCGCCCGCGTTGCGCGTGGTGCCCTGCTCGGCGAGCGCCGCGCCCCACTCCTCGGCCAGCGACGTGTCGCCGCCCTCGGCCCCCTGCTCCAGGAGGGCTGCCGACCAGTCGTCCTCGGGGAGTTCGTCCTCGGGTTCCATCAGGCGTGCTCGATCGGGGCCCGGCGCGGCGCGGCGCGCGAAGGACGGGGCAGGGTCGCGGGCGCGCTCACTGGACGATCACGTCCTTGAACAGCACCGCGTCGACCTTGGCGGGGTACAGGGCGATGTTGATCCGGCGCAGAAGCTCCTCGCGCAGCCGGAACAGGCCCATCGAGTTGGTGATGTCGCTGGCGCGCAGCTCGCGCATGTAGACCTGCAGCGCGTCCTCGACCCGCGGCATCAGGGGCTTCACCTCCTCCTCGACCTTGGCGTCCTTCAGCTCCAGCGAGATCCGGACCTTCGCGTACTTGGCCTTGTCCTGGGGCAGCTCGGGAGAGAGGTTGAGGAGCATCTCACGCACGTCGACGAAGACCACGGCCTTCTTGGCGTCCGGGCCGGCGCCCTTGGCGTCGCCGTGCCCGCCGCCATGGCCGCCGCCCTGCGCGGCTTCCTTGCCGTCGCCCTGACCGCCGCCGCGCATCATCAGGAAGGCGCCCGCGCCGCCGCCCGCGATCAGGACCGCGAGGGCCACCATGATCATGAGCTTCTTCTTGCCCTTCGGGGCGCCCTCGGCTTTGGCCTCGCCGTCCTCGGCGGAGGCCTTTTTCGGCGTCTTGGCCATGGAATAATGCTCTCTCGCGGGAGACCGCGCGCCAGGTACACCTGGATATCGGAGCATCACGGTTAACGCGCCGTTAAGGAGGCAATTCCTGCCGGGTCAGGTTTGCCGCGGCGCAGCCCCCGCGCCGCCGCGACACGCGAGCGTCGCTAACCAAGTCCCTGTCACACCGCTAAAATTTGCCGCAGACGGGTTTGGCACAGCGGATGCTGAATGGATCGTTGCCGCCTCCGCGGCCCGCGAGTCCCAGAGTCCACGATGCAGAATGCCCTCTTCGTCGGCGTGTCGAGCCAGATGGCGCTCCAGCGGGAGCTGGACGTGATCGCCAACAACATGGCGAACGTCTCGACCACGGGCTTCAAGGCGCGGAACACCCGCTTCGAGGAATACCTGATGCCGGTGGCGAGCGCGGATTCGTTCGCCCGGCCCGACCGGCGCCTGTCCTACGTCATCGACCAGGGCACCAGCCTCGACCTCGGGCAGGGCCCGATCGAGCAGACCGGCAACCCGCTCAACGTGGCGGTCAAGGGCTCGGCCTTCATCGCCGTGCAGTCGACCCAGGGCGAGCGCTACACCCGGAACGGCGCCTTCGAGCTCGACGCGCAGGGCACGCTCGTCACCAGCGACGGCTACAAGGTCGTGGGCGAGGGCGGCCCGATCAGCATCAACCCGCAGGAGACCGGCCTCGCCATCGGCCCCGACGGCACCGTGTCGACCAACCTCGGCATCCGCGGGCGGATCAAGCTCGTCACCTTCGCCAACCCGCAGCGGCTGACCAACGAGGGGACCAACCTCTACGCCTCGCCGGAGCCCGCCCGCCCCGCCGGGATCGACGGGCGCCTGGAACCCGAGTCGCTGGAGCGCTCCAACGTCCGCCCGGTGATCGAGATGACCCGGCTCATGGACGTGAACCGGACCTACGCCATGGTGTCGAGCATGATCTCGCGCCTCGACGACCTGCGGGGCACGGCGATCCGCCGCCTCGCCGACGTCGCCTGAGGAGGCCTGACCGATGCGCGCCCTCTACTCCGCCGCCACCGGCATGGCGGCCCAGGAACTCAACGTCCAGGTCATCTCCAACAACATCGCGAACCTGCGCACCACCGGCTACAAGCGCCAGCAGGTGCACTTCCAGGATCTGCTCTACCAGAACATGCGCCGGGCCGGCGCCTCGACCTCGCAGCAGAACACCCAGCTCCCGGCGGGCCTCAGCCTCGGCTCGGGCGTGAAGACCACCTCGACGGCCCGCGTGATGTCGCAGGGGACGCTGTCCTCGACCGAGAAGGATTACGACGTCGCGATCCGCGGCGACGGATTCTTCCGGGTGACGCTGCCGGACGGCCGGACCGCCTATTCCCGCGACGGCTCCTTCGACCTCTCGGCCCAGGGCCAGCTCGTCACCCGCGACGGCTACCTGCTCGATCCGGCGATCACCGTGCCGCAGAACGCGACGTCCGTGACGATCAGCGCCACGGGCGTCGTGCAGGCGAACATCCCGGGCCAGACGGCGCCGCAGGCGCTGGGCCAGTTCCAGCTCTCGCGCTTCGTCAACAAGGTCGGCCTCGAGTCGATCGGCGACAACCTGTTCGTCGAGACCGCCGCCTCCGGGCAGGCGATCAGCGGCCTGCCGGGCGCCGACGGCTTCGGCAACCTCCAGCAGAGCTACCTGGAGGAGGCGAACGTGAACGCCGTCACGGAGATCTCGTCCCTGATCGCCGCGCAGCGCGCCTACGAGATGAACTCGAAGGTCGTCACCGCCGCCGACCAGATGCTCTCCACCACTACGCAGATGTTCCGCAGCTAACCGCGCGACCCGCACCCCGCTTCAGGTCCCTGAACATGTATGCCGGCATGCATCCCGACCCGCTCGATCCCGACTTCGAGACCCTCGACCTGCCCCGCATCGCCGCGGGGGCCGGGGACGACATCAGCCCGATCGTGCGGCGCGTCCCGCGGCGGGTGATGCCCCTCGGCGCCGCCGTCATCCTGCGCGCGCTGCTGGCCTTCCTGACCTTCGCGGCCCTCGGCGCCCTGGCGATCCCCGCCATGGCGCGGGCGGAGGGCCTGCGGCTGCGCGGCGACGTCACCGCCCGCGGCGACGTCCTGACGCTGGCCGATCTCGTCGAGGGCGCGCCCGAGCGCCTGGCCACGCGCCCGCTGTTCCGCGCGCCCAGCCTCGGCGCCACCGGGACGATCCAGACCCGCCGCATCCTCGACGCGGCCTCCGCCCTTGGCCTCAGCGGCCTGGAGACCGGCGGCCGGCTGCAGATCGCCGTGCAGCGCGCCGCCCGCCGCCTCGGGCCGCCGGAGATCGAGGCGGCGCTCAAGCGCGGCCTCGAGACCGGCTACGGGCTCAACGCCCAGAACATCGCGGTCCGCCTCGACGGCGACGGACCGACCCTGCTGGCGCCGCTGGACCTCGAAGGGCAGGCCGCGGCCCTGGACCTGACCTACGATTCGCGGACGCGCCGCGTCGCGGGCCTCGTCACCCTCGGCGAGCGGCAGGTCTCGCTGCGCGTCTCCGGCGTGGTCGTGGAGCTGCGCGAGGTGGCGGTGCTCACCCGGAACCTCAACCGCGGCGAGCCGGTGAGAGAGGGCGACGTCGCCCTGGAGCGGCGCCCGCGCGAATCCGTCGCCCCCGACGCGCAGGGCAGCGCCACGACCATCCTCGGCGAGGTCGCGCAGAACACCCTCACGGCCGGCACCGTGCTGCGGGTCACCGACACGGCCCCGCCCGACCTGGTCGCCCGCGGCGAGAACGTGACCATCGTGTACGAGACGCCGAGCATCAGCCTGTCGATGCGCGGCCTGTCGAACGATTCCGGCCGCATGGGCGCCGTCGTCAACGTCGTCAACGTTGCCTCCAAGAAGGTCCTGCAGGCCACCGTGATCGGCCCCGGCCGGGTCTCGGTGAGCCCCAGCCCCGCGGCCCGGCAGGCCGCCGGCGCCGCCCCCGTCCAGGCGACCGCCTCCCTGCGCTGACCGCCCGCCCTGCACGCGTCGAAGAGTGATAGCCCGATGGCCCGTCGCACCGTCCTGAACCCGCTCGCCGCCGCCCTGATCGCCGGCGCGCTCGGCGCCTGCAACACCGCCGACCGCCTCTCGCAGGTCGGCTTGACCCCGGCGCTGTCGGCGATCGAGGACCCGACCGCGCAGCCGGGCTACAAGCCGGTGCGGATGCCGATGCCGGACGTGCAGCCGGTCTCGTACGCGCCGAACTCGCTGTGGCGCACTGGCTCCCGCGCCTTCTTCAAGGACCAGCGCGCCGCCAAGCTCGGCGACATCCTGACCGTGAAGGTCAAGGTCACCGACCAGGCGAACATCAGCAACGAGACCAAGCGTTCCCGGGCCAACACCGAGAGCTTCGGCCTGCCCAACGCCCTGGGCCTGGAGAACAACGCGGTCGGCAAGTCCTTCGGCGTCGGAAGCACCGCGCTGCTCTCCGCCACCTCGGCCATGGCCAATGACGGGGCCGGCTCGGTCCAGCGCACCGAGTCCGTCCTGACGAACGTCGCCGCGGTGGTGACCCAGGTCCTGCCCAACGGCAACCTCGTGGTCGAGGGCAAGCAGGAGATCCGGGTCAATTTCGAGGTGCGCGAGATGATCGTCGCCGGCGTGGTGCGGCCGGAGGACATCGAGTCCGACAACACCATCGACTCGGCCAAGATCGCCCAGGCGCGCATCGCCTACGGCGGCCGGGGCCAGATCACCGACGTGCAGCAGCCGCGCTACGGCCAGCAGCTCGTCGACATCCTGCTGCCGTTCTGAGGCACCTCAGGACGGCTCCTCCGGCTCCGGCCCGCGCGTCACGTCGAGGCCGGAGCCCGCGCCGGGGGGCGGGCCGACCTTGACCGGCGCGCCGGTGCGGGCGGCCTCGTAGATCGCCTCCATCAGGACCTGGTCCTGCAGCCCCTCCTCGCCGGGCGTGCGGGGCCGCAGGTTCTCCTGGATGCACCGCGCGAAGTGGTCCAGCTCCAGGGCGAACTGGTTCTTCGGGCTCAGGACCTTCTCGTCCCGGGCGGCGTTCCTGCCGTCGCGGTGGCCGATGTAGAGACGCTGGCCCTGGTAGGCGAAGGCGTTCTGGAGATCGACGGAGGCGGTCCCGGTGTGCAGGGTCAGGCTCCGCGCCTCGTAGACCCCGTAGCTCGTCAGGCACTGGGCGATCACGCCGGACGGGAAGTGGAGGGTGAAGCTCGCCGTCTCCTCGACCTCGCGGTACTTGGGATCGTCCGGCGGCGAGTGGATCTGGGCCTGGATCAGGTTCGGCTCCTCGCCGAGAACCGCGCGGGCGGTGTTCAGGCAGTAGAGCCCGATATCCGGCAGCGAGCCGCCGCCCGCCAGCGCCTTCCGCAGGCGCCACTGCTCCGGCAGACCCGTGGTCTGGCCGTTGAAGGCCTGGATCAGCCGCGGCCGGCCGAACTCGCCCGAACGCGCGAGCTTGATCACGGCCCGGTTGTGGGGCTCGTACTGGCACCGGTAGGCGATCATCAGCTTGACGCCGGCCTTCGCGCAGGCCGCGATCATCTCCCGGCACTCGTCCGAGGTCACGGCCATCGGCTTCTCGCAGAGCACCTGCTTGCCGGCCGCGGCGGCCGCCACGACGTTGTCCCGGTGCACGCCGTTCGGCGTGACGATGTAGACCGCCTGGACGTCGGGGTTGGCCTTCAGGCGATCCCACGCGTCGTAGCCGTAGACGGCGTCGTCCGGCAGCCCGTACTGCCGCGCCACGAGCTTCGCCTTGTCGGGCGAGCCCGACATCACCGCCGCGAGACGGGCGCGCTTGGACTCACCGAAGGCCGGCAGGATCTCGTCGAGGCTCAGGCGCCCGAGACCCACCACGCAGTAGCCGACGCGCTGGCCCGGCGGCTGCGGCGCCGGGCTCGGGGCGGGCGGCCGGTCGCCCGGCCCGCGCCAGTTCGGGAACATCACCTTTCCGCCCTGCACGGCGCCGGTATCGGCCGGGACCGAAGGAGCCGGCGGGGCGGCCGGCGGGGCGGCCTGCGCGCCGCCGCCGGCCGCGGCGCCGGCCAGGGCGCCCCCGGCCGCGAGGAGAGTGCGTCGTGAGAGCCGGGTGTCGTCCGCCATGTGCCTCGCCGTGTCGCCGGATCGGGAGGGCCGCGCCTGGGACGCCGCCCGCGCCGGGAGCCGCCGGATGGCGGGACCGCGCCCTCAGTGAACGCGACCCGGCTCGTGGCTGTTTCCGTCGAGGAGCGCGGCGCGCAGACGCGCCACCTCCGCCTCGCTGGCGGCGAGCCGGCGCGCGACCGCCTCGGGCTCCGTCGCCGCGCGGGTCTCGGCGAAGCCGAGGCCGACCGACTCGCCCGCGCGCCAGGCCACGAAGGCGCGCCTGGCCTCACCGCGACAGGGGATGAACAGCTCGACGCAGTCGGGGAGCACGGCCTCCGCCGGCAGCCGGACCCGCGCCCCGTCGAGGGACACGTCGCGGACCGTGCAGTCGATCTCCGGGAGGAAGGCCGCGACGCGCAGCCGCCCGCCCAGGCAGACGCGGCGTCGGGCAGTGCGGCGGCGCTCGACCACGATCGTCTGACCCTGACGGTTTCGGTTGCGGGGACAACCGCCATCCAGCCCAAACGGCCCCCGCCCGTCCACCTTAACCGTCTGTTTACCTTAACGGCGGCCTCAGGCGGGCGGCGGCGGGTCGGGCGCCTCGACCTCGCCGCGGCGCTGCAGTTGCAGGGCGACGAACCAGCACAGGGACGCCCAGGCGGCGCCGATGCACCAGCCGGCCAGGACGTCGCTCGGCCAGTGCACGCCGAGATAGATGCGGCTGATGCCGACGAGCAGCGTCACGCTCACCCCGAGCGCCAGGACCAGCGCCTTGGCGCGGCGGTTGCGCTCGATCCGGGCGATCAGGGTCGCCAGGGTCAGGTAGGCGATCGCCGACATGGTGGCGTGGCCGCTCGGGAAGCTCGCCGTGAACACCTCCATGCCGTGGGGCACGAGGTCAGGCCGGGGCCGATGGTAGAAGATCTTCAGCACCGTCGAGACCAGCTCGCCGCTCCCCACCGCGGCGAGGACGTAGAGACCGATGCGTCGGCGCCCGGACACGCCGAGATAGGCCGCCACCGCGCAGGTCAGGAACAGCACGGTGAAGACGCTGCCGAGCCCGGTGATGTCGCGCATCGCCTCCTCGAGCCAGGGCGGCCCGATCGGGTCGGCGAGATCGGCGGGGTTGCGCAGGGCGAGCAGGATCCGCCGGTCGAGGGCCGCGGTGGAGCCCTCGCCGACCTCGTGGGCGAGGTAGAAGAACCCGTAGCCAAGGATGCTCAGGCAGAGCAGGGCGACGAGGGGACCGACCTCGTTCAGGCGCAACCGCAGCCAGACCGCCATCGCGGGCTCGATCAGCCGGTTCTGCCGCAGGTTGCCCGGCGCCCTCATGGCGCGGTCTCCCGGTGCGCGTCGACATCCATCAGGCATTCTCTCCGAAGGGCAGGCGGGCGACGGCGTCCCAGGGGCCGCCGCGGTAGCGCCAGAGCAGGGTGCCGGGGGCGGTGAACCGGAACGGCACGAACCCCGCCGACAGGTCGGCGTGCAGCGCCCGGGCCGTGTCCGGCGACACCTTGTTCTGCACCGTGACGTGCGGGCGCCAGCCTTGCCGGTCCTGGGCGGTGAGGTGGGCCGCGAATTCCTGCGCGAGGCGGCCCCGGAAGCGCGCCAGCGCGTCGGAGTCGAGCGCGTAGGCGACGCCGCGGCCGGTGAAGCGCAGGCCGGTCACCGCGACCTCCGGCGGCGGCACCGTGCGGGCGAGGGCGGTGATCGCCTCGATCACGCCCCGCTCCCGGTCGCCCGGCAGGTGGTGGAACAGGGTCGCGTGCGCCGGGATGCGGTTCAGGGCTTCCGGGAAGTGGCGGCGCCGCTCGCCGTCGAACCGCGCGAAAGTCGGCTCGTCGAAGGCGAGCGTCAGGATCAGGGGGTCCGTGTCGGTCATCGGGGCCAGATGGCGCCCGCGGGCGCTCAGGTCCAGTACAGGATCCGCGCGGCCGGCAGGTCGCGGGCGAGGCAGGCGGTGAGATGGGCGCGCATCGCCTGCATCAGGGGCTTCGGGAAGACGTGCTTCACCGAGCCGAACTTGGTGCGCTTCTCGACGCGCTCCGCCTCGTCCAGCGGCAGGTCCGAGCCGGGATACCAGCCGCGCAGCACCGCCTTCGAGCCCGGCGTGAACCGGTGGGTGATGAGTTCGGCGGTGAGGTCGAGATCGGGCACGCCGGCCAGCGCGTCGGCGGCGGCGCGGACCAGCCCGGCATAGGCGTCCTCCCAGTCCGGGACCGGCAGGATCGGCGCGACGGTCAGGCCGACCGGGTAGCCGGCCCGCGCCGCCGCCGCCAGGGCGGCGAGCCGCGCGTCGAGGGGATCGGTGCCGCCCTCGTAATGCGCGGCCGCCCGCGGATTGACCGAGAAGCGGATGCGCGTGCGCCGGTTGTGCGGCAGGTCAAGGAGGGGTTCGACCGCGGCGAACTTGGTGGTGAAGCGCAGCTGCACCGGCGCGTCCCAGGCGCCGAAATGCCGGATCGCCGCCGAGAGCGAGCCGGTCAGGTGCTCGATGCCGAGGGGATCGGTGTAGCAGGACGCCTCGAAGGTGGTCCCCTCCCGCGCCCGCTCGGCGGAGGCCGACGTCACCGCGCCACGCCCCGCATAGTCCGCGAGGTTGTCGAGGATCGCCGCCAGATTGGCGTAGGCGCGGGTCACCGGCGGCCCGGACAGAGAGCCCGCGAGGTAGCAGTACTGGCAATGGGCCGGGCAGCCCTCGGCGAGGTCGAAGCGCCAGTCGGCCGAGGGCGGGATCGGCTGCAGTCGCAGCTTGGTCGGCGGGGCGACCGTCAGCGCGAGGGTCGCCTTGGCGGCCGCGTAGGCGCGCCGAGGATCCGGCTCGCGCGGGCTCGGCAGGCGGTTGGACACCAGCCGCTCCACCGGCAGGCCCAGCGCCTCGGCGCGGGCCAGCATGGCCCGCCCGTGGGCGTGCTCCAGGGCGGCGGGCATGACCAGCACGCGGCGCGGGCGCCACAGCCGCGCCGGGCGGATGGGCTCCGGGCCGGCGGGCTCCAGGCCGCCGGGTTGCTCCGGGCGATCGCGGGTCTGGACGGCCGGTGCGGGCGAGGGCGTCATGCCTGACGAACGCGCGGTCCCGGTGCCGGGTCCGGCCTAGTCGCCCGCTCGCGGTGCGGCTAAAGCACCGTCATGTCTGCAGGCAGGGAGAGCGTACATGTCGGCCGCGACGGCTGGTTATTCCTCATCGGGGGGACCAACCGGGTCATGGACCGGTATCGCGGCGGCCTGCGGCACTGGCTGCTGCTGCGCGGCTGGACACGGCTGATCAAGGCCCGCGCGCGGCGGGCCGAGAGCCTCGGCATCCGCTGCCTGCACGTGATCGTGCCGGAGAAGCTGTCGGTCTACGACGACAAGACCGACGGCCTGCGCTACGCCCCCGGCAAGGCCTCGACCCGGCGGCTGGCCCGGAGCCTCGCCCGGCATCCGGCCTATCTCGACCTTCTCGCCCCGCTCCGCGCCGCCCGGAACGGGCCGGTGCCGCTCTACCTGCGCACCGACACGCACTGGACCGCGCAGGGCTGCCTGCTGGCCTACCGCGCGATCATGCGGGCGCTCGGGGCGATCCCGCCGGCCGACATCGGCGCGCGTCCGGGCATCGTCTCGGACCAGCTCATGGATCTCGGCGAGAAGTTGCCGGAGCGGCCACGCGAGCGCCTGGAACGGTTCATGCTGCAGCGCGACGCGTCGCGGGTCGAGACCGGGCCGCTGCTCGCCGCCTACGAGGCGGAAGGGCGCGACCGGGAGGTGCATGTCGGCGCGCATGTCGTCTATCGGAACGCGTCACCGGCGGCCGATCCGCGCCGGCTCGTCCTGTTCGGCGATTCCTGCGCCCACTTCGACCCGTTCCTGCTGACCGGGCTGCTCGCCGAGAGCTTCAGCGAGGTGCACTTCGTCTGGTCGTCGAGCCTCGACTGGGCCTATATCGAGCGGATCCGCGCCGACATCCTTCTGTTCGAAATCGCCGAGCGCTTCCTCGCCAAGCTCCCGAAGGACGATTTCGACGTGGCCGTCGCCGGTCAGCGCGGGACCGGCGGCCGCCTTGCGAAGCTCCGGACCGGCGGCCTCGACGCCGTCGGCCGCGGGGCGAAGCCTCAGTAGATGGCCTGATCCAGGCGGGCGAAGTCGGCGACGCTCGCCGCCTGATACTTCGCGAAGGATTCCGGCGCGCAGGCGATGCCGATCATCAGGACGAGGAGCGTCGCGAGGCACGCGAGCGTCGCGGTGACCACGTCGGCGTGGCGCCGCAGGGCGTGGATCACCAGGCACCCGAACGTGAACAGGGCCGCCTCGGCGACGGGCACCAGCGCGAACGACATCACATCACCTCCATCGATCCCCCACCGGATCGGGCAGCTGCGGCACGCGCACGGCGACGGGTGGGTGACGCGAGACATGGCGGACTTTGCTGCACCGCAACAGACAGGCGGGCGCAGGCCTGCCTTGCGTGGCGTTCGCGGGCGGACGCGTCCCTTCACACCGACCGCGCGAGGCCCATCTCGGTCGGACCTTTCGGACAGGCGGAGACGACGATGGGCCTCCTCGTAGACGGCATCTGGCGCGACCAGTGGTACGACACCGCCGCGACGGGCGGCCGCTTCGAGCGCAAGGCCTCGGCCTTCCGCAACTGGGTCACCGCCGACGGGTCGGCGGGCCCCTCCGGCGCGGGCGGCTTCCGCGGCGAGCCGGGGCGCTACCATCTCTACGTGTCCCTGGCCTGTCCGTGGGCGCACCGCACGCTGATCGGCCGGACGCTCAAGGGGCTGGAGGACGCGATCTCCGTCTCGGTGGTCGACCCGCACATGGGCGCGGAGGGCTGGGTCTTCGGCGACACGCCGGGCGCGACGCCCGACCCGATCCACGGCGCCCGGCGCCTCTACGAGGTCTACCTGGCGGCGGACCCGTCCTACAGCGGCCGGGTCACCGTCCCGACCCTCTGGGACCGGGAGCGGGACACCATCGTGTCGAACGAATCCGCCGAGATCCTGCGGATGCTGAACGACGCCTTCGGGGGCACCGGCCCCGACCTCTATCCCCCGGACCTGCGCGCCGAGATCGACGCCGTGAACGGCCGCGTCTACGACCGCGTGAACAACGGCGTCTACATGGCCGGCTTCGCGACGACGCAGGAGGCCTACGCCCAGGCCTTCGAAGCCCTGTTCGCGGAACTCGACGCGCTCGAGGCGCGCCTCGACCGGAGCCGCTACCTCTGCGGGGACCGGCTGACCGAGGCCGACATCCGGCTGTTCACGACGCTGGTGCGGTTCGACGCGGTCTATGTCGGGCACTTCAAGTGCAACAGGCGCCGGATCGCCGACTACCCGAACCTGTCGAACTACCTCCGCGACCTCTACGCGCTGCCGGGCGTCGCGCCGACCGTGAACCTCACCCACATCAAGCGGCACTATTACGAGAGCCATCCGACCATCAATCCGACGGGGATCGTGCCCCTCGGGCCGGACCTCGACCTCGCCGCGCCGAACGACCGGGCCCTGCGGTTCGCGGGCTAGCGGGCCGCCCCGCCCGGCGTCCCTTCCGCGCCCGTGCGGGTGGGTTGAGGGCGTCCGGCGCGTCCGCGACACACCTCCCGTCGCGCCGGTCCGGGCGCCGTGCCCCTCGACGGCGTGCGCCGCGCGCCTAGTTCGGCTCTCAACCGGAGGATGCCCGACACGCCATGACCAACAGCCTGCGCCTCGCGCTGCTCTGCGCCCTCGTCAGCCTGCCCTCCGCGGCCCGCGCCCAGGCGGCGCTGCGGCTGGAAGGGACCTGCGAGAAGCTCGTCATCGGCACGCAGGACCTGAGTGCGGCCTGCAGCAACGTCCTGACGAACGCGGTGAGCCGCAACCGCACGAGCTTCGACTTCACGACCTCCGACGGTCAGACCCTCAGCTTCAGCGGCAACGGCGCCCAGCAGGAGGCCACCGAGGAGACCGATCCGCTGCAGCCGATCAACGTCGTCACCACGGGCAAGGACGGCGCCCCGATCCTCGCGATCGGCGCCTGCCGCTTCTCGACCCCGGAAGCCGGGCGCACCGCGATCACCTGCGAGGCCAGCACCGCCGACGGGCGTCCCTTCGCCGGCACCTTCGTGACCGCCGCCAAGGCGGCGGCGGGCGCGCCGGCCGCCGCGCCGCCGCGCTGAGGATCCGGCCCTCCGGGCTGGTCAGACCGGGGCGGAAGCCCCATTTAAGGCGCTCCACGAAAAAGGTTCCGAAGCCAGACCGATGCTCAACGAAACCCTCGCTGCGGGCGGTACCCCGGCCGGCGACACCGGCTCCCTCATCAAGGACACGACCACCGCGAGCTTCCGTCAGGATGTCATCGCCGAGTCGATGAACCGGCCGGTCCTGGTCGATTTCTGGGCGCCCTGGTGCGGGCCCTGCAAGCAGCTCACGCCGGTCCTGGAGAAGGTCGTCCGGGAAGCCGCGGGCGCGGTCGTCCTCGCGAAGATGAACATCGACGAGCATCCCTCGATCGCCGGTCAGCTCGGCATCCAGTCGATCCCGGCGGTCATCGTCTTCCAGAAGGGCCAGCCGGTCGACGGCTTCATGGGCGCGGTCCCGGAGAGCCAGATCAAGGAGCTGATCGCGCGCGTGGCCGGTCCGCAGCAGGACCCGCTGGAGGCGGCCCTCGCCGACGCGGCGGCCCTGATCCAGGAAGGCGACCTCGCCGGCGCCGCCGAGATCTACGCGGCGGTGCTGGAGCAGCAGCCCGACAACGTCACCGCGCTGGCCGGCCTCGCCAAGATGCAGCTCGACGCGGGCGAGATCGAGAACGCCAAGCGCGTCCTGGCGATGGTTCCGGAGGCGAAGGCCGGCGACCCGGCGCTCGTCGGCATCCGCGCCGCCCTGGAACTCGCCGAGCAGGCGGCGTCGCTGGGCGACCTCGCGGGCCTGCAGCGCGAGGTCGAGGCCAACCCGGACGCCCACCAGGCGCGGTTCGACCTCGCGCTCGGGCTCGCCGCCCGGGGCGAGCGCGGCCAGGCGGTCGATCACCTGATCGAGCTGCGCAAGCGCGACAAGGACTGGAACGAGGACGGTGCGCGCAAGCAGCTGCTGCAATTTTTCGAGGCCTGGGGCGTGATGGACCCCGACACGATCCGCGGCCGGCGCAAGCTCTCGGCACTTCTGTTCTCGTGAGGCACCGGCTCGCGCGCCGGCCCACCGTTCGGCCCCTCTGGGAGGCGCCATGAGCACCCATGCGAGCTACAAGGGCCCCGCGGATTGCCCGGCCGTGATCCCGGTCTTCCCGCTGTCCGGCGCGCTGCTGCTGCCGCGGGGACAGATGCCGCTCAACATCTTCGAGCCGCGCTATCTCGCGATGGTCGACGATGCCATGCGGACGGACCGGATCATCGGGATGATCCAGCCCGACCCGGAAGGGTCGGGCGGATCGAATCCGAAACTCTACCGCGTCGGCTGCGCGGGCCGCGTCACCCAGTACGCCGAGACCGGCGACGGCCGGTACCTGATCTCGCTCACCGGCGTCACCCGGTTCCGGGTCGAGAGCGAGCTGGCCTCGATCGGCCCCTATCGCCGCTGCCACGTCTCCTACGACGAGTTCGCGGTGGACTTCGAGCCGCGGGCGGGCGAGGAGCAGGTCGACCGCGAGGGCGTCCTCAAGGCGCTGCGCGATTTCGTGGAGTCGAACGACCTCAAGGTGGACTGGGCCGGGATCGACGAGGCGCCCGACGAGGCGCTGGTCAACGCCCTGTGCATGATGAGCCCGTTCGGCGTGCGCGAGAAGCAGGCGATGCTGGAGGCTCCCGACCTGAAGACCCGGGCCGAGATCCTGATCGCGGTCACGCAGATGGAACTGGTTCGCGGCTCGGGTCCCGAGTCGCCGATGCAATAGGTTGCCCCACCGATGTCCAACGATCTCACCGCCCCCGTCGAGGCGACCCGCGTCGACCCCAAGCTCCTGGAGATCCTGGTCTGCCCGCTGACCAAGGGCACCCTGGAATACGATGCGGCCCGGCAGGAGCTGATCAGCCGCTCGGCGAAGCTCGCCTACCCGATCCGCGACGGGATCCCGATCATGCTTCCCGAGGAAGCCCGGCCGCTTACCGACTGAGCGCCGCGAGTCGCTCCGGCCGTCCCGCGCGGCCCGTCACAACCCGCGAGGGCGGCGCGGCGCGCTGGTCGGCTGCCCGCGCCCGCCGACGGATCCGATCATGGATCCCGCCCGGCCCGATCGAGGCCGGTTGCTCAATCGCCGGCCCGCCCCGAGGCGCCCGAGGCTCTCCCGCGCGGGCAGGGTCGGCCGCGGTCTCGCGGGCGCTTTCCCGCGGGCCCGGCGATCCTCGACAGGCGCGAGCAGGACCTTGGCCGCCTCCGTCTCCTCCGTGATGAGCGGAGACTTGGACGCTCCGGTCGGCAGATCAGCCCACAGCATCGTCCGCAACGAGCTTGACTATTGGCCGAGGGACTGTCGGCCGTAATCTATCTTGAACCAGGCGGGAGGCAGCCATACTCTTGCCGCTTCCATCGTTCAGCGTCGAGTCATCCTCGATCGATGATTCTGACCGTGCACGCCGCTTCCGGCGGTGTCCGCTTCGCTGAAAGATTGCATCGCATGACCAAGCTGACCGCGGTCGCGGCCCTCGCCGCCGGCCTTCTCCTCCCGACGTGCCTGCCCGCCAGCGCGGGGCCGAGCGCGCATAACGGGCGGTGGTCGGTGGAGCTGGTGACGGAGAGCGGCCTGTGCAGCGCCCGCTACACCTACGCGCTCGCGATCCGCGAGGGGCAGGTGCAGCTCATTTCCGGCAGCGCCGGGGCGCAGGTCAACGGCCACGTGCGGCCCGACGGCAGCGTCGGCATCACGGTCAGCAACGGGACGGCGAGCGGCACCGGCACCGGCCGACTCCAGGCCGGCAGCGGCGCCGGCACCTGGAAGGTCTCGTCCCTGTGCTCGGGCCACTGGACCGCGCGGCGCAGCGACACCCGCACCGCGCAGGCCGACTGAGGTCGCTCAGGCGGCCGCGGCGAGCCAGCTCCGCGCCTCGTCGATGCGGGCGCGCTCGAACACCTTGATCTGGGTCGGCGACACGAAGTTGAAGGTCTCGGCCAGCGCCTTCAGCCAGGGCGCGTCCGTCACCAGGGCGACGTGGCTGATGCTCTTCATCATCGAGATGCCGAAGCGCGGGTCCTTGAAGAAGGCCGCGGGCTCCATGCCCTCGAAGGCGCGGATATCCTCGAGCAGCTTGATCTTGCCGCCCTTGTCGAGGTCGGCCTTCATCGCGGTCATCGCCGCGTTCATCTCCTCGTCGGTGATCTTCCCGTCGACCACGATCTCGGCGACATTCGAATCCGGCGTCTTGGTGTAGGTCAGCACTGATCGCTCCTCCGGGAACCGCATGCGTCCCGTAGCCGGTCTCCGACCAGGGTCCGCCGCCCGTGACCTGAGCCATACCCGATCGCGGGACGAACCGGTATGGCTCCGGACCCTCGCTCTGACGTGCCTCCCGACGGCGAACCGGCGTTCACGAAACCGGGAGGCCCGCGAAGTCTCCTACAAAAAGCTCTGCGGGTCGACATCGATGGCGACCCGGACGTTGCCCCGCACCTTCGGTCCCCGGGCGATCCAGGCGCGCAGGTAGGCCTGGAGATCGACGTTGCGCTCGGTCTTCACGAGCAGCCGGAACCGGTAGCGGCCGCGCACCAGGGCGAGGGGCGCCTCGGCGGGGCCCAGGACCATCACGCCCTCTGGCGGCTCGGCGGCGCGGGCGAGCGCCTGCCCGTGCGCCTCCGCGACCTCGCGCTCGCTCGCCGAGACGATCAGGGCCGCGAGCCGCCCGAACGGCGGCAGGCCGGCCGCCTCGCGGGCCTGGATCTCCTCCGCGTAGAAGCGCTCGGCGTCGCCCGAGAGGAGCGCCGCGATCACCGGGTGGTCCGGCTGGTAGGTCTGGACCAGGGCGCGCCCGGGCTTCTCGCCGCGTCCGGCGCGCCCGGTGACCTGCTGGAGCAACTGGAAGGTGCGCTCCGCCGCCCGCGGGTCGCCCGAGGTCAAGCCGATATCGGCGTCGAGGACGCCGACCAGCGTCAGGAACGGGAAGTTGTGGCCCTTGGCCACGAGTTGCGTGCCGATCACGACGTCGCACGCGCCGGCCGCCACCGCCTCGAGTTCCTGGCGCAGACGCTCGGCGCCGCCGGGAAAGTCGCTCGACAGGACGACGATGCGCCGGTCCGGGAACATCTCGGCGGCCTCCTCGGCGATCCGCTCGACGCCGGGCCCGCAGGCGGTGAGATTGTCGAAGGTCCCGCACTCGGTGCAGGCCTCCGGCCGGCGCTCGGCGTAGCCGCACTGGTGGCAGACCAGCGCCCGGCGGAACCGGTGCTCCACGAGCCAGGTCGAGCAGTTCTTGCACTGGTAGCGGTGGCCGCAGGCGCGGCAGAGGGTCAGCGGCGCGTAGCCCCGGCGGTTGAGGAACAGCAGCGCCTGCTCGCCGCGCTCCAGGGTGGCCTTCACGGCATTGACCAGCGGCGGGCTCAGGAAGCGGCCGCGCTCGGGCTGGTCGAGGCGCATGTCGATGGCGGCGATGTCGGGCAGGCGCCGGCCGCCGAAGCGCTCGGGGAGCAGGACGTGCCGGTAGCGCCCCCGCGCGGCGTTGACGCGGGTCTCGATCGCGGGCGTCGCCGAGGTCAGGACGACCGGGCAGCCCTCGAGGCGCCCGCGCACCACCGCCATGTCGCGGGCGTGGTAATGGACGCCGTCCTCCTGCTTGTAGGCCGTCTCGTGCTCCTCATCGACCACGATCAGGCCGAGCCGCGCGAAGGGCAGGAACAGGGCGGAGCGCGCGCCGACCACCACGAGCGCCTCGCCCTCGGCCACGGCGGCGCGCAGGCGCTCGCGCCGCTTGCCGCCGATCCCGGAATGCCACGCCGCCGGCCGGACCCCGAACCGGGCGGCGAACCGGTCGAGGAACTGCGCCGTCAGGGCGATCTCGGGCATCAGGATCAGCGCCTGCCGCCCGGCCCGGACGCAGGCGGCCACCGCCTCGAAATAGACCTCGGTCTTGCCCGAGCCGGTGACGCCCTCCAGCAGGACCGGGCGGAGATCGTCGGATTCCCGCGGCTGCGGCCGGTCCCACGGGAAGGGGGCGACGAGGGCCGCCACCGCCTCGGCCTGCGCGGGCGAGAGCGGCGCCCGCGGGAAGTCCGGGTCGGGCCGCGGCGCGACCGGCTCCGGCTCGACCGCGACGGTCTCGAGGACGCCGTCGTCGATCAGCCCGTCGACCACCGAGAGCGAGACGCCGGCCTCCTTGGCGAGCGCGCTCTTGCCGCGCAGGGCGCCGTCGGCCGCCGCGGCGAGCACCTTGGTGCGGGCCGGGGTCGGCCGGGACGGGGGCTTGTCGGTGAGGCGCACGGCGACGCGGGCGGTCTCGCCGGCGGCCGCCTCGTCGGGCAGCCGCAGGACCATGGCGAGCGCCGAGCCCTTCGGCGCCAGCGTGTAGCGGGCGATCCAGTCGACGAGGCTGCGCAGCGGCTCCGACAGGGGCGGGTAGGGGAGGCGGCCGGTCACGGGCCGCAGGTTCGAGCCGCCGGGCGTCTCGGCGACGCCCCAGACCACCCCGACGATCTCGCGCGGGCCGAGGGGCACCTGCACCACGTCGCCCGGGGCGAGGTCGAGCCCGGCCGGCGCCACGTAGCTGTAGGGCGTATCGAGGGCGAGCGGGATCAGGATCTCGGCGACGGCGGGCATGCGGGGCTTTTCGGGCGGGTCCGTTCCGGGTCCGTACCATAGGCGCGGGAAAAGAACCCGCCGCTTCAGCGATCCCGCAGCGCCGGCACGAGCGGCAGGGCCGCGAGGCTCAGCGCCGCCATGGCCCAGAAGGCCGAAGCGCCGAACGCCCCGTAGAGCGCCCCGGAGGCCAGGGTCGTGGCCACCCCCGACAGGCCGAGGCCCAGCGTCCCGTAGAGCGCCAGCGCGGTCGTCCGGAGATCTGCCGGCGTCGACGCCTCGATGAGCCCCAGGCAGGCGAGGTGCAGGAGGGCGAAGCTCAGCCCGTGCAGGGACTCGGCGGCGGCGAGCCAGGGAAGCGCGGTCGTGGATGCCAGCACCGCCCAGCGCAGCCCCCCCGCGCAGGCCGCCACCGCGACGCCGGCCGCGGGGCCGATCCGCGCCAGCAGGGGCGGTCCGACCAGCAGGAAGACCAGGACCTCCGCGGCCACCGAGACCGACCAGAGCAGGCCGGCGGTGGTCGCCGCGATCCCGGCGGACCGCCACAGGATCATGGCGAAGCCGTCGTGCATCGCGTGCGCGCCGATCACCAGGGCGGCGACCAGCACCGTGCGGCGGAAGCGCGGCAGGGCCACCAGGGTGGCGAAGCCCCGCCACCGCGCCCCGGCCTCGGCCGCGCCGCCCGGAGGAGCGGCGGGCATGGCCAGGGCGGCCGCGCCGGCGGCCAGGAACAGGCCGCCGCTCGCCACAAGGGCGGCGGCGAAGCCGTGGAGGCCGATCAGCCAGCCGGCCGCGGCGGTGCCGACGATGAACGCGGCCGAGCCCGCGCCGCGGACCCAGCCGTACTGGAACGCCGCGCCGCCGCGCGCGGCGGCCAGGGCCAGCGCGTCGGCGAGGGGCGCCGGGGCCGCGGTGCCCGCCGCGTAGAGGAGCGCCGGCCCGATCAGCTGCGCCAGCCCGGTGCCCGGCAGGTGCGCCAGGGCGCTGAGCCCGGCCAGCGCGAGGCTCGCCGCCAGGACGGATCGGCCGGCCCGGTGGCGGTCGGCGAAGGCGCCGGCCAGGGGCCCGACCGCGAGGCGCAGGGCGCCCGCGGCGGCGAGGAGGAGGCCGATCTCGCCGGGCGTCAGGCCGCGCGCGGCGAGGAAGCCCGGCAGGACCGGCGACAGCACCCCGTAGGCGCCGTAGAGCGCCGCGTAGAGGACGAGGAATCGGGCGAGCCCGCCCCACCGTCCCGCCCCTGTCGCCTGCCGCTCCATCGGCGGAGCGTAGCACCGGCGGGCGTCCCGGAGTCAGGTCCGCGCCGGGCTTTCGTCAGCAGGGTCGGCGGACGGCGTAGCGGTAGCGCCGCCCCTGCGCGTCGAGCAGCTCGCTGTCCGGCCCTTCCTGCCACACGACCTCGTCCTCGGGACGGGCCGCGTCGGTCAGGGTCGCCCCGCGGACGATGTCGAGGCTGAGGCCGAACCCGTAATTGGTCGCGGTCGCGTCGGTGATCGCGGCCGAGATGTCGGCCTCGTCGGGCAGGCAGGCGAACAGGACGCCGTCGGCGATGGCGAGGGTGTAGGTTTGCACGGATGGCCTCCAGGAGGCTCGAGGAGCGTGGACCGGCTGCGAGGGGCCGAACCTAGGCATCGCGGCCGGGATGTGAACCCTCTCCACCGAGATGCTGCATTGCACCATTTCGTGAGCACGAGCTCCGCGCGTGCCCGCGCCGCCGCGCCTCAGCGACCCAGATGATCGTCGAAGAAGTGCGCCATTTCTCCGAAGACCTCCCTGGTTTCGGGCGCGTCCGGCGTGAACAGGTACTGCGCGTGGGACATGCCCTCGAACACCTGCAGCGACGCCTCGATCCCGGCGGCGCGCAGCTTCCGGTGGGTGCGCACCGTGTTCGACAGGAAGAGGTCGCGGGTGCCGGTGATCAGGATCGCGGGCGGGAGGCCGGCGAAGTCGCCGTAGATCGGCGAGAGCTGCGGGTCCTTCAGGTCGCGGCCGGCGGCGTAGAGCTTGGCGGCCGGCGTCAGGTAGCCGGAATAGCTGACGAGCACGTTGTCGAGCCACTCGTTGGTCCGATAGCTGTCACCGGTCTCGGTCATGTCCGACCAGGGCGTCCCGAGGCCGATCGCCGCGGGCAGCGCCAGCCCCTCGGCCTTGGCGCGGAGCATCAGCGCCAGCGTCATGCCGCCGCCCGTTGAGGTGCCGAACACCGCCATGTTCCCGGGCTTCTGCATGGACAGCATGGCCCGCCACACGGCGGTCGCGTCGTCCATGGCGGCCGGGTAGGGCGCGTCCGGCGGCATGCGGTAATCCACCGAGATGACCTTGTAGCCGCCGAGGCCGGCCATCAGGATCGCCTCCAGCGTTCCGGCCTCGCCGGGATTGTAGACGTAGCCGCCCCCGTGAATGTGCAGGAGGAGCCGGTCGCGGTTGGCCTCGGGGATCTGCCGGGGCTGGATCACGAAGGCCTTCACGCCGCCGATCACCGCGGCCTCGCTGGTGACGCCCAGCTTCTCGCGGAGCGCCGGCAGGGTGGCGGCTCCGGCGGCAGCGAGCTTGTCGACCAGCGCCTTCCAGGCCGCGGCGTCCGGCGGGTTCGCGTTCCAGGCCGGCACCCGGTAGGGCGCCGCCACCGCGGTGCGGAATTGCGGGCTCGTCGTGTCGGGGACCGGCACGACCTTGGCCGGCACCGTCCGCGGCCCCGGGGCGGCGTTGGCCGCGCCCATCTCGGCCTCCAGCTGGGCGAAGCGCGGCACGGCCCGCTCCGCGGGCGCGGCCTGCCCGAAGGCGGCCTGGGTGCCGCAGGCGATCATCAGCAGCGCGGACAGGCTCAGGCGCATCTCGATTCCTCCCGCGGCAGCCCATTCCGCGACCCGTCTCGGCGGGTGCCGGCCGCGCTCGGCCGATACCTATCGGAGCGGGCGGCCCGCGACAGCCGCCCGGGTGACGATCGCGGCCGCGCGTTCACGCACCGAGCCGCGGGAGCGCGGCCGGCGTCTCCGGCTCGACCACCAGGGTCGCCGGCACGGCGCCGTCGCCGGCGAGGGCCTCGGCGATCGCCTCCGGCCCGATCGGGTCCTCGGCCGCGTCGGCGACGCCCGACGGCTCCGGCGTGATCCGGGCGGTCTCCCGACGCGGCCCGGTCTCGGCCGCCGCCGCGTGCTCGTCGGCGACACCGGCCACCGCCCCGGGGGCGATCAGCCCGATGGCGGCCGCGTGCTCGGCCATGGCGACGCTGTCGGCCGCGAGCACGAGGCTCGATCCGGCCCGGGCGACGGCGCCGGCGAGCCGGACGATCTCCTCCACCCGCGCGGAGCCTCGGGACACGTTGCGGATGTAGACCGCCAGCACCCGCCCGGGATTCTCCTCGACGATCTGCGCGTAGACCTCCGGGTCGTGCTGGCCGCTGTCGCCGATCAGCACGAAGGGCAGGTCGCGGTAGAGGGCGAGCATGTGGCGGATCAGCGCGTGCTTGTGGTCGGTGGCCCGGCGCGGCAGCGGGTGGGTCCAGGAGAGGCCCCATTCCCGCAGGAACAGCACCGGGCCCGCCGGGATGCCGTGGCGCTGGAAGAACTCCGAGAGCATCTCGTAGAGACCCCAGGGCGCGCGGGACACGTAGAGCATCGGGTTGCCCTCGCCGCCGCCGGCGCCCGCGTGGAGGGCGCGGTAGAGGGCGGCGACGCCCGGGAAGGCGACCCGGCTCTCGGCATCCTCCACGAACAGGCGCCAGAGCATCTTCAGCTTGTTGGCGACGCCGGTGCGCATGACCGTGTCGTCGATGTCGCTGACCACGACGCAGCGGCAGCGGTCGGGCGGGATGAACACCGCGCCCTCGGCGGGAATCGGCGGATCGGCATCGAGGAGAAGATCGACCGCGTGCCAGGCACCCGTCTCGGCCGGGGGCGTGCGCGGGTGCAGGTGCACGCGGAAATAGCCGTCCCGGTCGGTCTCGACCCGCACGGCATCGTCGCCGAACCGGGCGGTGATGCCCGCGCCGGCGATCGTCCGCCGGGCGATGCGGCGGCGCAGGTCGCGCCACTGCGCTCGAAGGGATTCCGGATCCTCGCCGGGAATCCCCGGCGACTGCCGGAAGACGCGGCCGATGAGGAACACCTCGTCCCGTGACCCGTAGCCGCGGTAGGGCTCGACCACGAGCCCGCCCCGGCCCTTGCCGCCACGCCCCTGCGCGCGGCGGACCGGCCGGGTGAGGACCCGCAGCGCCTTCGTGGCGCCCCTGCGCGCGCGCGAGGCCATGGCGAACGGCCGCCGTCCGGGCGCTCAGGCCTGCGGCAGTTCGGGGCTGAGCCCCATCGCGTCGAGGCCTTCCTCCAGGAGGTCGCCGGCGTCGGGAGAGCCCAGGAGTTCCCGCGCGGCGCCCTCGCCGGCGGCCTCGCGCTCGCGGGCGAAGCGGACAGCCTCGCTCCACTCCTCCGGCTCCATGTCGCCGCGCCCGACGTAGAGGAGAGCGAGCAGCTCGGCACGGGAATCGTCGTCGAGCCCGGCGATCAGGCCGCGGACCTCGGACTCGGTGGCGTCGTCGGTGCCGGAGACCAGGACGTCGGTGGCGCCGTCATCGATCGGGTTCGAACCCGAATCCGGGTCGGTATTGCCCTCCTTCACCTCGATGGCGCGCAGCCGCATGACGATGTCGGTGACGGTTTCGACGGCGATGTCCATGCGCTGATCTCCGGGCGCTGAAAGGGTCGGGCAAGCGGGGCCCTCAAGCCGCGACAACGGGCGAGCGGGCGCCGGGTTCGCCCCATCCCCATCGAAGGCGGGTTGCGTGGTCCGCGCCACTTTCCGGCTCCGCGACCGTGAGATAGAGGCTGCGAGACTGTTCCGACATCTGGATCGACATTGGCGATAGACGTGGTTTCTACAAAGACTGCCCGGACATCGCCTGCCGATACCGTCATTCCCTGTGCACGCGACGGCGCCTCCCGCGGCCCGGGCGGGCGCCGCTGGCGCCTCGTCGCCCTGGCGGGCCTGTCGGCCCTGGCCGGATCCGCGCTGATCGGGACGCGCCCCGCCGAGGCCCGGCCCGCGGGCTACGAGGGCAGCGCCCCGAGCTGCTTCCTGACCGGGGGCGGCGCGCTGGAGATCTGCCGCGAGGGCTCGGAGGCCGAGGGCGTCCTCATCGCGCCGGCGCCCTGCGCCTTCGTGCGCGGCGTGCAGATCCTGCGGCTCGCCCGCTCCGAGGCGCCCGGCCCGCTCCAGGCCGTGTTCCAGGGCCAGACACCGGTGGCGTCCCGCCGGGACGAGCCGTGCCCGGAGCGGCGCGCCACCGACAGCCGCGACGGCGGCGCCCTTCGCACCGGCCGCACCTTCGAGGCCCTGGTCACGACGCTGCCGCCCTCGGCCGACCGGTTCTGGGTCGACCTGCCGGAGGAGCGCGCGCGGACGCGCGGCTGGTCCGAGCCGACGCCGTCCGCGGAGGGCATCGGCCCGCGCGACCCCATCGCCGTGACGGGCCGGACCTGGGCCGGCGAGGCCTACAGCTACGTCTTCCTGCTCGGGCAGGAGCGCGTGGGCGTCACCGGCGGCGACGCGGCCGAGCCCGAGCGCCGCGGCCGGCGTCGGCGCCGGCGGGCGGAACCGGACGCGCCGGCGACGGGCCCGGCCGACGTCCGGCGCCGCGTCCAGATCGAGGCGCGCACCCTCGACTTCCAGACCTTCGAGATCCGGACCCGCACCGCCGACGGCTACGGGCTGGCATGGACGCCGTTCGAGGCGGGCGCCGGCCGCGGCCGGCGCGCCGACCCGCCCGTCCCCGCCGCGGTGGTCGACGAGGCGGGCAAGCCGGTCACGTCGGCCTGCACGGCGCCGGCCTTCGAGACCCACGGGCTCGCCGGCTCGATCAGCGTCGTCGACCGCACCTATCACTACGTCTACACCGACGTGCTGCCCGAGGATTGCGGCCTCGCCCCCGAGAAGCGCCGCACCGGGCTGTTCCTGCGCACCGCGCAGGACCTGTCGGGGCCGAAGGTCTGGTCGACGGCGCGCAAGCTCGCCGGGCCGCTGCCGCCCGGGACCCTCGTGCGGGTGGCCCGCGCCAAGGGCATGCCGCGCTGGGCGGTCTCCTACACGTGCCAGCGGCCCGCCAACGCCCCGGGCGGTCCGGTAGCGGATATCTGCCTGCAATACACGGCTGACATGAACCTCGACGGGATCGGCGCCCTCAAGCTCTACGCCGATCCGGTGGAGGCGGGCCGCTCCGCCGCCTATCTCGGGCTGCGCTCGGGGGGCGACGGCAGCGGCCGGTACGACCGGAGCGCGCATTTCTGGATGACCGACGCGGAGGGCAAC
Organism: Methylobacterium sp. NPDC080182; assembly: GCF_050281105.1. Classification (NCBI taxonomy): domain Bacteria; kingdom Pseudomonadati; phylum Pseudomonadota; class Alphaproteobacteria; order Hyphomicrobiales; family Methylobacteriaceae; genus Methylobacterium; species Methylobacterium sp. NPDC080182. The sequence continues at coordinate 45,916 of NZ_JBNNWO010000004.1, forward strand.
CTCGACACGCCGGCGATCTACCCGAACAAGGCGGGCTTCCTGACCTGGCTCGACCGGCTCGCCCCGACCGCCTCCGGGCGCGACGCGTCGAGCCTCTACGGGCGGCCCGTCTACTGGGGGACGTGGACGGTGCGCCCGATCGGCGCGCAATAAGTCGCAGGAGGCGCTATATGGGCGGCCGACAAGCCGCGCGAGGCGTGCCTGACGGACCCGATGGAAACCCATATCGACCTGTGGTTCGCCGCGAGCATCGTGGCGATCTCGCTGCTGCTCTCGGCCTTCTTCGCGGGCGCGGAGACGGCCTTCACGGCCGCCTCGCGAGCCCGGATGCACGCCCTGGAGCAGGCGGGCGACCCGCGCGCCGCGATCGTCAACCGCATCCTGGCGATCCGCGAGCGCTTCATCGGCGCGATGCTGATCGGCTACAACATCGTGGCGATCGGCGCCTCGGCCTTCACCACCAGCGTGCTCACGGCGCTGTTCGGCAAGAGCGGCGTCATCTACGCGACCGTCGGCATGTCGGTGCTGGTCATCGTCTTCGCCGAGGTGCTGCCGAAGACGCTGGCGATCTCCAAACCCGACAGGGCCGCCCTGCTCACCGCCCGCCCGGTGGCCTTCGCGGTGGCGCTGATGGGCCCGCTGGCCATCGCCATCGAGCACGTCGTGCGGGTGATGCTGAAACCGTTCGGTGTCACCATCGGCGAGCACCAGTCGATCCTCACCGCTGCCGAGGAGTTGCGCGGGCAGGTGGCGCTGATGCACCGGGAGGGCGGCGTCGCCAAGGCCGAGCGCGACATGCTGGGCGGCCTCCTCGACCTGTCGGACCTGTCGGTCTCCGACGTGATGGTCCACCGCACGAAGATGCGGGCGATCGACGCCGACCAGCCCTCCGAGGACATCGTCCGGGCGGTGCTGGCCTCGCCCTACACCCGCATGCCGCTGTGGCGCGGCACGCCCGAGAACATCGTGGGCGTCCTCCACGCCAAGGACCTGCTGCGGGCGCTCGACGCCGCGGGCGGCGACGCCTCCGGCCTGAAGGTCGAGGCGCTGGCCCTGGAGACGTGGTTCGTGCCGGGCACGACGTCGCTGCGCGCCCAGCTCAAGGCCTTCCTGACCAAGAAGACCCATTTCGCCCTCGTGGTCGACGAGTACGGCGAGGTGATGGGGCTCGTGACCCTGGAGGACATCCTGGAGGAGATCGTCGGCGACATCGCCGACGAGCACGACGTCACCGTCTCGGGCGTGCGCCCGCAGGGGGACGGGTCGGTGAACGTGGACGGCGGCGTGCCGATCCGCGACCTGAACCGGGCCATGGACTGGGACCTGCCCGACGAGGAGGCGACCACCATAGCCGGCCTCGTCATCCACGAGGCGCGGACCATCCCGGACCAGGGCACCGCCTTCAACTTCCACGGCTTCCGCTTCCAGGTGCTGCGGAAGGCCAAGAACCGGATCACCACGCTCCGCATCACGCCGCTGACCGCGGCGGGGCTCCAGGCGGCCGCGCTGCCGGACGCGCCGCGCGACGCGGTGTGACGGCGGCAGGCGACCGCCGCGGCCGGGGTCCGCGCCCGCGCCGCGACGCGCGCGGGGCGGTCCTCAGCCCGGCATCGCCTCCAGCCCCTCGGCGCGGATCCAGTCGCGGGTCCGGTCCAGGGCCCGTCCGAGCCGGTCGAACAGGGCGTCGATCTCGTCCGGCGCGATGATCAGCGGCGGGCAGACGGCGACGCGGTCCCCGGCGAGCGCCCGCACGATCAGCCCCTCGCCCTGCGCGAAGGCGACGCAGCGGGCGGCCACGCCCTTCTTCGGGTCGTACTGCCGCTTGCTGGCCTTGTCGGCGACGATCTCCAGGCCGCCGATCAGCCCGAGGCCGCCGGCCTCGCCCACGATGTCGTGCCCGGCGAGCGCCGACAGACGGCGCTGGAACTGCGGCGCCTTCTCGGCCGCGCCCTCGATCACCCGGTCGCGGCGGTAGATCTCGATCGCCTTCAGGGCCACCGCGGCGGCCACCGGGTGCCCGGAATAGGTGGTGCCGTGGCCGAAGGTGCCGATCTTCTCGCTCTGGCCGATCAGCGCCTCGTAGAGCGGTTCGTCGATGCTCACGCCGCCGAGCGGCATGTAGGCCGAGGTCAGGGCCTTGGCGAAGGAGATCGAATCGGGCCGGGCCCCCAGCGCCTCGCTGCCGAACCACGTGCCGAGCCGGCCGAAGCCGCAGATCACCTCGTCGGCGATGAAGCGGACGTCGTACTTGGCCAGCACCGCCTGGATCGCCGCGAAGTACCCCCGCGGCGGCACGATCGCGCCGCCCGCGCCCATCACCGGCTCGGCGATGAAGGCCGCGACCGTCTCCGGCCCCTCGCGCAGGATCGTCTCCTCCAGCTCGGCGGCGAGGCGCGCCGAGTAGGCCTCCTCGGTCTCGCCCGGCTCGGCGCCCCGGTAGTGGTGCGCGGGCGAGACGTGCAGGAAGCCCGGCAGCGGCAGGTCCCAGTCGGCGTGGTTCGCGGCGAGCCCGGTCATCGAGGCGCTCGCGACCGTGACACCGTGGTAGCCCTTCTGGCGGGCGATGATCTTCTTCTTCTGTGGCCGCCCCAGGGCGTTGTTGTAGTACCAAGTCAGCTTGACCTGCGTGTCGTTGGCCTCCGACCCCGAGGAGGTGAAGAAGATCTTCGAGGTCGGGACCGGCATCAGCTCCTTCAGCGTCTCGGCGAGCTCGATGCCCGGATCGTGGCTGCGGCCGGAGAACAGGTGCGTGAAGGGCATGCGCGCCATCTGCGCCCGGGCCGCCTCCACGAGCTCCGCGTTGGAGTAGCCCAGCGCCGTGCACCACAGGCCGGACATGCCCTCGATGTAGGAGCGTCCCTCGGTGTCGTAGACATGCACGCCCTCGCCCCGTTCCAGCACCAGCGGGCCGGTCTGTCGGTGCGTCGACAGGTTGGTGTAGGGATGGAGGAGGGTTTCGACGTCGCGGGTCGCGAGGTTCGAGAGCATGGTTCGCAAGGTCCTCGTGCGCGGGTGACCGCCGCCACACTACCGACCCGATGCCCCGTCAGGTAGCCCGGAGGATCCGCGTCCGGCCGTTGCCGGACGCATGCCGCCAGCGCTACTCCAGCACCGCCCCTCGCCGCGCCCGACCGATGCTCAACCCGGAAGCCTACGTCGCCCAACCCGCCCCCGGCCGCGCCTGCGGCGCCTGCACGCTGTGCTGCAAGGTCTACGACGTGCCCGCGGTCGAGAGCGTCGCGGGCCAGTGGTGCCGCCATACGAAGGCCGGCCAGGGCTGCGCCATCCACGCCACCCGCCCGGACCATTGCCGGGCCTTCCACTGCCTCTGGATGACGGAGGGATGGCTCGGCCCGGAATGGAAGCCGGACCGCGCCAAGATGGTGCTGAGCCTCGATCCGCTCACCCGCAACATGAACGTGCAGGTCGATCCCGGACAGGCGAACGCGTGGCGGCGCGAACCCTATTACGGGCAGCTCAGGCGCTGGGCCGTGGCCTCGGTGCCCCTGCGCCGGCACGTGCTGGTCCACGTCAACAAGAGCACCACCGTCATCCTGCCGGACCGCGACGTCAGCCTCGGGATCGTCGGCGCCGACGAGCGCATCGTCACCACCGACCGGATGACGCCCCAGGGCCCGAGCTTCGACGTCCGGAAAGTGCCGGCCTGAACCGGGCGACCGGCCGGACCCGGGGCCGGGTCAGCGCTCGGTGCCGGAATGCCGCCGCATGACCGGGGATTCGACCACCAGGAACGTCATCTGGAACAGGATCAGCCCCGTCTGGTCCGTCACCTCGATCCGCCAATCCTCGCCGAGGGCGATGCGCTGGGCGTCCTGCTTCAGGATGTCGCCGGCGCGCCGGACGGCTTCGAGCCGGGCGGATTGCCAGTCCGGCAGCTCCGTTCCCGCGCCGTCCAGGATCGTGGATCCGTCGTGGATGTTGAAGTGATAGCGCGGCATCCACACGTCCCGGTCGGGTCCAGGCGGGGGATGCGGGTACCCCTCACTCGCGGCCGTGCCGAGTCCCGTCGCCGCGATTGACGGACCCGTTACGCCACGCCCGCCGGCTCGGCCATATACGGGGTTAGAGTCGCGGCCGGGATCGCCGGGCCGCGTCGCGGGCCGACGCCATGTCGCGACGCGCGAGCCTTGCGGATCCGGCCGGTTTGCCCGAGTGATCGGGCATGACGACCGTTCACGATTTCAGCGTCTCCGCGGCCGACGGAACGCCGTACCCGCTCGCGCAGCATCGCGGTCAGGTGCTGCTCATCGTGAACACGGCCTCCCGCTGCGGCTTCACCCCGCAATACGAGGGGCTCGAGGCGCTCTGGCGCCGGCACCGGGATGCGGGCCTGACGATCCTGGGATTCCCCTGCAACCAGTTCGGCGCGCAGGAGCCGGGCGACGCCGCCGAGATCGCGAGCTTCTGCGCGCTGCGCTACGACGTGAGCTTCCCGGTGCTCGCCAAGGTTGCGGTGAACGGGTCGGGCGCCGATCCACTCTACGCCCATCTCACCCGGGCCCGGACAGGGCTGTTCGGCACGCGGGCGGTCAAGTGGAACTTCACCAAGTTCCTGGTCGGACGCGACGGCCGGGTCATCGCCCGGTTCGCACCCGGGACGAAGCCCGCGGCCCTGGAGGCGAAGATCCAGGCTGCCCTGGCCGAGCCCGCCTGAGCCGCGCCCGCGTCAGACCGCGTCGAGATCCGCGGCCTCGGCGGAGACCGCGCGGCGCGCGTCGATCCGTTCGCGCACGCGCAGCACCGTCCGCAGGGGCGCGATCGGGAACGGGCGCACCGACTCGCGCAGGATCCCCGCCAGGAACCGGATCTCGGCAATCTTGCGCAAGGTGAGAGCGGGTGCGCCGGCGCCCTGTGCTCGGCGCTCGAGGTCCGAGAGGGCGTCGAACAGCGCGTAGCGCCCGTCGAGATCGCGGGAAAACTGTTTCGACGCGATCAGATTGGCCAGTTCGCCTTCAAAACTGCAACGGACAGGCTGATCGGAACGCATCGTCGACTCGAACACAATGTGCGTCGAACCCTAAAACAGTGTTCGCGCTTTGTCAGCCGCCGACGCGGGGCGGGCGCCGCGAATGCGGGATTGTTGCGCAATTGCATCTGCGCGACCGCGCCGGACCGCGGCCCGGGCTCAGCCGCCGGCCGCGACGAACGCGGCGGCCGCCTCGAACTCCGTCCGGCGCGCCTCGAGGCGGGCCTCCGCCTCGGCGTCGCGCCCCCAGACGGCGGCCTGATAGGTCTCGTCCACGTGGGCCGCGGACCAAGCCTCGGCCGGTGTCAGCCGGCCCTCGAGAACCGCCAGGGCGATCAGCAGGGAGCCGGTCAGCGTCGTCAGGGTGTGCAGGCCCGCCAGCCGGAACGGGTCGGTCACCGCGTTCACCGCCGCGGAGAGCGCCTGGATCGTGTCGGCCGGCTGCGCGACGTGCATGACGCCCTCGCTCAGGATCACCCGCGCACCGAACGCGTCCCGGGCCCAGGCGAGGATCGGATCCCAGGCCTCCGCCTGGGCCGCCACGAGGCGCTCCGGATCCCCGGCGCGGTAGGCCACGAGATCGGTGCCCGCGTAGGCGCAGAGATCCGCCGCGACCTCGGCGAGGCGGGGCGTGACGCCGTCGATCGCCGTGTTGGCCAGCCGGGTCAGGGGCATCCGCGCGGGGTCGATCGCCGTGTCCTGGGCCTGCCACTCCGCCGCGACGCGCTCGGCCAGGGTCCGGCTGGGGAGACGCAGCGGGTTGCGGGCCGGCGTGTTGGCCGGACGTCCGTCCAGGGTCAGCCGGAACCCGTCGTCATCCTCGGAGAAGCCGGCTTCCTTGTAGAAGCGGTGGGGCAGGGCCGGCTTGGCGTGGCCGCGGGCGGCCCGGACCGGGTCGGGCCTGTCACCGTCGCTCGGTTGCCCGAGCCAGTCTGTCGTCTGATCGCTCATGGAGGCGAGATAGGCGCTTCCGGCCCCGCGCGCGAGCCTCCCCCGATCAGGAGCCGGTCGCGAGCCCCTCGAGGAGCAGCGCCTCCAGCGCGGCGGCACTCGGGACCACCGTCACGGCCCCGGCCCCGTAGAGCGCGTCCGGCGGATGGTAGCCCCAGGCGACCCCGACGGCCGTCGCACCGGCCGCCACGCCCATGGCGATGTCGAAGGTGGTGTCGCCGACCATCACGGTGGCCTCGGGCTCGCAGCCGGCCTCGCGGATCGCCTGCTGCAGCATGGTCGGATCCGGCTTCGACGGCGCGTCGTCGGCGCTCTGGGTCGTGGCGAACCAGTCCGCCCAGCCGTAATGCGCGATCAGCCGGTCGACACCGCGCCGCGACTTCCCGGTGGCGAGGCCGATCAGCACGTCGGAGCGCCCGTGCAGCCGGGTCAGCAGGTCGGCCATGCCGGGGAACAGGGGCTCCTCGTGGGCGGGGTCGAGCCGCAGGCGGTTGTAGGCCTGCTTGTAGCTCTCCGAGAGTTCCGCGACCGGGCCGTCCTCGCCGACGAGGCGACGGAAGGCCTGCGGCAGCGACAGGCCGACCACCGACAGGGCCTCCCGCCGCCCGGGCGCCGGCAGGCCGTTCTCCGCGAACGCCACCTCCTGGGCCGCCACGATCAGGTGCTGGCTGTCGACGAGGGTGCCGTCGACGTCGAAGACGACGAGCCTCATCGCGACCGACGCGCCGGAAGTCGCGCCGGAAGTCGCGCCGGAAGTCGCGCCGCGAGCCGCCCCGACGGCGCGGGTGAAAGGAGGCGGGTCCCCGTCACGGCTTCCGGCCCGGCTGGGCCGGCGCGGCCGCGGCGGGCTGGCCGCCGGGGATCCGGGTCCGCTCGTAGCCGAGCCGGCACCGGATCAGGAAGCGCCGGCGCTTGCCGCCGCGCAACCCGCGCTGATGCGAGGCGCGGTTGCAGGCCGCGTAGGAGCGCCGCCGGCGCTCCGCGCGGGCACTGTTGGCGGTGCGCGGGGCGGCCTGCGCGGGCGCCGCGCCCGGGGCGGGCGCCGGGGCCGGATGCGGGGCCGCCGTCTCGGGGGGGTGGGTGCCGTTCGCCGTCGGCGCCGCCCTGGTCGTCTCGCCCGGCGCGGCATGCGCGATCGGCCCGGTGAGGCACAGGGCGGCGAGGCAGGCCAGCATCGCGAGCTTCATGTGTCAGGGTCTCGAACCGCCGGGAACAGGCCCCGCGGCGGATCGGCGGGGCGCGGGGCAGCATATGAGGCGGCGCGGCCGGTTGCCAAGGCATGCGCCGCGCGGGACGCCCGGACCGCACCCGACTTTCACCGGAGATGCCGCGGCGCTGACGGGCGCTCGCGTGACGGTTATCTGGGGGGACGGGAAGGGTGATCCGGCGATGAACCTCGTGCTGCTGCCCGGCTTCATGACCGATACCGACCTCTGGTCGGACTTGGTCGCGCGCCTCGCCGAGGTGGGTCCGATCACGCACGGCGACCTCGCGCGGGACGCCGCCATCGCCGACATGGCGCGCCGCGTCGCCGCGGAGGCGCCGCCGCGCTTCGGGCTCGTCGGCTTCTCCATGGGCGGCTACGTCGCCCGCGCGGTCGCCCGGCTCGTGCCGGACCGGGTGGAGGCGCTGGTCCTCGTCGCCACCTCGTCGCGGGCCGACACGCCGGCCCAGGCGCGCCGGAAGGCCGCCGCGGTCGCCCATGTCCGCCAGCAGGGCTACCGGGGCCTCAGCCGGTCGGCGATCCTCCAGTCGGTGCACCCGGACCGCGCCGGCGACGGCGCCCTCCTGAGCCGGATCCGGCAGATGGGCGACCGGCTCGGCGGAGAGGTCTTCCTGCGCCAGGCCGGGCAGGCGCGCGAATCCGATGGCGACCGCCTCGGCGCGATCGGCTGCCCGACCCTGGTCGTGGCGGCGGCCCAGGACGCCCTGCGCAGCCTCGACGAGGCGCGGGAGCTCCGCGACGGCATCCCGGGCGCGACGCTGAGGGTGATCGACGGGTCGGGCCACATGCTGCCGCTCGAGGTCCCGGACGCGCTGGCGGACGCGATCGTGCCCTGGCTGCGGGCTCAGGCCTCCGGAGCCTCGACGATCGGGTCGTAGCGTGCGGCGTCGAAGCCCAGGAGGTTCCAGCTCTGCGCCATGTGGGGCGGGAGCGGCGCGCTCACGTCGACCGGCTTGCCGGTCCGCGGGTGCGGGATGACGATCCGCCGGGCGAGCAGGTGGAGGCGGTTCTGGATGCCGCCCGGCAGCTCCCAGTTCTCGACGGAGAAGTATTTCGGGTCGCCCACGATCGGGTGGCCGATATGGGCCGCGTGGGCGCGCAGCTGGTGCGTGCGGCCGGTGACCGGCTTGAACGACAGCCAGGACAGCTTCTGGGCCGCCTGATCGACCATCGCGTAGTAGGTCAGCGCGTGGCTCGCGCCCTCGTCGCCGTGCTTGGCGACCCGCATCCGCGCGTCCGCGTCGGTGGGCTCCTCCTTGGCGAGGTAGGTCGAGACGCGCCCCTGCCGGACCCGCGGCACGCCCGCGGTGAGCGCCCAGTAGATCTTCCGCGCCGCCCGGGACCGGAAGCTCTTGGCCAGCGTCGCGGCGGCGAGCCGGGTCTTGGCGATGATCAGGCACCCGGCCGTGTCCTTGTCCAGCCGGTGGACGAGGCGCGGCTTCTGGCCGTCCGGCCCCGTGAGGGCGTCGAGCAGGCCGTCCACGTGCCGGACCGTCCCCGAACCGCCCTGGACCGCGAGGCCGAACGGCTTGTTGAGGATCATCATGTCGGCATCCTCGTAGAGGATCAGCGACCGGATGAAGGCGGCGTCGTCCTGCTCGCGGGCGGCGCTGCGCGGCCGCTCGGTGGGCTGGTCGAGGCGCAGCGGCGGCACGCGCACGCTCATGCCCGGCTCCAGCCGGTCGTTCGGCTTGGCGCGCTTGCCGTCGACCCGCAACTCGCCCTTGCGGACGATTGTCTGCACGCGGGTGAAGGGCAGGAGCGGGAAGCGGGCGTTGAGGAAGCGGTCGATCCGCATCCCCGCCTCGTCCGGCTCGACGGTCAGGGTCTGCACGCCGGAGGCGAGGGTCGCGGAGGCGGCGGCGCGCTGCTCGCGCCGGGTCGGACCGGGCGCGGGGGCAGAGGCGAGGGCCGGGGAGGGGGCCGCCGAGCGCTTGGCCGGCGGCCGGCCGCCGGGCTTGCCCGCCGCGGCGTCGCGCGGTGCGGCGGCCTCGCGGCGCGGCTTCGGCGGCCGGGCCGGCGCCGGGGCCGCAGCGGCCTGCGCGCCCCAGGGATCGCGGGTGCCGGCATCCTCGCCGCGGTTGCGGGCCGCGCGCTCGGCGGCGTCGCGGGCGCTGGTGCGCGGGCCCGTGCGGGCGCGGCCGTCGGCCTGGGCCTTGCCGCCCCTGAACTTGCTGGCGCTGGACTTGCCGGCCTGAGGCTTGCGCCCCGTCGGCCCGCCACTTCTGGGAGGTCGTATCGTCATGCTTCCGCCGGCACCCGTCTCCGCGTCGGACGGAGCGTCCGGGCGCATGGGCCGCGGCGTCGCGGACGTCCGGACCGATGGGATTGCCCGGCTGTAGCATCGCCCGCGCCGAGCGGCAAAGGCGGTGGGCCGGGCCGGTCCGTCAGGGCTCCGCGCGCCACGCGTCGCGGAGGCGGTCCTTCAGGCCGGCGGGGAAGAGGTCGGGACCGCCCGGCACGTCGAGCCCGTCCAGATCGCACCATCGCGCCACGCAGGCGGTGCCGGAATCCTCGTGGAACACGAAGCGCTCCTGCCCGTCGAACCGCCCCGGCGGCAGGGCGACGGGGAACAGGAACAGCACCTCGTGCCCGACCTGCCCCTCGTGCGTGAAGATGTTCTCCATGACGCGGGGGCCGCCGAGCACCGAGACGGTGACGCCGAGCTCCTCCCGGAACTCCCGGATCAGGGCGTCCTCGACTCGCTCGCCGAACGCGACGCTGCCGCCGAGCGGCCGGACGCCTTTCAGCCGCCCGTCATCCGCGCGGACCTCGGCCACGAGCAGGCTGTTGCCGCGCCGGGGCAGACCCAGCGCCTTCACGCGAATCTCCGCAGGGGGCCGCCAGACCGTCATCCCGCAGGGGCTAGCCCGTCGTCGGCGAGGCCGCAACGGACCGGCGCACAGCGCGCCGATCCACGGCAACAACCGGACACACGGTTGACGCCCGCCCCCGCTACGGCCAAGCTGTGTTCGACGGTTCCCCTCGGGGATCAAAAGGGAACGCGGTGAGGGGTTCGCCCCGAAGCCGCGGCTGCCCCCGCAACTGTAAGCGGCGAGCCCTTCACCACCACGTCACTGGGTCACCCCGGGAAGACGGTGCGAGGGCGGCGACCCGCGAGCCAGGAGACCTGCCGTCAGCCGTGGTCACACGCGAAACGCGCCGGGCGGGGTGTCCTGGCGGGTGTCGAGGCGCCGCCAGTCCCGAGGGGAGGCGGCCGCCGAGGCCTCGTTCGCGGTGACGTGCCACAGCAAGCGCGCCCGCGACGCCGTTCCCCATGCCCGTCTCCGCCGTCCCGAACCCCTCGAGCCCTGTCGCAGGACGCCGTCGCGCGCCCGCACGGGCAGAGGCTACCGGACAGCGCGCGCATTGTAATGTTATTACAATGCTTGTAGGACGCGGGGGCCGGCGCGCGCCGTGCACGGACCGCTTTCCCCATGTCTTCATCGACCCATCGCTCCTGCCTCGGCGGGCGGGCCCCGCTCTGCGGCGTTCTCCTCGCGCTCCTCGCCAGTCCGGCCGCCGCACAGGAGGCGGTCACGCTGGATGAGCTGTCGGTCGCGGGCGCGGGCGGCGACCCGGGCCGCCTGCCGCCGAATGGCCTCAACCTGCGCACCCCCGACCGGACCGCGAGCCGCCTCGGCCTGACGCCGCTGGAGACGCCGGCCAGCCTCGACATCGTGTCGGGCGAGACCGCGCGGCTGCGCGGCCAGGACACGATCGCCGAGGCCGTGACCCAGGACGCGACCGGCATCACCACCATCGCGGCGCCCGGCAACGGCAACGGCGCGTTCACGTCCCGCGGCTTCGCCGGCCCGAACTCGATCCAGCAGCTCTACGACGGCACGCGCTTCTACGTCGGCGCCAACACCGTGACCTTCCCGTTCGACACGTGGAACGTCGAGCGGATCGAGGTGCTGCGCGGGCCGTCCTCGGTGCTCTACGGCGACGGCGCCATCGGCGGCGTCATCAACGTGGTGCCCAAGAAGCCGGTCTTCGTGCCGATCAACGCCGCCCGCGCGGTGATCGGCACCGACGGGGTCGCGCGGCTCGCCCTCGATTCCGGCGGCCCGCTGGGCCAGGCTGAGTACGGCGACACCTTCGCGTACCGCCTCAACGTCAGCGGCAACCGCGCCGACGGCTGGATGCGGCCGGAGGGCGATTTCCGTAACCTCGCGGTCTCCGCCGCCCTGCTGTTCCGGCCGAGCGCCGACCTCGCCTTCACCCTGAGCCACGATCTCGGCTACCAGGAGCCCGCCCGCTACTGGGGCACCCCGCTGGTCGAGGGACGGATCCCGGATCTCATCCGGTTCAACAACTACAACGTCCGCGACGCGAAGATCACCTGGGCCGACAACTGGACCCAGCTCAAGACCGAGTGGTCCCCCTCGGCCGACATCACGATCCGCAACACCGCCTACCGGCTGACCAGCCGGCGCCACTGGCTCGACGTCGAGCAGTACAGCTACAACCGCGGCACCGGGCTCGTGGACCGGGGCGACTACCTGGAGATCTACCACAGCCAGGAGCAGGTCGGAGACCGCCTCGACGCGACGTTCCGGGGCAGCCTGTTCGGGCTGCCGAACCAGTTCGTGGCCGGCTTCGACGTGAATCACATCGACTTCCGCCACACCAACAACTTCTACTTCGACCAGACCACCAGCGTGCCGCTCACCGGCTACGATCCGGGCCTGTTCCCGCAGAACGGCCGGGCGCGCCCGGCCTACGCGACGCAGACGAGCCAGGCCTCGGTCTTCGCCGAGGACCGGGTGATCCTGTCGGACAAGCTGTCATTCCTCACGGGCGTCCGCCTCGACGTGCCGACGCTGAACCGCGAGGATCTGCAGACGGGATCCCGGTTCGAGAAGACCTACCGGGCGCTCGGCTACCGGTTCGGCCTCGTCTACAACCCGACGCCGGACAGCGCGCTCTACGCCCAGTACAGCTTCGCCACCGACCCAGTGAACAGCCTGATCACGCTGTCGCAGTCGCTGGCGGGCTTCAAGCTCGCGACCGGCGATCAGGTCGAGATCGGCGCCAAGGGTCTGGCCTTCGACGGCGCCCTCGAATGGACCGTCGCGGGCTACCGGATCGTCAAGGACAACCTGATCTCGGCGATCCCCGGCCAGCCGACGCTGTCCACGCAGGTGGGGAGCCAGTCCTCGCAGGGCTTCGAGCTGGCGCTCGGCTGGCGCTTCGCGCCGGGCTGGCGGCTCGACGGCAACCTCGCGCTCCTCCACGCGCAGTACGACCGGTTCGACCAGACGGTGAACGGCGCCACCGTCTCGTACGCCGGCAACCAGCCGATCGACGTGCCCGAGCGCGTGGCCAACCTCTGGCTGACCTGGGACGTCACCCGCGACTGGACCGCGCGGGTCGGACTGCAGAACGTCGGGCAGGTCTACAGCGACTTCGGCAACACGGCGCGGCGCCCCGCCTACAACCTCGTCAACGCGGTCCTGGACCATCAAGTGACGGCGGATTCGCGCCTGTCCGTGCGGGTCTACAACCTGTTCGACAAGGTCTACGCGATCTCGGGCAACGCCGTGAACGGGGTCGGGACCAACTGGCTGCTCGGGCGCCCGCGCTCGGTCGAGGTCGCCTACACGGTGACGTGGTGAGCCTGCCGCGCCGGCTCGGCAAGGCGGGACGGCGCTGGCTGCTCCTGTTCCACCGCTGGGCCGGGATCGCCGCGGGGCTGTTCTTCGCGCTGTGGATCGGCTCCGGGCTGGTGATGCTCTACGTGCCGTTCCCGGCGCTCACCGAGGCCGAGCGGCTGTCGCGGCTCGCCCCGATCGCCTGGGATCAGGTCGCGGTCGCGCCGGACGCGGCGCTGCGGGCCGGCGGGCTCGCCGGCGTGCCGGCCGCCTTCGGCCTGGAGATGCGAGGCGACGAGCCGGTCTACCGGATCGCCGGCCACGACGGCACCCAGGTGACGGTCTCGGCACGGACCGGCGCGCGGCTCGGTCCGCTGACACCCGCAGACGCGCTGCGTGTCGCGGCCGGTGGTGCTCCGGCTGCGCAGGCCGAGCAGGTCGCGCGCGACCAGTGGACCGTCACGGCCCGCTACGACCCGCTCCGGCCCTTCCTGAAGGTGGCCCTCGGCGACGCCGCGGGGACCGAGCTCTACGTGTCTGCGGTGACCGGCGAGATCGCCCTCGACACGACACGCTTCGAGCGGGGCTGGAACTGGGTGGGTTCGGTGGCGCACTGGATCTACCTCACGCCGCTGCGGGCCCGGCCGGAGCTGTGGCGGACGATCCTGTTGTGGCTCTCCGGTTTCGCAGCCCTCGGCGCGCTGAGTGGAGGCGCGATCGGGATCTGGCGCCTGCGCCTTCGGCGGCGCTACGCGGCCGGGGCGGTCACGCCCTATCGCGGGCTGGCGCGCTGGCACCACCTGCTCGGCCTCGCGGGGGGCCTCGGCTTGAGCACGTTCATCGTCAGCGGCTGGATCTCCATGAACCCGAACCGCTGGTTCAGCGCGACCAGCCCGCCGGTAGCGTTGCGCGCCGCCTATCCCGGAACCCCGCCGGCGCTCGGCCTCGATCCGCACCGGCTCCGCGATGGCGCCGTGCCGGATACGCGCACCCTGCGCTTCGCCGCCATTGGCGGACGCTGGTGGATCGTCACCGAGACGGCGGACGGCATCCGGACGGTCGCAGCGGACGGCGCGACCGCCCTCGACGCGCGCAGCATCGCGACGGCCGCGGCAGACGGTTTCGCGGACGGTCCCCTCCGGTCGATCCGCCCGCTATACGCCTACGACGCCTACTGGTATCCCCACGGGGCCGACCCACGGCCGCTTCCGGTGCTGCGCCTGCGCTTCGGCGACGCGGCCGCCACGTGGCTCCACGTCGATCCCCGGGACGGCACGATCCTCCAGCGCCTGGACCGCTCGGGCCGGATCAACCGCTGGCTGTTCGACGCCGCGCACCGGCTCGACCTGCCGGGGCTCACCGGCAACCGCCCCCTGCACGATACGGCCCAGTGGGTCCTGAATCTCCTGGCGGCGGGCATCGCGGTCACCGGGATCGTGGCGGGCTGGCGCAGGCTGCGTCGGACGCTGTCCGCCTGAGGTCGGTTTCAGCGTGTGCTGTCGAGCGGTCGAGATCGGCCCGGCGGTGGCTTCCGATCCGGTCGTGCTGCGCATCAGGACGACAGACCGGAGGCGGACGCAAATACCTCCACGTCCGGCCTGTGCGCCTGTCGGTATTCACGGGGGCTCACGTCGTAGCGATCCTTGAAGCGGCGCGCGAAATGCGCCTGGCTGCTGAAGCCGCAGCCATAAGCCAACAGGCCGATCGACAGGGTGGCGCAGGCCGGGTCGGTCAGGCGCTTGGCGGCCACCTCCAGTCGGCGTCCCCAGATGTAGTCGGAGATGTGCCGGCCGCGCTCATGAAACAGCTCCTGCAGCCGCCGCAACGACACGCCCATCGCGGCGGCGAGCCGGGGCGGGTCCAGGTTCGGATCGCCCAGATGGGCCTCGATATAGGCCTTGGCGCGCTGGACCGTGACGTTGCCGTGGATGGAACGCGGCGCCTCCTGCGCCATCCGTTCGGCGAGGCTCGCCACGATCAGGTCGACGCCGATCGATGCCATGCGCTCGGCCGCGTCAGGAGTGAGGCGATCGCTGACCCGGACGAGTTCCTGAAGGTACGAGCCCGTCAGGGTCGTCGAGGCGAGGTCCGCTGCGGCCGTGAGCGCGGTGTAGAGCCGGGACGGGCCCAGAACGGTCTCGAAACGCTGGCGCGGCAGATCGATAACCAAGGAGTCGCCGGTCTCCGCCTCCATCACGGATGAACTCGAGTCGAGCAAGATGAGGTCGCCAGGCTTGGTCTTCGCCTCCCGGTCAAGCTGCTGGATTGTATCCCGTCCGGACAGCTTCAGGAGCACGAAAACCCGATCGGGGTTCCCGCGGCGTCGCGCTTCGGCGTCCGTGATTCTGGTCCGCACGGTTGTGTGCCAGAAATGCGAGATCGGCATCGCGCCGATACACGTCACGTCCAGCCGTCCCTGGAACGGGAGACCGTCCGGCGTCTCGATCTCGGCAGGCACGAGCCGCTCGCAGACCAGTTCCCGCCATTGGCGGACCGCGTTTCTGGGATGAATCCCATCTGTCGAGAAAAACGGTTGCATCCGCCGCCTGGGCACCCCTGTCGCCACCCGGTGGCGAAGATCGGGAACCCCGGCGTTTATTGTATATAATCTACCTTCACAACAGGTAGACGGGGGGCAAGGGGCGGAGCAGCGGCGCCCGGCCAAACAGCGCCGTCCGGAAGCGGACCGGCGATGATCCATCCCTCTCGAGCATCATCACGATCACGCGGCCTGATGTCCGACCCTAGAAGCGCGCCGTCAGGAACAGCCGCACGTTCCGCCCCGGCAGCAGGATCTCGTCCTTCTTGAACGAGGTCGAGTTGCGGATATCGTCGTTCAGGAGGTTGCGGCCCTGGAGGCCGAGGGTGATCGCGCTTGCCCCGTAGACCGCAGGATCGACGGCCTTGGTGTAGCTCAGTTCGGCGCGCAGGTCGTCGTAGCCGGGGGTCGGCGTCTCGTACACGGCCGTGGCGTCGTGGCTGAAGGCGTGGAGCAGGTTCACCCGCGCGAACCACCCGTCGGCCCGCAGGTAGACGCCGCCGCCGAGCCGGTAGGGCGGGATGCGCGGCACGTTCGCGCCGTTGTCGAACTGGGCGCGGACGAAGTCGAACTGCGCCTCGACGCCGGCGAAGCCGTTGCCCACCGGCACGAGGTCGTACTGGCCGATGATCTCGGCGCCGTAGAAGGTCGCGTTCTGCTGCTGGTAGACGATCTGCCGGTTGTCGGTGCCGACGCCGCAGGAGGCGAAGTCGTCGTCGCAGGTCAGACCCGTGTAGTTCCGGTAGATGAAGCCGGTGTAGCGGGTGAAGTAGCCGGTGGCGTCCAGGCGGAACGGCCCCTCGGCCCGCCGGATGCTGGCCTCGACGGTCCGGGCTCGCTCCTTCTTGAGGTTCGGGTTGCCGATCTCGAAGGTCGCGGTGGCGTCGTGCGGGCCCTGCGAGAACAGCTCATAGCCCGTGGGCCCGCGCTCGACGTAGGAGCCGGTGAGGCTCGCCACGAAGCCGTAGGGCAGGTCCTGCAGGGCGCCGATGCTGGCGCTCTTCGGGGCGAAGCGCCGGGTGCGCGCGTACTGGAACGGCTCCTGTCCGTCGACCGGCACGTAGTCGGCGGGGAACTGCGCCGCCGTGCTCGAGAGCCGGTCGACCTCGTAGCGCCCGGCCGCCTGCAGCCGCGTGCCCGGGCGCAGTTCCAGCTCCTCGAAGAGGTAGACCGCGTTCGCGCGCGACTCCGTCTTCGGCAGGAACGATTCGAGCTGCGTGTTGATCACGCGCCGGTCCGACTGGAAGCCCAGAGCGCCGGTGAGCCTGCCGAACTCGGTGATGACCGGGACGTGCTGGAGTTCCAGGCGTCCCTCGGCCTCGCGGCTCTTGAAGATCGCCTGGACGCCCTCGATCCCGTCGTCGCCGATCCCGACCTCGTTGTGGCGGTAGACCGAGTAGCCCGCCCAGTAGCGGATCACCTCGAAGGGCCCGTCGAGCGGACGGTACTCGCCCCGCGACAGGACCCGGTCCTGGTTCGGGGTCAGGCGGGTCCGGTCCTGCTCGGCAACGCCGCCGGGGATCGCGTAGACCGCGTCGTAGTGGCTGAAGGAGATGCCCACGAAGCCGCGGTCGCCGATCGCCGAGATGCCGACCGCGCCGCCCTGCGACTCGTTGTACGAGTTGCGCTGGATCCCGCCGGGGATCGCGTAGCTGTCGTTGGCGGTCTTGAAGCCGTCGGCGTGGACCGCGATGCCGTCGCCGCCGGCGTCCACCGTGGCGGCCCCGAGCCGGCCGTTATCCACGCTGGAGAAGCCGCTGGTGACCTGCCCCTGCACCCCGTTCGCCGGGATGAAGGTCGGGACCCGGTTGTTGTCGGCCGAGACGACGCCGCCGATGGCCCCCGAGCCGTAGCGCAGGGTCGCGGGACCGCGGATCACCTCGATCCGGTCGGAGACCAGCGGGTTCACCGGCACGGCGTGATCCTCGCCGAGGTCGGAGACGCCGCCGTTGACGATGCCGTTCTCCTGGATCCGCACCCGGGCATTGTCGAGGCCGCGGATGATCGGCCGCGAAGCCGCACCCGGCGCGTAGGTCGTGCCCGAGATGCCCGGACGGTCGAACAGGGCGTCGCCCAGGGTCCGGGGCTGGTCGCGCGCGATCTGGTCCTGAGTCACCACCGTCACCGGTGAGAACGTGTTGGTCGCCACCGGCAGGACGCCGATCGGCACCGCCGCATCCGCCGCGACCGCGCCGCGCGACGGCTGGATCGGGCTCGGGCTGGTGACGCTGATCTCGTCGAGGGCGACGGCCTGCTGCGCCCGCGCGGCGGAGGGCGTGAGGAGGCCGGCGCAGACGGTCGAGGACAGGACCGTGCTGGCGAGGAAGCCGAAGCGGCGCGAGGGAAGCATCGAGACTCACACAGTGTTATATCGTTTCATTGTTGCGGTGCCTCGGTCCGGTGCAAGCGTTAATCCCGCCGGTGTCGGACACGGCCGAGAAACGTTACATCGTTGCAACAGCGATCCGGGCGGCGCGTCCGCACAAGCTCAAGACGCCGATTGACTTTGAAACGTTATAACATTTTGATCGCGTCATGACTCAGCGCGACACCCGCCTTCCCGTCACCGTCCTGTCCGGCTTCCTCGGGGCCGGGAAGACGACACTTCTCAATCACGTGCTCACCAATCGCGACGGCCGCCGCGTCGCGGTGATCGTCAACGACATGAGCGAGGTGAACATCGACGCGGATCTGGTCCGCGCCGGGGGCGCCGACCTGTCCCGGACCGACGAGACGCTCGTCGAGATGACCAACGGCTGCATCTGCTGCACCCTGCGCGACGACCTGCTCGCCGAGGTCCGGCGGCTGTCGGAGACGGGGCGGTTCGACTACCTGCTGATCGAGGGGACCGGCATCGCCGAGCCGCTGCCGGTCGCCTCGACCTTCTCGTTCCGCGACGAGGCCGGCCGCTCCCTGTCGGATCTCGCCCGGCTCGACACGATGGTCACGGTGGTCGACGCCGTGAACCTGCTGAAGGATTACGGCTCGGCGGCCTTCCTGCGCGAGCGCGGCGAGACGGCGGGCGCCGAGGACACGCGCACGCTCGTGGACCTGCTCGTGGAGCAGATCGAGTTCGCCGACGTGGTGGTCATCAACAAGGCGCGCGACGTGCCGGCCGAGCACCTCGCGCTGGTGCGCTCCGTCGTGCGCGGCCTGAACGCCGATGCCCGCATCCTCGAGACCGATCACGGGCGCGCGCCGCTCGCCGAGATCCTCGACACCGGCCTCTTCGACGAGGAGAAGGCGCAGCAGCACCCGCTCTGGTTCAAGGAGCTCTACGGCGCCCACGCGCACGTGCCGGAGACCGAGGAGTACGGCATCGCCTCCTTCGTCTACCGAGCCCGGCGGCCCTTCGACCCGGAGCGCTTCAACGCCTTCGTCAACGCCACGTGGCCGGGTCTGATCCGCGCGAAGGGCCATTTCTGGCTCGCGACCCGGCCGGACTGGGTCGGCGAGTTCTCCCTGGCGGGCGCTGTGGCCCGGGTCTCGGCGATGGGGTTCTGGTGGTCGGCCGTGCCGCGGCGGCGCTGGCCGGAGGCGCCCGAGTTCCAGGCGCGGCTCCGGGACGTCTGGAGCGAGGTCTGGGGCGACCGGCGCCAGGAGCTGGTCTTCATCGGCACCGGCATGGACGCCGCGGCGCTCACGGCAGCGCTGGACGCCTGCCTGCTCGAGACCGGCGCGGACCGGGCGCCGTTCGATCCCGCGCCCTATCGCAGCCTGCCGGACCCGTTCCCGGCCTGGCGCCGCGCGGCCTGAGGGCGACGGTCAGGTCGCCAACGCTTCCGCCTCGTCCTCGGCCTCGATCTCGGCATCCGCCTCGGTCGTCTGACCGGATGCGCCGGCCGCCTCCGCGAGGCCGCGGGCCGCCTTCCGCAGGAGCTTCCGGAGGCGGCGGCGGTCGGTCTTGTCGAGGTGGTCGAGCAACTCGGCCTCGACCTCCTCCTGGATCCGCTCGATGGCCTCGGCCTTGGCCCTGCCGGTCTCCGTGAGCTGGACCCGCACCACGCGGCCATCGCCCGATTCGGCCCGGCGCTCGACGATGCCGAGGGCCGCGAGCCGCGTGACGGTCTTGGAGGCGGTGGGCGGCCGGACGCGCAGCAGGGCGGCGAGATCGCCCATCGTCATCGTGCCGGCCGCGGCGAGCGCCTGCACCACCTGCTCCTGGCCGGCGAACAGGCCGAGCTTGGCCAGACGGTCGCCGGTCCGTGCCCGGTGCAGGCGCGCCGCCTGCACCAGCGCCCAGCCGACGCTGCGCACGCCGGGTGGCCTCAGCTTCTTGGACGGGAGGCCGAGCAACGCGGCCTCGTCCTGATGATCGCGCTTCTGCTTGTCGCCCACCGGAGCGCCCGAATTAGAGCCGGCGGCCGCCGGACGATCCTGAATCTGCACCGTCCACCCCCATCAAGCGGCCGCCCAGGTCCCTGTGGCGCCGACCGGTGACGGTGCGATGACGGGGCTGGCGCGGAGGCCCGCTCAGCAGTGCATGAGACGCTGGAGACGGTCCAGGATGTCCTCGCCGGTGCAGGGACGGGCGATGAACTCGGCATGCTCGGGCATGCGGGCCGGGTCCGGGGCCGCGCGCCCGGACACGATCAGGATCGGCAGTTGCGGCCGCGCCTCGGCCACGGAGCTCGCGAGGTCGAAGCCGTCGGTCTTGCCCGAGAGCTGCACGTCCGTGACCAGCCCGCAGATGTCCGGGCGCGCCTGCAGGATGCTGAGCGCCCGCTCGGCCGAGGCGCACTGGACGGTGTCGTAGCCGCCTTCCTCCAACACGTCCCCGAGGTCCATGATCGTCAGCGCCTCGTCCTCGACGAGGAGGATTACCGGCCGATCGCCGCTCGAACCCGTCTGCTCGCTCGCCACTGTGTACTCCCTTCGGCAGCACCCGGCCGCGCGGGCCGCCGCACGCATCTCCAGCCGTAGGCCCAACGGCAGAAACGGTCCCGGGTTGCAGGCCGGCACGGGGGCTCGTCACGGGAAAGTGGAACGCGCGGGCCTCATGTCGATGCCGGCGCCAGCTCGGTCACCACCCCGGCGACGGCCTCGATGAGCCGGTCGAGATCCGCCGCGCCGATCGTGAGCGCGGGGGTGAGGTAGACGATGTCGCCGAAGGGCCGCACCCAGACGCCGCGGGCGAGCAGTTCCGCCTTCAGGACGGCCAGATCGGGCGCCCGCGCGAACTGGACCGCGCCGATGGCTCCGAGGACCCGGACATCCGCCACGCCGGGCACCCGCCGCAGAGGCTCCAGCCCCGCGGCGAGGCGCTCCGCGATGGCGCGGGCCTGGGACAGGCGCGGCTCGGTCTCGAACAGGTCGAGGCTGGCATTGGCCGCCGCGCAGGCGAGGGGGTTGGCCATGAAGGTCGGGCCGTGCATCAGCGCCGCCGCCGGATCCTCGGACCAGAACGCCGCGAACACCTCCGTGCGGGCGATCGTGGCGGCGAGCGCCATCGTGCCGCCCGTGAGCGCCTTCGACAGGCACAGGATGTCGGGCACGATCCCCGCCTGCTCGCTGGCGAACAGGCTGCCGGTGCGCCCGAAGCCGGTGAAGATCTCGTCGGCGATGAGCGGCAGCCCGTGGCGGCACGCCAGCCCGGCGACCGTCGCCAGCACCTCCGGCGGGTGGGTCCGCATCCCGCCGGCCCCCTGCACCAGCGGCTCGACGATCACCGCCGCCAGGGTGTCGCGATGGGCCGCCAGGGCCGCGTCGAGCGCCGCGGTCTCGGCCCCGCTGCGCGGCAGGTCGCAGAAAATCTGGCCCGGCAGGTAGGCCCCGAAGCGGCGGTGCATGCCCTCCTCGGGGTCGCAGACCGACATCGCCCCCATCGTGTCGCCGTGGTAGCCGCCGCGGAACGCGAGGACCTTCGTCCGCCCGCTCACGCCGCGGTTGATCCACATCTGCGCCGCCATCTTGAGCGCGACCTCCACGGCGACCGAGCCCGAATCGCTGAGGAAGACGTGGTCGAGATCGCCCGGCAGCAGGGCGGCGAGCCGCCGGGCCAGGGCTTCCGCCGGCGCGTGGGTGAGGCCGCCGAACATCACGTGGGGCATGCGCGCGAGCTGGTCGGCCACCGCGCCCGCTATGTGCGGGTGATTGTAGCCGTGCACCGCGGTCCACCAGGAGGCGATGCCGTCCACGAGCTCGCGCCCGTCGGCGAGGCGGATGCGGGTGCCCTGGGTCGCGACCGCCTCCAGGGGCGGCGCCGCGCGGCGCATCTGCGTGTAGGGCCGCCAGAGATGGCCTGCGGGCGTTGCGAGGGTCATGCGCCTGGCATGATGTGGCCTCGGACGGGGGTCAAGGACCGGCACCCGCCGCTTGACATTGTCCGCGCGGCACCGCCCATCCCCGTCTCCATGGACAGCCTCGACGCCTTCGCCACCGGGAAACTCGACGCCCTCGAGGCCGGCAGCCTGCGCCGCAAGCTGGTGCCGACGGAGCGCGGCGCCGGCGCCGCGGCGGCGCGGCGGGGACGGGCGCTCGTCTCCTTCTCGTGCAACGACTATCTCGGCCTCTCGCATCACCCGCGGGTGATCGCGGCGGCCCAGGCCGCGGTCGCGAGCCACGGCGCGGGGGCGGGCGGGTCGCGGCTCGTGACCGGCGACCACCCCTATCTCGGCGCCCTGGAAACCGGCCTCGCGCGCCACAAGGGCACGGAGGCCGCCCTGGTCTTCGGCAGCGGCTACCTCGCCAATCTCGGCATCACCCCGGCGCTCGCCGGGCGGGGCGACCTCGTCCTGCTCGACGAGCTGTCCCACGCCTGCATGTGGGCGGGCGCGCGGCTCTCGGGCGCGCGGGTCCTGACCTTCCGCCACAACGATCCCGGCGACCTCGCGGCGCGGCTCGCCGAGCACCGGCCGCACCACGGGCGCGCCCTCGTGCTGACCGAGCGCGTGTTCAGCATGGACGGCGACCGGGCGCCTCTCGGCGACATCCTGGGCATCGCCGAATCCTTCGACGCCTGGACGCTGGTGGACGACGCCCACGGCATCGGCGTGGTCGAGGACGGACCGCGGGCGCCCCTGGAGATGGGCACCCTTTCGAAGGCGCTCGGCTCGTACGGCGGCTATCTCTGCGCCTCGCGCCCGGTCATCGACCTGATGACGAGCCGTGCCCGCAGCTTCGTCTACACCACCGGCCTGCCACCGGCCTCGGCCGCCGCGGCCCTGGAGGCGCTGGCGATCCTGGAGGCGGAGCCCGAGCGCCGGGCCCGTCCGCTCGCCCTCGCCCGGCGCTTCACCGCCCGCCTGGGCCTGCCGGATGCCGAGAGCGCGGTCGTGCCGGTCCTGGTCGGCGAGGCGCAGGCGGCGCTCGACATCTCGGCGGCGTTGGAGGCGCAGGGCTACCTCGTGGTGGCGATCCGCCCGCCGACCGTGCCGGCCGGCACCGCGCGGCTGCGGGTCGCCTTCTCGGCCGCCCACGACGAGGCCCAGGTCGACGCCCTCGCGGAGGCCGTGGCCGCCCTGATCGGTTGAGCGCGGGCGCATCTCGGTGATCGCGCCGATTCTCATATCTGCGGGCCCAACACGCGGCTGCGGACACCCTTCGTCTCTGCGAGCGCAGCGAAGCTGGGCAGGGCGGCACGACCCCTGGGATCGTGGCGCCACGCTGGATTGCTTCGCTGCGCTCGCAAAGACGGTGAGGGCGTCGCGACAACCTGCTAAGGCGTTTCGCGCACCGAGAACCCGATCCGGCCGCCCGAGGTCGGGCGACATCATCGAGAGGACGACGCCATGGACGCCACCGCGCTGCGAGCCCTCCAGGCTCCGATCAAGGACAAGTACCGCACCGCGCCGGACGCGGCGGTCATCACCTTGAAGGCCAGGGGCACGCTGGACGACACCAAGATCGCCTGCAAGGTCGAGACGGGCCGCGCCATCGCGGAGGCCGGGCTGCACCCGGCCACGGGCGGCTCGGGCGCGGAGCTGTGCTCGGGCGACATGCTGCTGGAGGCGCTGGTCGCCTGCGCGGGCGTGACGCTCAAGGCGGTGGCGACCGCCCTGGAGATCCCGCTGCGCGCCGGCACGGTCAGCGCCGAGGGCGACCTCGATTTCCGCGGCACCCTCGGGGTCGACAAGGAGGCGCCGGTGGGCTTCCGCAACATCCGCCTGTTCTTCGAGCTCGACACCGACGCGCCGGAGGACAAGCTCGCGCAGCTCCTGAAGCTGACCGAGCGCTACTGCGTCGTGTTCCAGACCCTCAACCACAAGCCGGAACTGTCGGTCGCCGCGACGACCGCCTGACGGAGCGCACCATGGCGGGCGGCATCACCCAGGCCGAGTACTGGAACGGCGAGGTCGGGACGCGCTGGGCGCGCAATCAGGCCGTCCTCGACGCGATGTTCGTCCCGCTGACGGAGGCGCTCTTCGCCCGCGCGGGGCTCGCCCCGGGCGAGACGGTGCTCGACATCGGCTGCGGCGCGGGCGCCACGACCCTGAAGGCCGCGCGCCGGGTCGGGCCCGCCGGGAGCGTGACGGGCGCCGACATCTCGGCGCCGCTCCTCGCCGTGGGGCGGGAGCGCGCCGAGGCGGAGCCCCCCGGGAGCGCGTCGCTCCGGTTCGTCGAGGCCGATGTCGAGACGGCCGATCTCGGCCGGTTCGACCACGTCGTGTCGCGGTTCGGCGTGATGTTCTTCGCGGATTCTGCCCGCGCCTTCGCCAACGTGCGCCGGATGCTTCGGCCGGGCGGCCGGATGACCTTCCTGTGCTGGCGGCCCCTCGCCGAGAACCTGTGGGTCGGCGTGCCGCGCGACGCGGTGCTGCCGCTCCTGCCGGAGGTGCCGCCGCCGCCGCAGCCCGACACGCCGGGTCCGTTCCGCTTCGCCGACGCCGACCCGCTCGTCGCGCTCCTGCGCGGGGCCGGGTTCGACGCCGTCACCTGCGATGCCCTCGACCGGGACATCGTCCTCGGGCAGGGCGAGACCGACGCGGCGGCGGTCGCGGCGGCCACCCACATCGCCCTGAACCTCGGGCCGAGCTCCCATCTCGTCCGCGAGGCCGCGCCGGATCTCCGGGCGCGCGCCGAGGCGGCCGTGGCGGAGGCCCTCCGGCGGCACGCGGCGGGCGGCGCCGTGCGCCTGCGCGCCGCCTGCTGGCTCGTCCAGGCGGGATAGGTTCCGCGCCGCTGCTCGCTCTCACCGTCTTCGCGAGCGGAGCGAAGCGATCCAGCCCGCGCGACGATCCGGGGCGTCCCGCTGCCCTGGGTCACTGCGCTGTGCGCGTGATGACGAACGGCGCGACGGCCGCCGAAGGGTCGATCGGAAACGGTCTCAGAGCCCCAGCGCGCCGCCGTCCGAGCGCGGGTCGTGGGTCGCCTCGATCCGCCCGTTCCGGGGATGGCGGACCAGCATGCCGGCATGGCCGAGCGAGTCGATGTAGGAGCCGCCGAGTTCCTCGATCTCGTGGCCGAGTCGGCCGAGGGCCGCGATGCAGGCCGGATCGAACCGATCCTCCACCTTCACGCTGAGGGAGGGCGCGCCCCAGGTGCGCCCGTAGAGCAGGCGCGGCGCGTCGACCGCGTCCGCCACCGACATCCCGTAATCGGCGTAGCGGGTGAAGATCTGGGCCTGGAACTGCGGCTGCCCGTCGCCGCCCATGCTGCCGTAGCTCATCACCCGCCCGTCGTCGAAGGCGGCGAGCGCCGGGATCAGCGTGTGGAAGGGGCGCCGGCCCGGCTCCAGGGGATTCACGGCCTTCGGGTCGAGGGAGAACGACATGCCCCGGTTCTGCCAGCAGATGCCGGTGGCGGGCAGGACCGTGCCGGAGCCGTACTCCCAGTAGACCGACTGGATGTAGGAGACGGCGAGGCCGTCCTTGTCGATGGCGCCCATCCAGACCGTGTCGCCGTGACCGGGATCGGGCAGGGGCACCCGGGCGGCGCGGCCCATGTCGACGAGCGCGGCCTCGCGGGCGAGCCGGTCCGGGGACAGGAACGCGGCGGGATCGTGCCGCAGGCGGGCGAAATCGGTGACCACCCGGTCGCGGATCGCGAAGGCCCGCTTCGTCGCCTCGATCAGCCCGTGGTAATGGGCGGTGGTCTCGGGCTCGGCGACGTTGAGACGGTCGAAGATCCCGAGGATCAGGAGCGCCGCGAGCCCCTGGGTCGGCGGCGGGAAGTTGTAGAGTGTCGCGTCGCGGCGGCGGATTGACAGGGGCGCCCGCTCGACCGCCGCGAAGGATTCCAGATCCGCCCGGGTGACCGGCGCGCCGAGGCGCTCCAGGTCGGCGGCGATCTCCCGGCCGATATCGCCGCGGTAGAAGTCGCCGAGGCCCGCATGGGCGAGCTGCTCCAGGGTGGCGGCGAGCAGCGGGAGGCTCCGGGTCTCGCCGGCCGGGAACGGCTTGCCGTCCTTCAGGAACGTCCGCGCGAAGTTCGGGGCGTCGTGGAGGGTGTCGAGTTCCTGGGGCACGTAGCGCGCCTCCGACGGGGAGACCGGGACGCCGGCCCGCGCCTGCGCGATCGCGTCGGCCAGCAGGGTCTCCAGCGGGAGGCGGCCGCCCAGCGCCCGCGCCAGCTCCAGGGCGAGGCGCCAACCGCCCACCGCGCCCGCGACCGTCACCATCGCGTCGGGGCCGCGGGCGGGGATCGCGTCGTAGCCCTTCTCGCGGTAGCGCGGGATCGTGGCGAGGCGCCCGGCCGGACCGCAGGCCTCGATGCCGCGCACCCGCCCGCCGCGCTCGCGCACGAGCCAGAAGCCGTCGCCGCCGATGCCGTTCATGTGCGGGTAGACCACCGCGATGGAGGCGGCCATTGCCACCATCGCCTCGATGGCGTTGCCGCCCTGCGCCAGGACGGTCTGCCCCGCCTGGGCGGCGAGGCTGTGGGGCGCGGCGACGGCGGCGGACGAGAAGACGGGGGTCTCGGGCATCGACGGTCCTGTGGTGTACCGGCCGCACGGTTAGGCGAGCGCGCGGCTCCTGCAAAGGTCGAGCGTGCTCGACCAGCACGCCGTGCTATCCTGTGGCCCGCACTGTCGCCGACAAGCGGCCCATGGTCCGGAAGCTCATAGCCCTGTTTGCCCTGGCCCTGTCGGCCGTGCCCGCCGCGGCCCAGCAGCACGTGCCCTCGGTCTTCGAGGGCGCGGGCGCCGATCCGCGCGTCTCGGTCTCCCAGCCGGAGACCACCAGCCAAGCCTCCGGCGGCTACGTCCGCTCGGTCGAACCCTCGCTCGGCCCGCTCGGCGATCCGCTGGGAATCCGCCCGGTCCTGAAGGAGCGGGGCATCGAGTACAGCCTGACCTACATCGTCGACGTGCTCGGCAACCCGGTCGGCGGCCTGCGGCAGGGCGCGATCGTCGAGGACCGCCTCAACCTGCGCCTCAACCTCGACCTCGACCGGCTCGCGGGCTGGCAGGGCGCGACGGTCCACGCCAACGCCTACTTCATCCACGGCACCGGCCTGTCGCGCTACTACGTCGGCAACCTGCTCACGACGAGTGTCATCGAGGCGCTGCCGTCGACGCGGCTCTACGTTCTCTGGCTCGACCAGAGCCTGATGGACGGAAAGCTCGGGATCCGGATCGGCCAGCAGGCCGCCGATACCGAGTTCTTCGTCAGCCAGACCGCGACCCTGTTCGTGAACTCGACCTTCGGCTGGCCGGCCATCACCGGGCTCGACCTGCCGAGCGGCGGCCCGGCCTACCCGCTCGCGGCGCCGGCGATCCGGGCCAAGTACGTGCCGGGCAACGGCTTCTCCCTGCAGATCGGCCTCTACGACGGCGATCCGGCCGGCGCGAACCGCCCCGGTCGGGATCCGGAGGCGCAGCGCCTCGACCGGACGGGCACGAATTTCCGCCTGCGCGATCCGGCCCTGGTCATCGCCGAGGCCACCTACGCGTACAACATCGCGCCCGGCGCCTGGGGATTGCCCGGGGACATCACCCTCGGCGGCTGGCAGCATTTCGGCCGGTTCGACAGCCTGCGCTTCGACATCACCGGCGTGCCGCTGGCCGACCCGAACGCCACCGGGATCGGCCGGCCGGTGCGTGGCAATGCCGGCGTCTACGCGATCTACGACCAGACCCTCTACCGGGAATCCGGCAAGGACGACGAGGGCCTGGGCTTCTTCGTGCGCGCGGCGTGGTCGCCCATGCGTTCGAGCCTGATCGACGCCTACGTGGATACCGGCCTCGCCTACAAGGGCCTGTTCGAGGGGCGCGACGACGACACGATCGGACTCAGCTTCGCCTACGCCCGCATCGGCGACGACGCCCAGCGGGCCGACCGGGACACGATCCTCTACACCGGGATGCCGATGCCGCGCCGCCGCGCCGAGGCGGTGATCGAAGCGACCTATCAGGCGGTGGTCGTGCCGGGCTTCACGGTGCAGCCCGACGCGCAGTACGTCATCCGGCCCGGTGCCGGCATCGCCGGTCCGGACGGGCGCCGGCTGCGCAACGCGGCGGTGCTCGGCCTGCGCGCGACCGTGCAGTACTGAGCCGGCCTGCGACCGCGGCACCCGGAACGCTCCCGGGCCTCCGCCTCTTTCAGCAGCATGTTGATTTTCGAGTGGGTCGTCGGCGTCCTGTTCGGCGCCGTCCTCCTGGCCGGCGTCGCGCGCCGGCTCGGTGCGCCGTATCCCGCCTTCCTGGCGCTGGGCGGCGTCGGCCTCGCCTTCGTGCCCGGCGTCCCGAACCTGCGGCTCGATCCCGAACTGGCGCTCGCCCTGTTCCTGGCCCCGGTCCTGCTCGATGCCGGGTTCGATGCGTCGGTGCGGGACCTGAAGGAGAACTGGCGCGCGGTGCTCGGGCTCGCGGTCGGGGCCGTGGCGGTGACGACCGTCGCGGTCGCGGTCGTGGCGCGGCTCGTCGTGCCGGACATGCCGCTCTCCGCCTGCATCGTGCTCGGCGCCGTGGTCGCGCCGCCCGACGCCGTGGCGGCGCTGGCGGTGCTCAAGCACGCGCCGATGCCGCACCGGCTCGCCACGATCCTGCGCGGCGAGAGCCTGCTCAACGACGCGGCCTCACTGCTGATCTACCGACTCGGCGTGACGGCCGCGATGGCCGGCACCTTCCACCCGGCGGAGGTGGCGCCGGCCTTCCTCCTGGGCGTGGTCGCGAGCCTCGTCGTCGGCCCCTGCCTCGGCCTGCTGTTCGTGGCCGTGACCCGGCGCGTGACCGATCCGGCGAGCGCGATCGTGCTCCAGTTCGTCGCCGCCTTCGGGATCTGGCTCGCCGCGGAGCGGCTGGAGCTGTCGGGGGTCCTGACCATCGTGACCTTCGCGGTGACGGTCGCCCGCCGGGCACCCGGCGTCACCGCGCCCCGCGCCCGGGTGATCTCCTACGCGGTCTGGGACACGGCGGTGTTCGTCCTCAACGTCCTGGCCTTCGTGCTCATCGGCATCCAGATCGACCCGATCCGGGACCGGTTGAGCGGCGCGGACGCGTGGCAGGCGCTGATCCTCGCGGGCGCGACCTTCGCCACCGTGGTCCTGACCCGCCTCGCCTGGGTGATGCCGACCACAGGGATCCGCGGGTTCGGCCTCCGGCAGGCCGGCGCCCCGGCGCGGCTGGGCCCGGGGATCGCCCTGTCGTGGGCGGGCATGCGCGGGATCGTCACCGTGGCGGCCGCCCTGGCGCTGCCCGCCGAGTTCCCGCACCGGGATCTCGTGGTGGTCACCGCCTTCGTCACGGTGCTCGGCACCCTGATTATCCAGGGCCTGACCCTGCGGCCGCTGCTCGCCCGTCTGCGGCTGGAGGACGATGATCCGGTGGGCCGGGAGACCGGTTGGGCCCGCGCGGCGGCCTACGAGGCCGCCCTGGAGAGCCTCGCCGACGCCGAGAACGAGCCGGCGACCGACGCCCTGCGCGCCGAGTTCCGCGCGGCCCTCGCGGAGGCCGAGGCGCATGACGAGGGCTTGGCGCCGGAGAGCCTGCCGGCGGATGCCGCGCGGCGGCGCGCCGTCGAGGCCGCCCGCGACGCGGTGCTCGCCCTGCGCCGCCAGGGGCGGATCGGCGACGACGCCTACTACCTGCTGGAGGAGGAATTCGACTGGGCCGAACTCAGCGCGACCCCGCGCGCGGAGACCTGAGCGCGCCCCGTCAGACGCCCTTGCGGGCCGCGACCCGGGCCTCGATCGCGTCCCAGACCGCGACCGACAGGTCGGGGCCCCCGAGTCGCTGGATCGCCCGGATGCCGGTGGGGGAGGTGACGTTGATCTCGGTGAGGTGCCCGTCGATCACGTCGATGCCCACCAGGATCAGGCCCCGCCGCGCCAGTTCCGGGCCGATCGTGGCGCAGATCTCGTGCTCGCGGTCGGTGAGCTCGGAGGCGGAGGCGGCGCCGCCGCGCACCATGTTGGAGCGGATGTCGTTCGCGGCCGGGACGCGGTTGACCGCCCCCATCGGGACGCCGTCGACCAGGATGATGCGCTTGTCGCCCTCGGTGACCCGGTCGAGGTAGCGCTGCACGACCCAGGCCTCCCGGAAGGTCGTGGCGAACAGGTCGAACATCGAGCCGAAATTCGGATCTTTCTCGGTGACCTTGAACACGGCCGCGCCGCCGTGCCCGTGCAGCGGCTTCATCGCCACGGTCCCGTGCTCCAGCCGGAAGGCCTCGATCTCCGCCTTGTCGCGGCTGATCAGCGTCGGCGGCATCAGCTCGGGGAAGTCGAGGACGAACAGCTTCTCGGGCGCGTTGCGCACCTCGAAGGGATCGTTGACCACGAGGGTCTCCGGATGGATCCGCTCGAGCATGTGGGTGGCCGTGATGTAGGCCATGTCGAAGGGCGGGTCCTGGCGCATCAGCACCACGTCCGCCTCGGCGAGGTCGATCCGCTCCGGCGGCGCCAGGGTGAAGTGTGCGCCCTCGACGTCCTGCACGGTCAGCCGCTCGACGCGGGCCGTCACGCGCCGGCCCTGCATCGAGAGCCGGTCGGGCGTGTAGTAGACGAGCGCGTGCCCCCGCCGCTGGGCCTCCAGCAGCAGGGCGAAGGTGGTGTCACCCGCGATCCGGATATTCTGGATCGGGTCCATCTGGACCGCGACGGTCAGGCTCATACCAAACGCCCCTCGCCAACGGCGGGCAACTCGACCGGGTCCCGTCTCAATCGTCGGACAGGGACTTGCTGCCGGTGCGCTTGTCGTAGTCGCCGATCGCCGCCCGGCATTCCGGGGACAGGCGCTTGCGGTTGCGCATCATGCAGCGATCCGCGTCCTGGCTGTTCGGATCGACGCCCGCGCAGAGGCGGAAATAGTCGTTCGCGCAGCCGAGCTGCAGGCCCTGATCCTCCCGCTGGGCGTAGGCGGGGCCGGCGGTCAGCGCGAACAGCGCCAGCGCCGCAGTAGCCAAGCCGCGGCGGCGGAAGGCGCGCAGGGATCGTTCCGGAACCAGTCGCATTCAGCGGTGTCCTCAATCTCGATCGGGCGGAGAGCCGACACGGCGGTCCCGCCATCGCCCGTGCCCGGCATATCGGTCGGGCCGGGCGGTAGGCAAGCGCCGAGGGTCCCGACGGGTTCCGCGCGGCAACGTCGCGGCCACGCTTCGCCGCGGTGTGGCGCGCGGGTCGCACAGCGCCGCCGCCCGGCGAGGCCGTCCGCACATAAGAAGGCCCCGTCCGGATCGGACAGGGCCTCAAGTCGAAGGGAGGAAACGCCCGCCATGGGCGCGAACACCCACGCAATTCACGCGCCAACTTCCGCCGGCATCGCGATTCCCGGCCGGGGCCCGGAAAGACTCCGTTAACCACGTCGTGCTGGATTGTTTCGGTAGCCCTTGCCGACGCCCTCCGAAGGGCCCGGGCCAGATGCTCGGACCGCCGACAGGAGCCGGAGACCATGACCCTCATCAAGCCGCTGGAGACCGGCGAAGCCCGTTCGTCGAAGCCCGTCGCCGATCCGGCGCGCAGAGCCGCGCAGGCCCCGTCCGCCACCCTGATCCCGTTCCCGGGCGCGGAGGCGCGGCGGACCTGCCGGATCCCGCGCTCCGGCGAGCGGCGCGGCGAGATCCTCCTGTTCCTCGGCGTGCGCTACGAGCGCCTCGCGTCCTGAGGACGTCCCCGCGCATGTCAGCCCGGCCGCGCGACACCACCGACGGTTCTCCCATGTCAGCCCCGGATCGCCGGCAGCCCGACCGCGCGCGCACCGCGCTGCGCCTCGCCCCTGCCGGCGCCGCGCTCGCCCTGCTCGCGGCCTGCACCCAGAGCGGCGATTTCGGCAGGCCGCGCACGGGGGTCTGGAACGGGCTCATCGACACGACGGGCAGCTTCAGCACCCGGGATCGCGGGCGCCTCCTGCTCGATTCCGGCCTCACCGACGACGAACTGACCCTGCGCGACCGCGCGTGGCGGTTCGTCGCGCCGGCCAGCAACTTCGCGGCCTTCCAGGACACGGTGTTCGGCCTCGCCAGCGCCCACGCGCTCCCGCCGACGTGGCGCTACGAGGAAGTCGGCGCCTATTACGAGGCCCTGACGGCGGAGCCGTCCCGCTCCCCGGTCTCCCGCTACCGGAAGCTCAGCGACGACGCGACCGCCGACGCGCGGCTGATCCCGCTCTTCGTGGCGCTGGCCGCCCGCGTCATCGACGCGGATGCCGCTCGCCTGCGCAGCCTGCCCTTCGCCAAGACCCTCGACGACGCCGCCGTGCGGGATGCCGTCCAGCGGGTCGCCGAGAACCGCTGCCTGATCGCCTGGGTGCGCTTCGAGGCCGGCCTGCGGCTCGCCCGCTACCGGTTCGCGCTGGAGCACCTGTTCGCGGCCGCGCCGGCGCCGGAATCGGTCTCGGCCGAGCGGTCCATCCTGATGCTGGCCGCGCGCCGCAACCTGCTCGACCCGCTCCTGCCGCCGGACGCCGCGGCCCGGTGCGGCCTCGGGCCGCTTCCGCTGCCGCCCCCACCGGTCGCGCAGGCGGAACCGCTGGTGGTCAAGTACTGAGCGCTCGAGGCCGCCCGAGGATGAAGGTCGTGCCGCGCGGATGGCCGGAGGCCGGACTCCGCCGGCCCTAGTACTTCAGTCCGGTGTCGCAGAGGACGGTCACGGCGGTCGCGTCGCTGGGGAGGCGCCCGGACGACAGCAACGCGACCGTCGCCGCGACGTTGGCCGCCGCCGAGTAGCCGACATGCAGGCCCTCCCGCGTCGCCAGGGCCCGCCGCCACTCCTCGGTCGCAGCGTCGGTCACCGGGATGGACAGGTCCATCAGGCCGGCCGTCCAGTGCGGCGGGACGCTGCCGTAGCCGGTGCCCTGGATCAGGTGCCGGTGCTTCGTGACCGGCGATCCGCCGAGGGGCTGACAGCCCGCCGGCTCGACCGCGGCGCAGATCAGGGACGGGTTGCGCGCGCGCAGGGCCGCGGCCACGCCGAGGAAGGTCGCGCCCGTGCCCACGGCCGCCACCCAGGCATCGACCCGGCCGGACGATTGCGCCCAGATCTCCGGTCCGGTCGTGTCGCGATGCGCGCGCACGCCCTCCGGCGCATGGAACTGGTCGATGTAGAAGCCGCCCCGCTCGGTCGCGACGCGCTCCGCCGCGTCCGCGGCCGCCCGCACGTCGGCGCCGGTGACCTGCCCCGGGACGCCGTCCACCTGCGGCACCCGCACGACCTCGGCACCGAGCGCCTCGAGCATCCGCACGCGCTGGAGACTGTTCCCGGCCGACATCGTGACCACGAGCGGGTGCCCCAGGGCCGCGCAGGCCACCGCGAGGCCGGCCCCCATGTTGCCGCTGGTCATCTCCACCACGGGCGCCCCCGCGGCGAGGCGGCCGTCCGCGCGCGCGGCCAGCAGGATGGCGCGGGCGGCGCGGTCCTTGACGCTGCCGCCGGGCTGCATGAACTCGGTCTTCGCGAGGATGCGGCCCGGACCGGGATGGACGCGGTCGAGGGCGACGAGCGGCGTGTTGCCGATCAGATCGAGGGCGGATCGCGTGATCCCGGCGGCCGAGGACGGCATCGTCGCGGCGGCTGCGGTCATCGCGTCGGCGGGGCCGGCGCCGTCATCCGGGAGAACGCGGGGCCGCGGGGCCTCAGCACCGGCCGACCGGCGCCGCGGACCCGTGCGGCGTCCTCGCTCAGCGTCCCGCTCCCTTGCCCGACGCATCCTTGCCCGACGCGTCCTTGCCGGGCGTGTCCTTGCCCGCGGACGCATCGTCCGTCGGCGTGTCGGTGGTGCAGGAGACGGCCTGGACGGCGGCGTTGGCGGCGGGCCTCTGGCTCGGGAGACCGGCGATCACCCGCACCACCACGAAGCCGCGCGCGTCGGGCGCGACGATGCGCACGTCGCGGCTCGGATCGTTCTCGTCGTCGTCGGCCAGCGCCTCGTCGTACTGCGCCCGGGTCAGGATCACGAGATCCAGAGCCCCGCGGACCGCGGCCTGATCGGTCACCGCGTAGAACGCCCCGCGGCGGGCATGCGCGGCGAGCGAGAGCGACAGCGGACCGGTGCGGGCCGAGACGCGCATGGGCCCGTCCGCGAGGTTGTAGGCGCAGACGCCCACGGCGACCGCCGGATCCGGGATCGGCAGCCACGCCTCGGGCGGGGAGGGGTCGTCGCCGGTCGCGACCGCGTAGATCGATTGCGGATGGTCCAGGTTCTCGCTGGTGCGGGCGCGCGAGACCGCGTCGGCCTCCGACAGGGCGGGGATCGCCAGGACCGCCGCGATGTGGACGATCCCGGCGAGCACGAGGCCGATCAGCGTGGCGTAGACGAAGCGCAGGCTCACGGGGCGCACCCCACGCGGGTGATGGCCGGCACGGCACTTCGGTCGAGGGACCCGACGCTGGCGGCGACCGGCGTATCGTACAGGCGCAGGGCGAGGCGGACCGGCCCGCTCGCCCGCGGGCTCGGGAGCCAGTTGCCCGGCTGGACATCCGGCGCGAGCGTGATCGTGAAGCGCCCGTCGGCCGTGCGCAGCACTTCCGTGGAGGTGAAGCCCTCGCGCAGCGGCGCGCGGCCGGGTTCGCGCGCGCCGCGCCCGGCGACCGTGACGGTCCAGGCGCGGGCGGGCGGCGTCGCGCCGCCGATCCGGTACGTGCAGGTCGCGTCGAGCGCCTGACCGGAATCGTCGACCGCCGCGGTCAGAAGCAGGCCCTCACCGACCGCCAGAGGGATCTCGCCGCGGCGCGCGTTGACGGCGCGGGTGTAGGGATCGGCATTCGCCGCGCCGGCCCGCGGCCACGCGGTCCAGGCTCCGACCTGCACGCCGCCGAACGGGTAGCCGCCGCTCGTGGCCCAGTCGGCGCTGGCGAGTCCCAGGACGGCGCCCAGCGCCAGGGTGTAGGCGGCGAGGCCGGCGATCGAGCTCTTGCGCCAGAGGCGCAGGACGAAGCGCGCAGCGCCGTTGCGTGGGGCGCCGGCGAACACGGAGGTCCGGCCGAGCGCCTCGGGGATCGTGAGCTTCATGCGCTCACCGCACCTCGGTGAAGCCGCCGACCGGGCGGGCGCCCTCGGCGACCTCGCGCAGCTGACCCGACGGCGGCGCCGCCGCCCGGTCGCCGGGCTTCCGGCCGGTCCTCGGCGCGCTTCCGGCGCCGGCAGGCGCGTCCGCGGCCGAGCCGGGCGCGCGCTCGACGGTGCGGAACAGGCCGTTGAGGCCGCTGATCACCTCGAAGGAGCGGCGCGAGAGCTTGCCGTAGGCGCTGGCATTCGGATCGGTCGGCGCGGTCGGGCCGCCGGAGGCCTGCTGCTGGGCGGCGCGCGGGCTCTCCTTCAGGCCGGGCAGGCCCTTGATCTCGATGCCCTGGTGGGCCGGCTCCATAACGTCGTGCCAGAGCTGGGCCGGGAGGGAGCCGCCGGTGAGCTTGTTGGTCGAGGTGTGGTCGTCGTTGCCGAACCAGACGGCGCCGACGTAATTGCCGGTGTAGCCGACGAACCACGCGTCCCGGTAGGCGTTCGTCGTGCCGGACTTGCCCGCCACCTTCACGCCCTCGAGCTGGGCCCGCTTGCCGGTGCCCTCCTCGACCACCTTGTTGAGCATGAAGTTCATGTCCGCCACGACCTGGGGCGAGAGAACCCGCTCGGGCGCCTCGTCGGCGTGGCGGTAGATCACCTCGCCGGACGAGTTCTTCACCTCGATGGCCGCGTAGGGCTTGGCGCGGAAGCCGCCGTTGGCGAACACCGCGTAGCCCGCCGCCTGGTCGATGACCGTCACCTCGTCCGAGCCGATCGGCATCGAGACCGTATCGATCAGGTTCGAGGTGATGCCCATCTTGTGGGCGAGTTCCGTGATCTTCGCGCGGCCCGCCTTGGCGGCCTTGGCCTCGTGGGAGATGCCCATGGCCTTGCCCAGCGCGATCGAGATCTTGATCGGGATCGTGTTGATCGACTTCGCCACCGCGAGCCACATCGGCACCCGGCCGGCATAGGACCGGCCGTAATTCTGCGGGCACCAGTTGCCGATGCAGACGGGGCTGTCGACCACCGTCGTGTCGGGCTTGAACAGCCCGGAGGCGAGCGCGGCCGAGTAGACGTAGGGCTTGAACGAGGAGCCGGGCTGGCGCAGCGCATCGGTGGCGCGGTTGAACTGGCTCTCGCCGTAATCCGCGCCGCCCACCATGGCGCGCAGCGCCCCGTCGGGATCGAGGATCACCATGGCGGCCTCGTCCACGTCGTAGGCGTCGCCGGATTTGCGCAGGATGTCGGCCACTGCCTCGTCGGCCCGCTTCTGGATCGCGAGGTCCAGCGGCGTCTTCACGGTCAGCACGCGGTCGTTGCGCAGCTTGCCCGCGTCGGCCATCGCCTTGATCTCGCCGAAGGCCCAGTCGAGGTAGTAGTCGGCGGTGATGTCGCGGGTGCGGATCACCGGCGTCGCCGGGTTGCGGAGCGCCGTCTGGATCTGGCCCTCGGTGACGAAGCCCGCCTCCACCATGTTGTGCAGCACGTCCGCCGCCCGCGCGCGCGCCGCCGGCAGGTTGACGTGCGGGGCGTACTTGGTCGGCGCCTTGAACAGGCCCGCCAGCATGGCGGCCTCGGCGAGGCTGATGTCCTTGAGCGGCTTGCCGAAATAGTAGTCCGCCGCCGCCACCGCGCCGAAGGTGCCGCCGCCCATGTAGGCGCGGTCGAGGTAGAGCTTCAGGATCTCGTTCTTGGTGAGATGGCTCTCGAGCCACAGGGCCAGGAACGCCTCGTTGACCTTCCGCTCCAGGGAGCGCTCGTTCGTCAGGAACAGGTTCTTGGCGAGCTGCTGGGTGATCGAGGACCCGCCCTGCGTGCCGCTGCCGCCGCGGGAGTTGTTCACCAGCGCCCGCAGCGTGCCGATCGGGTCGATGCCCCAGTGCTCGTAGAAGCGCCGGTCCTCGGTGGAGACCAGCGCCTTGATCATGATGTCGGGAAAGTCGTCGAGCTTCAGCGAGTCGTCGTGCTTGATGCCGCGCCGCCCGACCTCGGTGCCGTAGCGGTCGAGGAAGGTGACGGCCAGATCCTGCTGCTTCAGCCAGTTCTCGCTGGTGAGCTGGAAGGCCGGCTGCGCCAGCGCGAGCATCAGGATGGCGCCGCCGGTCCCGATCGTCACTCCCTCGCTCGTCAGGTCGAGGGCGACGCGCTTCCAGCCGCGCACCGCGAAGCGGCTCATGACGCGCTGGAAGCGCTCGTAAGCCTGACCCGTCGACTGGCCGCCGTCGTACAGGCTCGCGTTGACCCAGGCGTCGAAGGCGAGGGCGGCGCGTTCGAGGCGGACCTTGATCTCGGTGAACGTCGGCAGGCGCACGATGTCGAACCCGGCTTGTCGAGCGCCTCTGCGGCGGAACCTGGCGGCGGATGGTCGGGCGCCCGCGCCGCGGACACGAACCCTGCGCCGGCGCCACCGCACGGCATCCGACGTCCATAGCAGGATCCGGAACCGGCGGCGAGGCTCTGCGCAGTCTCGTGATTTGCCGCGGACGAGCTTGGCCGTAACGCACGACGGGGCGATCCGGTCGCATGGCAATCGCAGGGCGGCCGTCGGCGACACTCGGCTGCCACGCTTGCAGCGGTGCCGCGCCTCGGGCAGAGAGGCGGCTTCCCATCCGAGAGACTTTCCCGATGCCCAAGCCCGAGGCGCCGCGCCGCGGGGCGGTCGAGCCGTTCTGGCGGACCAAGACGCTCGAAGCCATGACCCCGTCCGAGTGGGAGAGCCTGTGCGACGGCTGCGGCCGGTGCTGCCTGATGAAGCTCGAGGACGAGGATACTGGCGAGGTCCACCACACCGATATCGGGTGCACCCTGCTCGACGGCCTCACCTGCCGGTGCCGCGACTACGCGCGGCGGCAGAAGCGGGTGCCCGACTGCGTGCGCCTGACGCCGGAGGCGGTGCGGTCGATCGCCTGGCTGCCGCCGACCTGCGCGTACCGGCTCGTGCGCGACGGGCAGCCGCTATACCCGTGGCACCCCCTGGTCTCCGGCCGGGCCGCGAGCGTGCACGAGGCGGGCATCTCGGTCCGCGGCCGGCTCGCCGGCAACGAGGAGGAGTTCTCGGAGGACGAGTTGCCGGACCGGATCGTGGCTTGGCCGGGCCTCGATCCCGGCGCGGTGTGAAGCGACCGCACCAGACGTCCCCTCGAGCGATCGGCCGAGTTCGCGAGCCTCGGTCGGTACGCCTTAGCCGGCCCCGGCGTGTCGGCCGAGCAGCCGGCCTCCGGCCAATCCGTTCGCCGCGATCACGATGGCGACCGCCGCCGCGTGGAACAGCAGGTCCGTGGCGGTGGCGTCGTGCGGGTGGACCGGCATCAGCAGCGCCGCCGCCGCCGCCGCCACCGCCAGCCCCCCGAGGGCGGCCGTGAGGTTCGGCCGCAGCGGGCAGGCGCGCCGCAGCATCACGACGATCAGCAGGGACAGCGGCACCGAGACGCAGATCAGGAAGCTGAAGCAGCCCGTGATCGCGTGCTCGCCGGGCAGGTCGGCCCCCGGCGCGATCCAGTCGCGCAGGCAGCCCAGGCCGCTCGCCCCGACCCAGAGGGCGAGGGGCGGCAGCGGCAGCAGCGCCCAGCGGCCGGACCGTCCAGGCACGCTGGTGGCGAAGGCCGCGTAGGCGGCCGTGATCGCCGTCAGCACCGCGCCCAAAGCCGCGAAGGCCAGATCCGGCACGTGCATGCGCAGCATGAAGCCGCCGGTCCCGATCCAGGCGGCGAGGACCACGCCGATCACCAGCGTCGCGCCGAGCCAGAGGGCCGCGCGTGCCTCCGGGGTCGGCAGCGGCCGCACGGGTTCGAGCCCGCCGGCGAGCTCCTCGACGAGCCGCTCGTGGCGGGACAGGTCGCCGCCGGCCCAGTTGCTCCCCTCTCCGGGCATCACTCCCGCTCCTGCGTCAGGCTGGCCCGGAGCGCCTTCAGCGCCCGGTGCAGGTTCACCTTGAGGGCACCCTTGCTGCGGCCGGTGAGGGCCGCGGTCTCGTCGAGCGACAACTCGCGCAGGCCCAGGTGCTCGACCGCCTGCCGCTGGCCGTCGGGCAGGGCCGCCACCGCCCTGGCCAGGGCGGCGGCCCGGTCCCGCGCCTCCAGCCCGTGGCCGGGGGCCGGCCCCGGATCGACCTCCGCCTCGTAGGCCAGCGGGTCGTTGACCTCCCGCGGGCGCCGCCCGGCGCGGCGCAGCCGGTCGATCGCCCGCCGCTGGGTGATGGCGCGCAGCCAGGGCAGGAAGGGCCGGGCCGGATCGTAGCTCGCCCGAGCCCGGTGGACGGTCATCAGCGCGTCCTGCACGACGTCGTCCACCGCCTCGCCGCGCACGCCCTGCGCACGCGCGATCGCCGAGACCACGGGCAGACAGGCCTTCAGCAGCGCGCGATAGGCGGCCGCGTCGCCGCCCTGGGCCGCCGCCATCAGGGTCGCCAGTTCCTGTTCTAGCGCCATCCGGGCTCCGCCGTCGTTCCGTCCCCCGGCACGCGGCGTGTCTACCCCACGGTCCGATCCCGACGCCAGCACCCAGCCGCGCGCGGGCATCCCGCCCGGGACGGCGAGGATCATCGCACGGCCTCCCGGACCGTCGCGGCGTGCGACGTTGTGGGAGACGCGGCGAGGCGCGCGGCGCCCAGGATCCGCCCGTCCTCGGACTGGAGCAGCAGGGCCGCCGTCTCGCCCTCGGGACGCGCCGACGCGAAGGTCGCGGCGGAGCCGGACCAGCGCCCGAGGTCGCGCACCGACCGGACGATGTTGGCCTGCTCGATGGTGCGCCCGGCATTCTCGCCGCGCAGCACGCGGGTGGTGTGGCTCGGATCGTACCCGATCAGGAGGACGCGGCCCGCGGCGCCGCCGGCCCCGGCACCGATCTGCGCGACGACCTGCTCGCCGTCGCGGGCCAGCGTCACGGGAATGCCGGGCCCGGCCTGCCGGGCGCGCGCGATCGCGGCGCGCAGGCCGGCCTCGTCGGAGCCGACCAGCCCGACCTGCCCGTCGATCACCGCCTGCGGCGTGTAGGTGGGTCCGCCGAGACGGGCCGCGTAGGCCTCCTGGCGGGCGGTGGCGGCCGGCAGGGCGTAGCGATCGCGCCAGTCGAGATGGTTCCAGTAGGTGACGTGGAACGCGAGCGGCAGGACATCGCCCTGCGCCCCCGCCGGCTCGTGGGCGAGGCGGCCGATCAGCGCCTCCGCGGGCGGGCAGGAGGAGCAGCTCTGCGAGGTGAACAGCTCGACGACGACGGGGCGCTCCGCCGCGTCGGCCGGGTAGAGGCTGCCGCACAGCAGGGCGGCGGCGATCAAGAGGGCAGGGCGCATGGCCGGAACTCCCGCACGCCGGCGGTTCGGACCCGGCGTACCGGCTCCTTCGGCGGCGGCGCGGCGGCGGTTACACCGGCGGCGCGAGTTCGAAGGCGTCGACGTCGCGCAGCAGGGCGACGAAGGCCCGGGCGCCGTGGTCGAGCGCCGCGCGGCCCGCCTCGGCCGTGCCGAGCCGCGCGTCGCCCATGGCGCCCGAAGCCTGGAGATCGCCGGCCTTCCACGCGAAGGCGGCGGGGCGGCCGGCGCGCAGGTGGGTGAAGTCGCGGATCATCGACAGCGTGCGCGGCGGGAAATCCGCGACCCGGTCGGTCCGGACGAGGTCCGGCCGCAGGGCCAGCATCAGCGCCGTCTCGATGCCGCCGGCGTGGATGCCGTGGGCGATCTCGTCCGCCGGGAACAGACCCTCGGGATAGCCGAGCCGCGCCCAGGATGTCGTGACCGCGACCATGCCGAACCGGGCGCGCAGCTCGCCCGCCACGAGATCGATGAGCGCGCTGTTGCCGCCGTGGCTCGTGACGATCACCAGCTTGCGGCAGCCGGCGCGGTGGACGGCCGCGCCGATGCCCGTCCAGGCGGCCAGCGCCGTCCCGGTCTCCAGGGAGAGCGTGCCGGGAAACGCGTCGTGCTCGTCGGACTTGCCCACCGGCTGGACCGGCAGCAGCAGCACGTCGAGATCCGCCGGCACGCCGTCGCGCACCCGGGCGAGGTAGCCCTCGGCGATCACGGTGTCGGTCGCGAGGGGGAGGTGGGGACCGTGCTGCTCGACGGCGGCCACCGGCAGGACGGCGATCGCGCGACCCATGTCCCGTTGGGTGAAGTCTTCGGTGGTCAGCTCGGACCAGAACTGCGCCGTCATCTCTGCCGCGGCCTCCGCCCGCCCCGCACGCGGCGGGTCCGGAAGGCGATCTAGCCGGCAGGC
This sequence comes from Methylobacterium sp. NPDC080182, assembly GCF_050281105.1. Taxonomy (NCBI): domain Bacteria; kingdom Pseudomonadati; phylum Pseudomonadota; class Alphaproteobacteria; order Hyphomicrobiales; family Methylobacteriaceae; genus Methylobacterium; species Methylobacterium sp. NPDC080182. Next base: position 86,739 of record NZ_JBNNWO010000004.1, read on the forward strand.
CGGCGCCGAGTCGACCGTCGCGCCGGCGATCCTTCCTCAGACAACCGGTCCCGCGCCGGCCCGGATCGCGTCAGGCGAACAGCGCGTCGATGTCGTCCTGGGAGGGCGTGGCGTCCACGGCCTGCGGGCCGTTCAGCATGAGGTCCTCGGCCCGGGTCCGCCGGGCACGCTCGGCGGGATCCATGGAGGCCGCGTCGCGGGCCTTCACGGCGCCGACGAAGCGGGCGAGGCGCTGCTCGAACAGGCGCAGCGATTCGACCACCTTGGCGATCCGCTGGCCGGTGATGTCCTGGAACGCGCAGGCCTCGAAGATCGTGTTGATGCGCTCCTCGACCGCGTCGCGGTAGCCCGGCCCGTCGGGCAGGCCGAGCATCGCCTCGGCCGCCTCCATGATCGTGTTGGTGGCGCCGGCGGTCGCCTCCACGACGCTGCCGAGCTCCTCGTGCGCCATGGGGATCCGGTCGCGACTCATCTCGTTCGCGCGCAGCGCCCCGATCTCCTCGCGGAGATGGGCGATGTAATCCGCGATCTCGATCAGCTCGGAGATCACGGTCTGCGGCTCGCGAAGCCGCAGATCGGTCTGCCGTGCGGCGGCTGACGACATGCTCTCCTCCTCGGATCTGTGGCCGTCCTCGCCGGCCACGCCACGTCTCGGCGTCCGGCGGCGCGGGAGCGATCCGTCCGGACGCGCGGTGGTCGAAGACGGGAGGCCGGTCAGCTGCCGCAGACCGCCTCGATCTTCGACTTCAGCGTGGCCGCGTTGAAGGGCTTGACGATGTAGTTGTTCACGCCGGCCTTCTTGGCCGCGATCACGTTCTCGGTCTTCGATTCGGCCGTCACCATGATGAACGGCGTCGTCCGAAGATTTTCGTCGGCGCGCACGTGACGGAGCAGCTCGTAGCCGGTCATCGGCTCCATGTTCCAGTCGGAGATGACGAGCCCGTACTTGCGACCCTTCAGTCGTGCGAGCGCCTCGGTCCCGTCGGAAGCGTCGTCGACCTCCTCGAAGCCGAGCTGCTTCAGTAGATTGCGAATAATGCGGACCATCGTCTGGTAATCGTCGACAACGAGGATCGGCATGCTCAGGTCGAGAGCCATCGAACAACTGCTCCGTATTGCCCGGCGGGAAGCCGCGGCGGCTCCCGGATAGATTAACGCTTCGCTAACGCTGCAATTTAGCTGCGCTGCACAGCATTTCAAATAGGGCATGCGCATTGCGAAGCCGTTAATCGGCGCGGGCGGCGCATGGCCGCCCGCGCGGCGTCGCCTCGCTTGACCCTCCGGGCGCCTTTCGGCAGGGTCCGGCCGCGTCGGGCCCCTCGCGGACATGTCAGGCGACCCTATCCGACCCTTCCGAGCACTCGACCCGAACCGATGGCCACAGGCGACGACACGGCCGCGCGACCCTTCACGATCTGCCGCGCCGACGCCCCCGTCCCGCCGGCCCTGGCCGGGGCCGTGGCGGCGATCGGCAACTTCGACGGCGTCCATCTCGGGCACCGGATGCTCGTCGACAGCGTGCGCGCCGCCGCCCGCGCGGCCGGCCGGCCGGCCGCGATCCTGACCTTCGAGCCGCACCCGCGGGCCTACTTCACGCCCGACGCGCCGATGTTCCGGCTGACCGGCCTCGCCGCCAAGGAGATCGTGTTCGCGCATCTCGGCCTCGACGGGCTGATCGTGCGCCGCTTCGACGGGGCTCTGGCGGAGACCGGCGCCCGCGCCTTCGTGCTCGATTTCCTGAAGCGGTCGCTGGGCCTGTCCGGCGTGGTCGTCGGACACGATTTCCACTTCGGCCGCGGCCGCGAGGGCACGCCCGCGATCCTGGCCGACCTCTGCCGGGAGGCGGGGATGAGCTGCCGCATCGTGGCGCCGGTCGCCCTCGGCGGCGAGACCGAGCCGGTCTCCTCCAGCGCGATCCGCGCGGCCCTCGCAGCCGGCGACGTCGCCCGCGCCAACGCGCTGCTCGGCTACCGCTGGTTCGTCCTCGGCGCGGTCCGCCACGGCGACAAGCGGGGCCGCCAACTGGGTTTCCCCACCGCAAACGTGATGCTGCCCGATTGCGGGCTCGCGCACGGCATCTACGCGGTGCGGGTCCGCCTGGCCTCGGGCGCGTTCCGCGACGGCGTGGCGAGCTACGGCCGCCGCCCGACCTTCGACGACGGCGCACCGTTGCTGGAGACCTACCTGTTCGACTTCTCCGGCGATCTCTACGGGCAGGACATCGCTGTGGAGTTCGTCGGGTACATCCGCGGCGAGGAGCGGTTCGCCAGCGCCGAGGCGCTGGTCGAGCGGATGCATGTCGACGCGGCCGCGGCCCGGACCATGCTGGCGCGGGATGAGACCCCGTCGATGCTGACCTGAGCCCCGCGGGCATCGCGGCGCGCGCGGATCGTGTAGAAGGCACCATCGAGCAGGAGGCGGACGTGCTGGGTCGTTACGAGCGCGCGAACAGCGGCGAGGCGGTCGTCGAGTACGGCGACGGCACCATGCGGGTGGTCAAGCCCGGCAGCTTCGTGCGCTGCGCGGTGACCGGAGAGCCGATCCCGCTGGACGCCCTGCGCTACTGGAGCGCCGCCCGCCAGGAGGCCTACGCCTCCCCCGAGGCGCTCCTCAGGCGGCTCAAGGAAACCGGCCGCCCCTGACGGTCACGGCGCGCCGAGCGCGCCGCGGATCTGCCGGCGCAGGGCGGCCGCGTCGTCGAGCGCGAGGCGGACGCGCAGCACCCGCACGCCTGCCGCGAAAGCCGGCGGCAGGCGCACCGCGTCCTTCTCGGTGGTGACGAGCGCGGCGTCGAGGCGCCGAGCCGCCTCGGAAAGCGCCGCCAGCTCGCGCGCCCGGTAGGGATGATGGTCGGGGTAGGGGCGCGTCCCGACGATCACCGCCCCCGCCTCGGCCAGGGTCGCGAAGAACTTCTCCGGGCGGCCGATCCCCGCGAAGGCGAGGCAGCGGCGGCCGGCCAAGTCGTCCGTCTCCGGGACGAGGCGCGCCCTGTGGACCGGCAGGCCGCGCCGCTCGGCGGCCCGGGCGACCGCGGCGCCCCCGGCCCCGTCGCCGATCACGATCAGGCCGCCGACATGCGGCCATTGCCGGGCGAGCGGCGCGCGCAGCGGCCCCGCCGGGAACGGCAGGCCGTTGCCGAGGCCGGCGGGGCCGTCGACCACAGCGAGGCTGAGGTCTTTGGCGAGGCTCGGGTTCTGGAGGCCGTCATCCATCACGACGACGTCGGCGCCGAGGCTCCGGCACAGGGCGGCCCCGGCCGGGCGGTCGCGGGCGACGATCGCGGGCGCGAGGCGGGCGAGGAGCAGCGGCTCGTCGCCGACATCGGCGGCGGCGTGGTGCGCGGGATCGACCCGCACCGGACCCGCGAGCCGGCCGCCGTAGCCGCGCGACAGGAAGGCCGGCGCGGCGCCGAGTTCGGCGACGAGGCCCGCGACCGCCAGGGCGGCCGGCGTCTTGCCGGCTCCGCCGAGGGTGAAGTTGCCCAGGCACAGGACCGGGCAGCCGGCCCGCGCGCCGGGGCGGTCCATCCGCCGCGCCACGAGCGCCCCGTAGGCCGCGCCGACCGGCGCCAGCGCGCGCGCGGCCGGGTGATCCGGCCCCGCGGCCCAGAAGGCCGGCGGTCTCATCAGGCCCGCGCGAGCGGGCGCGCGGGGCTGCCGCGGTCGAGGCGCTGGAGCTTCATCTGCGCCACGAACGGGTCGAGGACCGCGAGCGTGCGCGCCACCGCCCCCTCGAACGGCTCCAGGGCGCGCTGCCCGGCGCGGGCCATGTCGGCGAGGCGCTCCCGGTCACCGAGGAGCTCGGCGGCGACCGCCGCCAACTCGACGCCGTCGCGCACCGGCATGGCGCCGCCGGCGCGGTCGAGGGCCTGGTAGATGACGCCGAAATTCTCGGTGTGCGGCCCGTGAAGCACCGCCGAGTCGAGCCGCAGTGGCTCGATCGGGTTCTGGCCACCCCGCGGAACCAGGGAGCCGCCGAGGAACACCAGGGGGCAGAGGCGGTAGAACAAGCCCAGCTCGCCGATCGTGTCGGCGACGTAGACCTCGATCGAGGGATGGGGCCGCCCGCCGGTGGACCGCAGCGCGCTGCGCAGGCCGACGGCGTTCGCGCAGGCGACGGCCTCGCCCCCCCGGGCCGGGTGGCGCGGGGCGATGATGGTCAGGAGCTGGGGGAACTGCGCCTTCAGCATCGCGTGCGCGTAGGCGACCATGGCCTCCTCGCCGGAATGCGTGCTCGCCGCGACCCAGACCGGCCGGCCGGCCACCATGGCTCCCAGATAGGAGAGCTGCTGCGCGTCGGCCGGCGGCACCGAGGCGTCGAATTTCAGGTTGCCGGCGATGCTCACCCGCGGCGCGCCGAGCTTGGCGAAGCGCTCGCCGTCCTCCTGGGTCTGCGTGAGGCAGATCGCGATCCGCGCCAGGAGCGCCTTCGCGGTGCGCGGGCAGCGCTCCCAGCCCCGGAACGAGCGCTCCGACATGCGCCCGTTGACCAAGATCAGCGGGATCTCGCGCTCGTCGAGCGCCAGGATCGTGTTCGGCCAGATCTCCGACTCGGCGATCACCGCGAGGTCCGGCTGCCAGTGGTCGAGGAACCGTCCGACCCAGCGCGGCGCGTCCAGGGGCATGTACTGATGCACCGCGCCCGGAGGCAGCCGGACGCCGACCAGCTCGGCGGCCGCGCGCGTGCCGGTGGTGACGAGGACCGAGAAGCCGCGGGCGATCATGCCCTCGACGAGCCCGATCAGCGACAGGGCTTCGCCGACGCTGGCGCCGTGCATCCAGGCGAGCGGCCCGACCGGCCGGGCCCGGCCCGGCAGGCCCCGCCGCTCCGGGAGCCGGCGCGGATCCTCCTTGCCGCGCTGCGCGCGCCACGCGAGCAGGCCCGTCAGCGCCGGCTCGCCGATGCGCAGGCCGGCCCGGTAGGCCTGTAGCGGCAGGGTCACGGAGGGGCGCCTCACGCGAGGTCTCCCACCGGCGCCTGCCCGATCTCGGGGATCTGGTCGCGGTAGAGCGCCGCCCGGTCGGCGCGCCCGACGAGGGCGTAGGCACGGGCGTGGACCCGGTTCATCTCGGCCTCGACGAAGCGGCGGAGCGTCTCGAACGCCTCGCCCTCGCAGTCCCGCGGGACGTAGATCGGGTCGCCCAGCACGATCGCGCCGCGGCCGAAGGGCAGCCCGAGGCAGGCCCGGTCCCACGAACTGAAGCGCAGGTGCCGGCTCGTCACCACGGCCGCCGGGACGATCGGCCGGCCGGAGAAGCGCGCGAGGGTGAGAATCCCGGCATCGCACCGGCGGGAAACCTTCGGCACGTCGGCGCTGAAGGCCACGGATTCGCCGGCCTTCAGCGCCCGCAGCATCGCCCGCAAGCCCTCCGCGCCGCCCTTGGCGCGCTGATCGGTGGCGCGGCCGCGGCCGCGGGCGCCGGAGGCGCGCATCACGCGGACGCCGAAGCGCTCCAGCGCGATGGTGTTGATGTTCCCGTCCGGGTTCCGCGAGATGATCGTCGCCACGCGGTCGCCCGGTCGGCGCAGGAGCGGCATCATGATGTGCTGGCCGTGCCACATGCCGAGGATCAGCGGCGTGCGCGCGTCGATCCACCCGTCCGCCGCGCCCGCGGACGCCTCGCCCGCGTGGATCTCGAAGCGGTTGGTGAGGCGCACGAGCCGCAGATAGGTCGCCGCGAGACGGCCGAGGAGGCGCTGCACGGGGGGCTGGCGGAGGAGACGCTTACCGAGGCTCATGTCACGCTTGGGGCGGGCCGGCGTGCCGCCGCCCGATCAGGTCCGGATCGAATTCGACCGCACATGGTCTAGCTCCCGCTCCGGAGACGAGACAATCGGCCTCGTCCACAACCACACGGTTAGGCCGCCGGGATCGGCGGGCGTTCCGACGCCGCGGATGCTCCCGCGGCGCGGCGAAAACACGGCAGCGAGCCTTGTTTAGATCAATTCCAGACTATAGATTGGAATGGATCCAAAGAAGGAGATTCGCATGGCCGCCGCCCTCGACAGCGCCGCCGACCTGCACGCCGAGGCGCGCCGCGCCTTCGTGCTGCGCTACGTGCAGCCCGGCCTTGCCGGCCTGATCGACGGCTCGGTCTCGACCCTCGCGCCGATCTTCGCGGCGGCCTTCGCCACGGGTCACAACGGCGCGACCTTCCTGGTGGGGCTCGCAGCCTCGGTCGGGGCCGGCATCAGCATGGGGTTCACCGAGGCCCTGTCGGACGACGGCGCCGTCACCGGCCGCGGCGATCCGTGGCTGCGCGGCCTAGTCTGCGGGGCGATGACCACGCTGGGCGGCCTCGGCCACACGCTGCCCTACGCGATCCCCGACACGCTCCCGGCCGGCTGGCCGAACCCGTTCGTCCTGGCCACGAGCCTCGCGGTTCTGGTGGTGATCGTGGAGCTCGCGGTCATCGCGGCGATCCGCACGCGCTTCATGGCGACGCCGTTCTGGCGCGCGGCCCTGCAGGTCATGCTCGGCGGCGCGCTGGTGCTGGTGGTCGGGATGCTGATCGGAAGCGCTTGACGGGACGCGCCGCGCCCGCGATGCGGGGCGCCTTTCCCCGTGTCGAGGGTGACCACCGGCGTTGACCTTCCGCCTCGCCCATCTCAGCGATCCGCATGTCGGGCCCCTCGGGCCGGTGCGCCTCCGCCAGCTCCTCGGCAAGCGCGCCACCGGCTACGCCAACTGGCGGCGGGGGCGCTCGCGCAGCCACGATATGACCGTGCTGGAGGCCCTGGTCACCGATCTGAAGGCGCAGGGGGCCGCGCACGTCGCCTGCACGGGCGACCTGTGCAACATCGGCCTGCCCAGCGAGTGGGAGACCGCCCGCACCTTCCTGGAAGCCCTCGGATCCCCCGAGGCGGTGAGCTTCGTGCCGGGCAACCACGACGCCTATGTCCGCGGCTCCCTGGAAGGCCTGCTCGCCGCCTGCGGCCGCTACACGGGGGACGATTCGGGCTCCTGGGGCCACTTCCCGTACCTGCGGCGCCGCGGCCCGCTGGCCCTGGTCGGCCTGTCCAGCGCGATCCCGACGAAGCCCTTCGTGGCGACCGGCCGCCTCGGCGCGTCGCAGCTCGCCGCGGCCGAGACCCTGCTCCGCGCCCTGGCCACCGAGCCCGGTCGGCCGTTCCGTGTGGTGATGATCCACCATCCGCCGCAGCCCGGCGGCGCCTCACCGGGGCGCGAGCTCAAGGACGCGGCGGCGTTCACCGCGATGATCGGGCGGGCCGGCGCGGACCTGATCCTGCACGGTCACAATCACGTCACCAGCACCGCCCGGATCGCGGGGCCGGACGGGCGGACCGTCCCGGTCATCGGAGCCCCCTCCGCCTCGGCGCGCGCGGACGGTCACGGCGCGATCGCGTCGCGCCGGGCCTCCTACCTGCTGTTCGAGATCGGCCGGGCGGACCAGGGGTTCTCGGTCACGGCCCGTCGGCGGGGCCTCGACGCGTCGGGCACCGTGGGCGATCTCGGCACGCTCGACCTCGGCGCGCCGGGCGGAGCCTGAGGGCGTGAGCCGGCACGGCCGTCGTGATGGCGGCGCCGGCCCAATGATCGGCAACGATGCGGTTCAGATGCCGGCGACCGCGAGGTCGGCGCGCTGCTGTCGGCTGAGACTTGCTTCGTAGCGCTCGGCCTGGAGGCGGGTGAGACCGCATATCAACGCGAGTGTCCCGCGATACACGGTATAGGTGCCGTCGTGAGTCGGCCTGACGCGAATCACCTCTGCCATGGGAGCCTGCCTTATGCTGGAGGTTGCCTGCTTTCGTCTGAGGAAATCGTCCCTTCTCGCTGGATTGGCCGGTCGAACGCGCGAACGAGGGCGAGGTTATCAGTCGTTCCAAAGGTGGCAAGGGTCGTATACGTCGAAATGCTTAGGTCCTTCTGCTGCAATGCGGCAAAGCCTTGGCCGGCCACGCGATCCGCGGGTGCGCAAAAAAGCGGCCGCCGTCTTGCATTTTGAATATGCTGCGCGGGTCGGCCGGGAGCCGCCCGGGCGGCGCGAATCGTAGGATGGATCCCGCCCGTCCGGGCGCGAAAGGACACCCCATGCAGCTCTGGCGTCTGACGGCGACCGACCTCGCGGCCCTGATCCGCTCCGGCCAGGTCTCGGCCCGGGAGGTGGCGCGGGACGCCCTCGACCGGCTCGACGCGGTCAACGGGCGGATCAACGCCGTGGTCGAGCACCGGCCCGAGGACGTGCTGGCGCAGGCGGACGCGGTGGACGCCGCCCGGGCGCGCGGCGAGGCCCCCGGTCCGCTGGCGGGCGTGCCGGTCACCGTCAAGGTCAACGCCGACCAGCGCGGCTTCGCGACGACGAACGGGCTGCGCCTCCAGCGCGATCTCGTGGCGACGGACGACAATCCCGTCGTCGCCAACCTGCGCCGGGCCGGCGCCGTGCTGCTCGGGCGGACCAACACGCCGGCCTTCTCGCTGCGCTGGTTCACCACGAACCAGCTCCACGGCGACACCAAGAATCCCCGCGACCCGGCGCTGACGCCCGGCGGCTCCTCCGGGGGTGCCGGCGCCGCGGTGGCGGCCGGGATCGGCGCCATCGCGCACGGCACCGACATCGCCGGCTCGGTGCGCTACCCGGCCTATGCCTGCGGGGTGCACGGGCTGCGCCCGAGCCTGGGCCGGATCCCGGCCTGGAACGCGTCCTCGCCCGAGCGCGGCATCGGCCCCCAGCTGATGGCGGTCTCGGGCCCGCTCGCCCGCAGCATCGCCGACGTGCGCCTCGGCCTCGAGGTCATGGCGGCGCCCGACCCGCGCGACCCGTGGTGGGTGCCGGCACCGCTCGAGGGACCGCCCGTCGCGCGCGAGGTCGCGCTCTGCGTGCGGCCCGGGGGGCTCGCCACCGCACCGGAGGTCGAGGCCGCCCTGCGCGAGGCCGCGCGGCGCCTGAGCGAGGCCGGGTGGGCGGTCACGGAGATCGCCGACACCCCGCCGATCCGGGAGGCGTGCGAGCTGCAGCTCCAGCTCTGGCTCGGCGACGGCTACGCGGCGGTCCGGGCCGCGGCCGAGCGGGAGGGGGATCCGGCGGCGATCGGCCTCCTGGAGAGCTTCCGGCCGCGGGCCGAGGCGATGGCGCCCGACGCCATCGCCCGGGCTCTGACCCGGCGCGCGACGCTGGCGCGGGACTGGGCGCTGTTCCTGGCCGAGAACCCCGTGCTGCTGGTCCCGGTCTCGGGGGAGTTGCCCTTCCCGGACGGGCTCGACCGCACCGGCGATGCCGGGATCGCCCGGGCCTTCGAGGCGAACCTGCTGCAGGTCGGACTGGCGCCGATCGGCGTCCCGGCGCTCACGGTGACGACGGGCCTCGTCGGGCGGACACCCGTCGGCGTGCAGCTGGTCGCCGCCCGCTACCGGGAAGACCTCTGCCTCGCGGCCGGCGCGGCGATCGAGGCCGGCGGCGTGCCGGAGATGCCGGTCGACCCGGCCTGAGGCGCAACTGCGGCCGCCGGAACCGAACCGTCGCCGCCCCGCTTCTACAACCATTGGTTGCATAAGGCGCGGCATGTCGATGATCGCCACCGGCGGGTGCCTCGGAAGCACCCTGCTCTGTCTCCTGACCGCGTCGTCGGGACCGCTCCTCGCCCTGGCGGGCTTCTTCGGCGGCGGCACGGCCGGGGGCCTGCTGGGCGCACTGGCGGTCGCGGCCCTCGGCCGGGGTCGCGCCTGATCGCGGCGCGGCCGACCTCAGGGCCGGCCGGCGGCGCCGAGGTTGGCGAGCAGGGCCGCGAAGAGCCGGGCCCGCTGCGGCAGGGTCTCGATCAGCACGTGCTCCTCCAGGGTGTGGTAGCCCTGGCCCAGCGGTCCGAGCCCGTCGAGGGTCGGAATGCCGTTGGCGCCGGTGAAGTTGCCGTCCGAGCCGCCGCCGGCGCTGCGATGGGGCAGGGGCTGGCCGAGCGCCTCGCTCAGCGCACGCGCCTGCTCGTAGAGCGCCATGCAGCCGGCATCCGGCTCCCAGACCGGCCGGGTCACGCCGCGGGTCACGGTGAAGCGGACGCCGTCCTCCTCGCCCGACAGGGCCAGCATCCGCGCGACGCCGCGGTCGAGGTCGGCCTGCCGCTTGGCCATGCTGAGCGCCTGCCCGCGGCAGACGGTGGGGACGCAGTTCACCCACTGCCCGCCCGAGACGATCCCGGTCGAGACGGTGCAGTCGGCATCCGACAGCGCGTCGATGGCGAGGATCTTGCGCGCCATCGCGCGGATCGCCGAGCGCCCCTCGTGGGGCGAGGCGCCGGCGTGGCTCGGGCGGCCCAGGGCCTCGAGGTCGAAGCGGGCGATGGCGTAGCGGCCGGTGACGACCCCGTTCTCGGGCTGGCCGGGTTCGGGCACCAGCACGACGGCGTGGCGGGCGGCCTCCGCCTCGATCAGGTCGCGGGTGGAGGGGCTGCCGATCTCCTCGTCGCCGGTGAACAGGACGGTCACCGGCAGCGGCGTCTCGATCCCGGCCGCCGCCAGGGCGCGGATCGCCGCGAGCGCGATGACGTTGCCGCCCTTCATGTCGAGGATGCCGGGACCGTAGGCGCGGTCGCCCTCGATCCGCCACGGCAGGCTCCCGAGGGTGCCGACCGGATGCACCGTGTCGAGGTGGCCGAGCACCAGGATGCCGGGCGCGTCGCGGTCCCGGTGCGGGAACCGGGCGCGGACGCAGTCGCTCAGGCCCATGCGGCCCGGGATCGTCTCGACGGTCGCCCCGAGAAGCGCGAGGTCGCGGGCGGCGACGCCCATCATGCGATTGACCGCCGCCGCGTCGTGGGTGGGGCTCTCGCACAGCACCCAGGGCTGCAGGGTCGCGAGGATCTCGCGCGCGTCGAAGGACAGGTCCGGGATCATCGGGCGTTCTCCTCGGCGAACGGATCGGCGACGCGCGGCCAGTAGAGGCCGGACCGCTTGGTGTAGGGGATCGCGCCGTAATCCGGCGGGACGGCGCCGGGCGCCGCGACGTAGCGGACCTCGCTCGCGATCGGCGCGAAGGCGGCGTAGAAGTGCTGCATCGACTTCACCACGACGATCCGCTTGTCGTCGAGGCTCAGGCCGAGGCCCGTGAACGCGTCGGGCGCGAAGGCCTGCTGGCGCTTGTGGGTCAGCACCACGTGGATCCCGTCCGCCTCCACCCAGGCCGCGGGGCCGAGTTGGGCCCGGCCGCCGCTGAGGCCGGTCTGGCTGTGGTCGTCCGACAGGCCGCGGACCGTGACGCGCAGGTCCACCGGGTTCCCGGAGGTCACGCCGCACTTGCCGCCGATCCGGAGGGTGAAGGTCGCCCCGAGGCCGGCCTCGTGGCAGATGCCGACCGCGCCGGGATCCCAGATCAGGCCGAGCGCCACGTCCGCGATGCCCCGCTCGGCGAGGCGGGCGAGGATCGCGGTGTTGTCGGAGGGTGCGCCCGCGCCGGCATTGTCGGCGAAGTCGGCGAGCACCATCGGGCGCGGGTCGCCGGAGGCGAGCGCCCGGTCGATGGCCGCGTCGATCGTGTCGCAGTGGCTCGCCGCCTCCTCCCGCATCGCCCAGACGGCCCCGGCCAGCTCGTCGGCCAGCGCCTGCGCCTTGCCGGCATCGCCGTCGGCCACGACCAGCATCTTGGCGCCGACATCGGCCACGTCGCCCCAGGGAAAGCCGTGCCCGAAGGAGACCGACAGGATGCCGTCGCGCCCCTCCAGCGCCTCCATGCGGCGAACGAAGCCCGCGACCGGCTCGCGGCTGGTGCGCCACATGTTGACGATCCGGCAGTCGGCGTAGGCCATCACCGGCCGGATGTCCTTCGCCACGGTCCGGACGACCAGGGGGTACAGGTCGCGGGCGCGGTCGACGATGTCGGTGTGGGGGTATTCCTTGTAGATCACGATGACGTCTGCGCTGGCCCGCATCGTCTCGGTAAGGTGGCAGTGGAGGTCGAGCTCGACGCCGATCGTGGCGTCCGGTCCCACGATGGCGCGGACCCGCTCCAGGGTGTCGCCCTCGCAGTCGTCGTACCCCTCGGCCACCATGGCCCCGTGCATGAACAGCAGCACCGCGTCGACCGGCATCGCGGCCTCCAGATCCGCCAGCAGCGCGTCGCGCAGCTCCTCGTAGACGGCCCGCAGGGTGATCCCGCCGGGCTGCGCGAAGGTCGAGAGGCTCTCGACGACGGTGTGCCCGTCCGCCTCGGCCAGCGCGCGCCAGGCCTTGAGGCCGATATTGCTGAGGCTCGGCGGGTTCCGGCTGCCGTCCCGGCGGGCGTAGTCGGCGTGGAACGCCGACCGTCCGGTGGGCAGCGGCGCGAAGGTGTTGGTCTCGGTGGCGAGGCCGGCGATGAAGATCTTCAAGGTCCTGTCCCAATCCCTCCCGGCCGCCGGGTCAGGCGGGGCTCGGGGTCAGCGTGATGACCGTCTCGGTCGCCGCGTCCACGGCCGCGCGGCCGTAGAGCATCGGCACGTAGTCCTGGCGCCCCCAGACCGGGGCCAGGTCGGCGTAGTGCGGACTGCCTGGGTCCCCCGACTGGCCCGGCACGTTGATGAAGACCGAGCGGTCCCAGTCGCCCACGTCCACGACCATGCGGAACGAGGCGCCGTGGGTGAGCCGGAACGTGTCGGTCCGGTACTCCGCGTGCATGACCGATGCCGCGGCGCCGCCCACGGGCAGCGGGCCGACGTCCCAGCCGGATCCGGGCGCCAGGGCCATCAGCGGGTGCGCGAACAGCGCGTGGTGCAGGCGGCCCCAGGACCAGCCCGCGGCATCGGTGCCCATCCGCTCCCGGCAGGTGCGAAGGCCGGCGCCGAGGGCGTCGGTGAGCAGGGACGCGCGGGTCGCCGGGTCGAGACCGGTCTCCAGCCGCTCGATCAGGCTCTGCGTGTCGCCGGGCGGGAGGAGGCGGCGCGTCCCGGCATCGGGCACGAGCGCCGCGACCAGGGCCGGGCGGAGGTGCCGCACCCAGACCACCTCGATGAGGGCGGCCGCCGCGGAGCCGTGGTGCAGCGCGCCGTCGAACGCGGCCAGCAGGGCCTGGGCCGCGGCGGCGTCGGGATCGTCCGCCGCCGGCAGGGCGCGCATCAGGTCGGCCAGCCGCCGGGCCGGCTCGGAGACCACGTCGCCCTGGAGCGCCCGCGAATCCGCGAGGCTGTGCCGGTCCTGCCCGCCGAGGACCGCCCGGATGCGGCGGGCGCGCCAGGGCTCGGCCCACTCGAACCCGACCCTCCGGTCCTCCGCGGGATAGTCCGGCGGCAGGTTCATCTCGTTGGCGGTGGCGAGCCAGCCCGCTTCCGGATCGACGCTTCGGGGCAGGGCGGCGGGATCGTGGAAGCCGGCCCAGTCGTAGCGGCCGTCGCCCGGCGCCGGCAGCAACCCGTCGTGGCCGGGCCGCACCGGCGCCTTGCCGGCCATGAACCACGCGATCCGCCCCGACGCGTCGGCGTAGAGCTGGTTCACCGAGGGCGCCGACCAGTGGCGCAGGGCCTCGCCGAAGCCCTCGGGCGTCGTGGCGCCGAGATAGGCGAGGCTGCCGAGATAGGCGGCAGCGCCGGGCTCCGACCAGACGGTCCGCAGCGCGAAGGCGCGGCCCCTCTCCTCGCGGAGGACCGGCCCGTGCCGGGTGAAGCCGAGGATCACGGTCTCGTCCGGGCCGCCGCGCACCGGGATCCGCTCGGCGACGCGCGCGATCCGCTCCCAGCCGTCGCCGGAGCGGTAGCGGTCGGGATCGGCCGGGTCGGTCGCGCAGACGAACAGGTCCTCCTGATCGATCGGCGCGATCGTGAGGCTGAAGGCGGCGTGGCCGTTATGACCGATGGAGATGCCGGGCAGGGCCGGCTCGCCGGCCCCGATCACGTCGAGCCCCGGCGCGGTCAGGTGGACGGCGTAGCGCAGCGAGGGCTGCAGGTAGACCCGGTGCGGGTCGCTCGCCAGGATCGGCCGCCCGGTGGCGGTGCGGGTTGGCCCGACCGCCCAGTTGTTCGAGCCCTCGGCCGGCTCCTTCGGCGCGGCGCGGGGACCGCGCGTGACGGCCCCGTGCGCGTCGACCTTGGACCAGTCCCAGGCCTCGGCGCGCGTCGCCGCCATCCGGTCCGGGACGAACCCCACCGTCGCCGTGGCCAGCCGGAAGGCGTCGAGGAGATCGTCCGGCCAGTCGGCGGCGTCGAGCCCGTCGGGGATGACCAGGTCGTGCGGCGGGCTGATCCGCTTGCGCAGGTCGTCGACGGCGAGCCCGTCCGCCGAGCTCCGGCCCCGGGCGAGCACCCGCGCGCGGGCGACCTCGGAGAGGACGTTGCGGATCAGCGCGTGGCTGCGGATGCGCACCACGTCCTCCGGCTGCCACGGGGCCGGGCGCGTGTCCGTCACGGCGAATTCCGGCGGGCGCAGGTCGGGCCGCGCCTCGGTGAGGGCGACGTAGGCGTTGATCCCCGCCACGAAGGCGGTGACGATCGCCCGCGTGTCCTGCGGCCCGTAGGCCGCCCACTCGGCCGCCATGTCGCCGCGGTAGAGGAACAGCCGGGCGGCCCGGTCCTGGGCGAGGTAGCCGGGTCCGAAATCCGCCGCCAGCAGGCCGAGGCCGCGCTTGCGCCAGAGGTCGAGCTGCCAGAGCCGGTCCCGGGCGGCGTTGAACCCCTGCGCGCGGAACGCGTCGAGCGGGGTGCCGGCGCGGATATGCGCCAGCCCCCAGCGGTCGACGCGGATCTCCGCCGGCCCGTCGAGGCCGGGGAGGGCGTAGGCCGTCCCGCTCACAGAGCCACTTCGATGAGGTGCGGCCCCTTGCTGGCCAGCGCGTTCTGGAACGCCTCGATGAAGTCCGGCAGGGTCTCGACCCGCCGCCCCGCGACGCCGAAGCCGCGGGCGAGGCTCACCCAGTCGATGGCCGGATCGTCGAGGCTGAGCATGCCCAGCGCCTTCGGACCGGGATTGAGCGCGCCGACGTTGGTGAGCTCCGCCCGCAGGATCGCGTAGGAGCGGTTCGACCAGACGAGCGTCACCACGTCGAGGTGCTCGCGGGCCTGGGTCCAGAGCGCCTGCACCGTGTAGAGCCCGCTGCCATCGGCCTGCAGGTTGATGACCTTGCGGTCGGGGCAGGCCACCGCGGCGCCGGTCGCCATCGGGATGCCGAGGCCGATCGAGCCGCCGCTGAGCTGGAGCCAGGTGTGGGGCGCGGCGTCCCGGGTCAGGGCGAAGAAGTTGCGGCCTGTGGTGATCGACTCGTCGCAGATCACCGCACCTTCCGGGATCAGCGCGCCGAGCACCTGCCCGATCGTGTCCTGGTCGAGGGGACCGGAGGTCGGAAGCTTCGGGCGCGGCCCGACGGCGACCGGCTCGGCCGGCGGGGCCGCGACGGCCTCGGCGAGCCGCTCGAGGGCGTCGATCTGGTCCTCCTCGGGCGTGGCCAGCGTGATCGTAGTGCTGCCCTCCGGCGCCAGCAGGCTCGGCTTGCCCGGATAGGCGAAGAAGCCCACCGGCGGCGTCGCGCCGATCAGGATGATGTGGCGGAAGCCCTTCAGGGCGTCGATGCCCTGGTCGATCGGGTAGGGGAGGCGCTCGATCGGCACGGTGCCGGCGCCGCGATCGATCCGGGCGTTGGAGGTCATCGCCATCAGCCGGGCGCCGGTCTTGCGGGCGATCCGATCGGCGATGACCCGGCCCTCGCCCCGCACGGCCCGGTCGCCGAGATGCAGGAGCACCGGCTCGCCGCTCTGGAGAGCCTTCACGGCCGCCGCGATTGCGTCGTCGCCGGCCCGCGCCCGCTCGGGGATCGGCGGCACCGGCGCGGGGCCGGCGCCGGGATCCCAGGCGGTGTTGGCCGGCAGGATCAGGGTCGCGACCTGTCCCGGGGCGGTCTGGGCGGCCGCGATGGCGGCGGCGCCGTCGGAGCCGATCTCGGTCGCGCTCATGCCGGTCCGCACCCAGGAGGACATCGGGTGGGCCAGCCCCTCGATGTCCGAGGTGAGCGGCGCGTTGTACTCGCGGTGGTAGGTGGCGTGCTCACCGACGATGTTGACGACGGGGGTGCGCGCCTTCTTGGCGTTGTGGAGGTTGGCCAGCCCGTTGGCGAGGCCGGGCCCGAGATGGAGCAGGGTCGAGGCCGGCTTGTCGGCCATGCGGGCGTACCCGTCGGCGGCTCCGGTCGCCCCGCCCTCGAACAGGAACAGGACGCAGCGCATGCCCTCGACCCGGTCGAGGGCGGCGACGAAGTGCATCTCGGAGGTGCCGGGATTGGTGAAGCAGACCTCGACCCCGCCCTCCACGAGGGTCCGGACCAAGCTCTCGGCCCCGTTCATGGCGCGCGGCGTCTCGTCGGTCACGGGCGTCTCCTTCGGGGGCCGGCCGTCCGGGCTGGCGACTCGCATTTTTATTATCGTGGCGCAGCGGGCGCCACGCGCAAGGGGCGACGTCCGGCATCTTCTGTTCGCCGGACGCAGGGCCTAAGCCTGAGCGTGGCGCGGGAATTGCGCCCGGCGCGCCGCAACTTCGACGATTGGGATCCGGATGACATCTCGCCGCCTGATTGCCGCCGCCCTGGCGGGTACCGTGGCCCTGACGGGATCGGCCAGCGCCGAGAGCGTCCTGCGCATCGCCATGACGGCGAGCGACATTCCCACCACGACGGGCATGCCCAACAACGGCTTCGAGGGGATGCGCTTCCTCGGCTACCCGATCTTCGAGGGGCTGGTGCAGTGGGACCTCAAGAGCACCACCAAGCTCGCCGGCATCGTCCCGGCGCTGGCCGAGCGCTGGGAGCAGGACCCGAACGATAAGACGGTCTGGACCTTCCACCTGCGCCAGGGCGTGAAGTTCCACGACGGGACGCCGTTCAACGCCGACGCGGTGATCTGGAACCTCGACCGCTACTTCAAGAACGACAGCCCGCAATTCGAGCCGCAGGGCGCGGGCATCTCCCGGGCGCGAGCGCCGCTGGTCGGGAGCTACAGGAAGATCGACGAGTCGACCGTGCAGATCACCACCACCCAGGTCGCCTCGTACTTCCCTTACATGGTGGTCTACCTGCTCTTCACCTCGCCCGCCTCCTTCGAGAAGGCCGGGCGCGACTGGAGCAAGGTCGCGGCCCTGCCGGCGGCCGGCACCGGCCCGTTCAGGATCACCCGCGTCGCCCCGCGGGAGGCGGTCGATCTCGCCAGGTTCGACGGCTACTGGGACCCGAACCGGATGGCCAAGGTCGACAAGGTCCGGCTGCTGCCGATCCCGGAGGCGAATGCCCGCGTCGCCGCCCTGCGGGCCGGCCAGGTCGACTGGATCGAGGTGCCGGCGCCCGACGCGATCCCGTCAATGAAGCAGGCGGGCTTCACCATCACCACGGGCTCGTACCCGCATGTCTGGCCCTATTTCTTCAACATGGGTGCCAAGGACAGCCCGCTGAAGGACGTCCGCGTCCGGCAGGGCCTGAACTACTGCATCGACCGGGCCGGGATCGTGGAGCTCCTCAACGGCACCGCCGAGCCCGCGAGCGGGTGGCTGAACGACCGGGACCCGAATTTCGGCAGCCCGAAGAACCGCTACACCTTCGACGCCGCGAAGGGGAAGGCGCTGCTGGCCGAGGCCGGCTACACCGACAAGAAGCCGCTGAGCCTCAAGGTGATGATCTCCTCCTCCGGCTCGGGGCAGATGCTGCCGATGCCGATGAACGAGTACCTGCAGGAGAACCTGAAGCAGGCCTGCAACGTCGACCTGACCTTCAACGTGGTCGAGTGGCAGGTGCTGCTGAATGCCGGCCGCGCGCTCCCCGACGCGCCGACCCTCCAGGGCGCGATGGCGCTCAACGTCTCGTCGCCCTCGTCGGACCCGGCCGTCATGGCGCGCTACTTCGCGGGCGACCGGTTCCCGCCGAACGGCTTCAACTTCCCCACCTGGAAGGACGACGCGTTCGACGCCGCCCTCAAGGCGCTGGCCGAGACCACCGACGCGAAGGTGATCGACGCCCAGACCAAGGTCGCCCACGAGCGCCTCGTGGACAATCCGCCCTGGCTGTTCGTCGTCCACGACCTCAATCCCCGCGGGATGTCCAAGAAGGTCCAGGGTTTCGTCTCGCCGCAATCCTGGTTCGTCGACCTCACCCTCGTCAGCGTGCAGTGACCCTATGCCCGACATCGATCCCGTACACGCCTCCGCGGCCGAGCTCGGCCGCGCGATCCAGGCGCGGACCCTCTCGCCGGTCGACGCCGTCGACGCCCTCCTCGGCCGGATCGACCGGCTGGAGCCGAAGCTCCAGGCCTTCACGGAGGTCTTCGCCGCCGATGCCCGCCTCGCCGCCGAGGGGGCCGACCGGGCGATCCGGTCCGGCCACGCCTTGGGGCCGCTCCACGGCGTCCCGGTCGTGCTCAAGGACCTGATCGACCTGGAGGGCCGGATCACCATGGGCGGCTCGGCCGCCCACCGGGCGCGCCGGGCCGCGCGCACCGCGACGATCGCCCGGCGCCTCATCGGCCAGGGCATGATCGTGCTCGGCAAGACCCACACGGTGGAGTTCGCCTACGGCGGCTGGGGCACGAACCAGCATCTCGGCACGCCGTGGAATCCCTGGGATCCGGAGACGCCGCGCACCCCCGGCGGGTCGAGCAGCGGCACCGGCGTGTCGGTGGCGGCCCGCATGGCGCCCTGGGGCATCGGCACCGATACCGGCGGCTCGGTGCGCCTGCCGGCCTCCTTCTGCGGGCTGACGGGCCTCAAGGTGACGGTCGGGCGCGTCTCGACCTGGGGGATCGTGCCCCTCTCGATGACCCTCGACACGCCCGGACCGCTGACCCGCACCGTGGAGGACACGGCGCTGCTCTACGAGGCGATCTCCGGCCCCGATCCCCGCGATCCGACGACCCGCGGGGTCGCGCCGGACGCGCCCTGGCCGGCGCTGAACCGCGGGGTCCGCGGCCTGCGCCTCGGCCGGATGCCGGCCTCGGAGCGGGACGGGGTCGCCCCCGACATGCTGGCCGCCTACGACGCGGCCCTCGATCTCCTGGCCACCCAGGGCGCCGAGATCGTCGACGTCGTCCTGCCGTTCCGGTTCAGCGACTGCGTGGCCATGAGCCAGATCACCAACGCGGAGGCCTACTTCGTCAACGGGGATTTGGCAGAGGATCCGTCGGCACAGCTCGGCGACGCCGTCCGGGCGCGGATCCTGGCCGGCGCGAACGTCTCGGCCCAGGAGTATCTCGGCACGCTCCACCGCCGGGCCACGATGAAGCAGCAGTACGACGCCGCCCTCGCGGGCATCGACGCCCTCCTGACGCCGACCACGGAGAGCGCGGCCGTCGCGCTCGACGCCGTCGACGAGGCGCACCTCCCGTCGCGCTTCACCCGTTTCGGCAACCTGCTCGATCTCTGCGCCCTGGCGCTGCCGAACGGCTTCACCGCGTCCGGGCTGCCGCTCTCGCTGCAGATCGTCTGCCGCGGCTACGAGGAGACGACGGCGCTGCGGATCGGACAGGCCTACCAGCGCGCGACCGACTGGCACCTGCGCCGGCCGCCGGTGTGAGACCCGCGGAGTCTCGGCGCCTCCGGCGTTCGGCAGCGGACCTGCCGACGCCCCCATCCTGCGGGAGACCGCGGGCGATCCGGTGACGCGGAGACGGGATCCACGGCCCCGTCACGCCCGCCAGAAGGTCAACAGCCACCAGACGCCCGTCAGAACGAACCAGAGGAATCT
This sequence comes from Methylobacterium sp. NPDC080182, assembly GCF_050281105.1. Classification (NCBI taxonomy): domain Bacteria; kingdom Pseudomonadati; phylum Pseudomonadota; class Alphaproteobacteria; order Hyphomicrobiales; family Methylobacteriaceae; genus Methylobacterium; species Methylobacterium sp. NPDC080182. Next base: position 106,361 of record NZ_JBNNWO010000004.1, read on the forward strand.
CACACCTCTGATGAATTCATTAATCCCGAGGTACTCCATGAGGAAGCCGCCCAGGCAGGCCACATAGATGAAGGCGATGACCGTGGCCGTGGCCGGCGTGAGGATCCCGAATCCCCAGACCGCGGCGACGACGGCGAGGCCGAACGCGCACAGGCCGAAGGCGAGAAGGACGGGATGCGCCGCGCACCACTGCGCCACCCTGTCGTTGTCTGCGGACACGTGCTGCATGTGCGCCCCCGAATCGATAACTGACATCGACCATAAGGGCCGCGGCGTCCGGTTCTCGTGACGACGCGCACAGGATCGGCGCGGGCCCGGCGGCGGATCCACGTCTTGCGTGCGGCGGCGCCGGAGCGCGGCCGCGTCAGGCTGCGCCGTTCGGGGACGGATCGATCACGCGGCCGGAGCCTGCCCGGCCACGACGACGCCGAGCGTGTCGAGGAGCGACGACCGCGCACGGCTCACCCGGCTCTTCACGGTGCCGACCTGGCAGCCGAGCATGACAGCGGCCTCCTCGTAGGTGTGGCCCTCGGCGCCCACCAGCAGCAGCGCCTGGCGCTGCGCGGAGGGCAGGTCGCCGAGACGCTCCCAGACGACCTTGAGGGTGCTGGCATCCTCCTGGTCGGACGGGCTGGTCATCTGCCCGGCATGCGTCCCGTCCACGTCCTCCACCTCCCGCCGCGTCTTGCGCAGGTCGGTGTAGAACTGGTTGCGCAGGATGGTGAACAGCCACGCGGTGAAGTTGGTGCCGGGCCGGAACCGCTGCTGGTTCGCCCAGGCCTTCACGAAGGTCTCCTGCACCAGGTCGTCGGCGCGGCTCACGTCGCCCACGAGCGACAGGGCGAAGGTGCGCAGGGCCGGCAGGGCCTTGATGATGTCGCCGCGGAAGTCGAAGGGGACCGTCTCGCCGTGCGCCGTGACCGCCGCCTCGAAGCGGGACACCAGGGCCGCGAGCTGCGCCGGCAGGGGCTCCAGCTCCACGACCTTGAAATACTCCCGGATCGGCAGGGCGAGGTGCTGGCCGATGGAAGCGGCGTAGCCGGCCCCGTCCCGGGTGCCCGCGCCTCCGTCTGGCCGGTCCGCAGCGTCCTCAGTCATGAACGTTTTCGCCTCCAACGCTGGTATACTGGAATAGCTCTAACGTCGGTAGCGGTGGAATCCTGAACCGATGCCAAACGCTCCCAATTGTGACAGGGAATTTAAGCATGGTGACCGGGGTGACAACGGCGGCCGGATCCGGGCCCCCGGGCTGGCAGCGGCGGGCCGGTCGATGCAGAGTGCGCAGCGTCAGGAGAGCGGGATGACCCACGATCACGCGCAGCACGCGCATGGCCACGACGATCACCACCACGATCATCACCACGGCAGCGACCTGTCGCCGGTCGAGGCCCGGGTGCGCGCCTTGGAATCGCTGCTGACCGAGAAGGGCTACGTCGACCCGGCGGCCCTCGATGCCCTGGTCGAGCTCTACGAGACCAAGGTCGGCCCCCACGCGGGGGCCCGGGTCGTGGCCCGGGCCTGGACAGATCCCGCCTTCCGGGCGCGGCTCCTGGCCGACGCCACGCCGGCCATCGCCGAGTTGGATATCGGCGGCCGCGGCGGCGAGCACATGGTGGTGGTCGAGAACACGCCGGAGATCCACAACCTCGTCGTCTGCACCCTGTGCTCCTGCTACCCGTGGCCGGTGCTCGGCCTGCCCCCGGTCTGGTACAAGGCGCCGCCCTACCGGGCGCGGGCGGTGATCGACCCGCGCGGCGTGCTCGCCGAGTTCGGCGTGACGCTGCCGGAAACCACCCGCATCACCGTCTGGGACTCGACGGCCGAGACCCGCTACATGGTCCTGCCGATGCGCCCGGCCGAGACCGAGGGCTTCTCCGAGGAGGCCCTGGCCGCCCTCGTCACCCGCGATTCCATGATCGGTACGGGCCTGCCCAGGGCGATCCCGGTCGCGCCCGCGGAGATGCCGGTATGAACGGAGCCCAGGATCTCGGCGGGGCGCACGGCTTCGGGCCGGTGGTGCCGGAGCCGGACGAGCCAGTCTTCCACGCCGCGTGGGAGCGCCGCGTCTTCGCGCTGGCCATGGCCATGGGCTACACGGGCGCCTGGAACCTCGACGGCAGCCGGGCCAACCGCGAATCCCTGCCGCCGGCGGAATATCTCGCGTCGAGCTACTACGAGATCTGGCTCAGGGCGCTGGAGAAGCAGGTCGTCGGCACCGGGCTGGTGACGCCGGCCGAACTGGCGAGCGGCCGATCCGCGGAGAAGGCCAAGCCCGTCGCGCGGGTCCTGGCCCGCGAGGGCCTGGAGCAGCGCTTCCGGGCCGGCTTCCCGAGCAGCCGCGCCGCCGATGCCCCGGCGCGCTTCGCGGTCGGCGACGCCGTCCTGGCGCGCAACAGCCACCCGACCGGCCACACGCGGCTGCCCCGTTACGTGCGCGGCAAGCGCGGCCGGATCGTGCGCGTCGACGGGGTCTACGTCTTCCCCGACACCAACGCCTACGGGTCGGGTGAGAACCCGACCTGGCTCTACACGGTCGCCTTCACCGCGCAGGAGCTGTGGGGCGAGAGCGGCGACCCGGGCGGAGTCGTCACGGTGGCGGCCTTCGAACCGTACCTGGACCTCGCGTGACCGCGCCGTCGCCCAGCCCCTTCGCGGCGCCCTGGGAGGCGCAGGTCTTCGCCCTGGTGGTCTCCCTGCGCGAATCCGGGCTGTTCACGTGGTCGGAATGGGCGGACCGCCTCGGCCGCCAGATCCGCCCCACCGAGGCCCCCGAGCAGGCGGCCGATTACGGCGCGTGGCTCGCGACGCTGGAAGCGCTCCTGGCGGAGCGGGGCGTGGCGGGGCCCGAGAGCGTCGCGGCGCGGACCGAGGCCTTCCTGCGGGCCGCGGAGGCGACGCCCCACGGCCAGCCGATCCGCCTGGAGAACGACCCGCTCTACCGGCCCTGAGACCGCAGGCTGTCGAGCGGCACCGGCGCGACGTGCGACCGGCCGCTCATCAGCTGGTCGAGCAGCGCCAGAACCTCGGCCCGCCCGCAATTGCGGGCGGGCTCGAACGGCGTCCAGGTCTGGGTGAAGTCGAGGCGCTCGAACACGTCGCGGTAGCGGCGCAGCTCGCTCGGCGTGAGCGGCACCCCGCGCACGAAGGCCTTGTGGGCCGAGATCGTGGTGGCGCGTCGGAAATCCGCCGGGTCGAGCTCGAACTTCAGGGCGTCGCCGCAGAAGCAGATCTTTCGCCCACGGTCGTACAGGATCGCGTGGCCATCGAAATGGCCGGCGGTGCGGTGCAGCTCCAGCCCCGGCAGCGGCTCGAGGAAATCGTCGTAGGGCCAGCTCACTTGCAGCGCCGCGCTCCACGTGAAGTCGGCCGCCGGCAGGCACAGCTCCGGGTCGAACCGGTCCTGGAGCTGCGTCAGCGCCCCGTAGGAATGTGGGTGCGAGGCCGAGAGCACAGCCATCCCGCCGAGCCGCTCGATCTGGTCGAGGGCGGCCTCGCTGAAGACCGGGCAGCCCTCGAAGCCCATGTTCCCGTGCTCGGTCTGGATCAGATAGGCGGACGGCCCGATGCCGGAGACCGGCTCGTTCCAGAAGCGCCAGACGCCCGGCTCGAGCTCCTGCCAGTGGCAGGGAAAGGCCTCCTGCGCCTCGCGGGCGGTGCGGAAGCGCCAGCCGTCCTGCGGCACGACGTGGCGGGCGTCGAGGCACATCGGGCAGGCGGCCGGCACCTCGAAGTGCCGCTGCCAGAACCCGCAATTGTCGCAGGTGTAGGCGGGCAGCTTCAGGGCGCCCGCGAAGGGCAGATAGCCGGGCATCGTCTGGGACCTTCCTCGGGGCAGTGTCTATAGATGGCCCCGGTTCAGCCGCCCTCTCCGTCATCGCGAGCGCAGCGAAGCGACCCAGGGCAGCGCGACACCGGGGAGCGTAGCGCCGGCTGGATTGCTTCGCTCCGCTCGCAGAGACGGCGGCACGCCTATCAACCGGAACGGGTGTAACAGGCGGCGCGGTCGGTTACAGCCGTCAGCTCCGCCCGGGCAGGCGGCGCGCCGACCGGGCGGCGTGGACGGTGCCGGCGAGGCCGACGAGGGCCAAGCCGACGAGGCCGCCGACCACGACGTCGCGGGTGCGGCTCGTGACGAACTCGGCGCGGCTCGCCTTGGTCCGACCGGAGAAGCGCCCGTCGATACCGGCCGGGCCGGGCACTGGGGCCTCGAGATTGCCCGCCATCTCGGGGATGGTCTCGTCGGAGAGCTGGGCCGACCACATGGCGGCGGCCTTGCGGTCGGCGAGCGCCGGCGCCAGCGCCTGGGCGGCCGCCATCATCACCGAGGACCGGCCGACCCAGACCTCCCGGCGCGGGTGCTCGACCGCGTACAGGATCGCGTCGGCGCAGAGCCGCGGGTCGAAGACCGGGTCCGGCGCGTACTGGCGGTGGCCGGTGCGGTTGCGCGCCCAGTTGAACTGCGGCGTGTTGACCGCCGGCAGGTAGATCACGCTGAGGCTGACATTGACCCGGTCGTGCAGCAGCTCGCAGCGCAGGGCGTCGGTGAAGCCCGAGACCGCGAACTTGGCCGCGCAGTAGGGCGCCTGCAGGGGCGCCGCCCGGATCGCGAGGCCCGACGAGACCTGGATGATCGCGCCGCGGTCGCGCCGCTTCATGTAGCGCAGGGCGGCGAGCGTCCCGTAGACCTGGCTGAGATAGGTGGTCTCGGTCACCCGCCGGTACTCGTCCGGGGTGATTCGGTCGGCCGGGTTCACCACCGTCGACATGGCATTGTTCACCCACGCGCGGATCGGGCCGAGCTCGCGCTCGACCCGCTCGGCGGCCGCGTCCACGGCCTCCGAGTCGGCGACGTCGGCGCCGATCGCCAGCACCGGCTGGCCGTAGGCGGCGAGCGCCCGCTCGGCCGCGGAGAGACGGTCGGGATCCCGCGCGATCACCGCGACCGACCAGCCGCGCGCGGCGAATTCATGCGCGGTGGCGAGCCCGATTCCGGCCGTGCCCCCCGTAACGACCGCAACCCGTGCCATACCGACCTCATCCGCGACAGACCGAACCGGCAACACGGTGCGGCGCGCTCGGTTGCGCCGCCCGATTGGGCCGGAACGTCACGGGGATACCGATCGCGATACCGATTTCGCGGACCGGGACGCAACGTCCGACCGCGGCCGCTGTTGACTGCCTGTACCGCGTCATGCCGAACCATCGAGGGTCGCAGCCATGCGCACTGGACGACGCTTCTCCCTCTTCTCGCTCCCGATCGATCCCTGGCCGCAGGCGTCCCTGGCCGAGCGGACCGCCGTCGGGATGGTCCTGACCGGCCTGCTGCTCGTGCCGGCCTGCGCGGTCGGGGCCGCGCTCCTCGTGTTCACGACGCTCGCGGCCCACGTGTACTGGTCCTACGATCTCGGCGCCTCCCTGCACGCGTTCATCGCCCGGCATGCCGGGGCCGCCGTCGCGCGGCGCGGCCGGCTCGTCCACAAGGCCTGACGCGCGGGAGCGGATCGACGGCCGGGCGGTGTTGAGCCGTGCCGGTCCACACGGCCCGGCCGCGCGGCCCCCGCGATCCCTGTGCGTTCGCCTCGGTCCGATTTGACCTGACGGTCTCTCGTGGGCCAGTCAGGTTCGGAACCGAGAGATCGCCATGTTCCGTACCCTGATGTCTGCGCGGCGCTTCGCGCCGCTGTTCTGGTGCCAGTTCTTCTCGGCGTTCAACGACAATTTCCTGAAGAACGCGCTCGCCTTCCTGATCCTGTTCGGGATCGGCGGCCAGGCGGACGCCCATGCCGGCGTCCTCGTGACGCTCGCGAGCGCCGTGTTCATCGGGCCGTTCTTCATTCTGTCGGGTCTCGGCGGCCAGTGGGCCGACCGCTACGACAAGGCGCTGATGGCGCGGCGGCTCAAGTTCGCCGAGATCTTCGCGGCCGGAACCGCCGTGCTCGGCTTCCTCCTGCACTCGATCCCGGTTCTGTTCGTGGCGCTCGGCCTGTTCGGGACGATCGCGGCGCTGTTCGGCCCGATCAAGTACGGGATCCTGCCGGACCATCTCCGGCGCGAGGAGCTGCCCGCCGGCAACGCCCTCGTGGAGGCGGCGACCTTCCTGGCGATCCTGCTCGGCACGATCGCGGCCGGCGCGGCCTCGGCGATGGGCGGCTCGGGACTCGTGTTCGGCGTCCTGGTGATGGGCTTCGCCGTCCTGTGCTGGCTCTCGGCCCGGATGATCCCGGCGACCGGCGAGGGGGCGCCGGACCTGCGCGTCGACCCGAACGTCGCCCGCTCGACCTACGCGCTGCTGCGCGACCTCTGGGCCGACACGCGGCTGTGGCGCGGCTCGCTCACGGTGAGCTGGTTCTGGCTGGTCGGCGTGGTGGTGCTGTCGCTGCTGCCGGTACTGGTGCGCGGCGCCTTCAACGGCACCGAGACGGTGATCACGCTGCTGCTGGCGCTGTTCTCGATCGGCATCGCGGTCGGCTCCGGCCTCGCCTCGTGGCTCGCCAGCGGCCGGATCGTGCTGCTGCCGACGCCGGTCGGCGCGGTGCTGATGGGCCTGTTCGGCCTCGACCTCGCGTGGACGATCGGCCACCTGCCGGCCCCGCCCGCCGAGCCGATCGGCCCCCTCGGCTTCCTGCAGACCGGCCACGGCCTGCGCACCGGGATCGACTTCCTCGGGCTGGCGATCTCCGGCGGCCTCTACATCGTCCCGTCTTTCGCGGCCGTGCAGGCCTGGGCCGAGAAGGCGATGCGCGCCCGGATCATCGGCGCGGTCAACGTCATGACGGCGGCCTTCATGGTCGCCGGCACCCTGGCGCTCGCGGCGCTGCAGGGCGCGGGCCTCACGATCGCGAGCCTCCTGGCGGTGGTGGCGGTGCTGAACCTGATCGTCGGCGCGCTCGTGTTCGCGACCCTGCCGACGAGCCCGTTCCGCGATTTCCTGTCGATCCTGTTCCGGGCCTTCTACCGGCTGGAGGTCCGCGGCTTCGACAACCTCGCGGCGGCCGGCCCGAACGCCATCATCGCCCTCAACCACGTCTCGTTCCTCGACGCGCCGCTCGCGCTGTCGCTCCTCGAGCAGGAGCCGGTCTTCGCCATCGATAGCGGGATCGCGCAGCGCTGGTGGGTGCGCCCGTTCCTGCGCATCACCAAGGCGATGCCGCTCGACCCGACCCGGCCGCTCGCCACCCGGACGCTGATCAACGCGGTCAAGAGCGGCGAGACCCTGATCATCTTCCCCGAGGGCCGGCTCACGGTCACCGGCAGCCTGATGAAGGTCTACGACGGCGCCGGGCTGATCGCCGACAAGTCGGGCGCGATGGTCGTCCCGGTGAAGCTCGACGGCCTGGAGCGCACCGTCTTCTCGCGGCTGTCGCGCGGGCAGGTGCGCCGCCGCTGGTGGCCCAAGGTGACCGTGACGGTGATGCCGCCGGTGCGGCTGACCGTGGACCCCGCGCTCAAGGGCAAGGCGCGGCGGCAGGCGGCGGGTGCCGCCCTCTACGGGATCATGTCGGACCTCGTGTTCCGCACCGCCGACATCGACCGCGGCCTGATGGCGGCGCTGATCGAGGCGGGCGAGCGCCACGGCTGGAGCCGCAACGCCCTGGAGGATCCGGTCGGCGGCCGCCTCAGCTACAGCCGGCTCGTGATGGGCGCCAACATCCTCGGCCGCAAGCTGATGCCGCTGGCGCCCGTGGGCGGCCGGATCGGCGTCATGCTGCCGAACGCCAACGGCGCCGCGGTGACGCTGTTCGCCCTCGCCTCCGCGGGCCGGGTGCCGGCGATGATCAATTTCTCCGCTGGCCCCGCCAACGTGCTCTCGGCCTGCCGGGCCGCGGAGGTCAGCAGGATCCTGACCTCCCGGGCCTTCATCGAGAAGGGGCGGCTGGGGTCGCTCGTGGAGGCGATCCGCGGCTCGGTCGAGTTGATCTACCTGGAGGACGTGCGGGCCGGCATCACGACGGGGGACAAGATCCGCGGCCTCCTGGCGCCGCGCCGCCCCCTGGTGGCGCGCGCCGGCGAGGATCCGGGGGCGGTGCTGTTCACCTCGGGCAGCGAGGGCACGCCGAAGGGCGTGGTGCTCGCCAACCGCTGCATGCTCGCCAACGTGGCGCAGGTGGCGGCCCGGATCGATTTCGGCCCGATGGACAAGGTGTTCAACGTCCTGCCGGTGTTCCACGCCTTCGGGCTCACGGCCGGGCTGGTCCTGCCCCTGGTCTCGGGGGTGCCGGTCTACCTCTACCCGTCGCCGCTGCACTACCGGATCGTGCCGGAGCTGATCTACGGCTCGAACAGCACCGTCCTGTTCGGGACCGACACGTTCCTCACGGGCTACGCCCGGTCGGCCCATTCCTACGACCTGCGCTCCCTGCGCTACGTCGTGGCCGGCGCCGAGGCCGTGAAGGAGACCACCCGGAAGACCTGGGCGGAGAAGTTCGGGCTGCGCATCCTGGAGGGCTACGGCGTCACCGAGTGCGGGCCGGTCGTCGCCCTCAACACGCCGATGTTCAACCGGTTCGGCACGGTCGGGCGGATCCTGCCCGGCATCGAGACCCGCCTCGAGCCGGTGCCGGGAATCGACGAGGGCGGCCGCCTGTCCCTGCGTGGACCGAACATCATGCTGGGCTACCTGCGCGCCGAGAAGCCCGGCGTGCTGGAGCCGCCGCCGGGCGGCTGGCACGACACCGGCGACATCGTGGCGATCGACCCGATGGGCTTCGTCACCATCAAGGGTCGGGCCAAGCGCTTCGCGAAGATCGCCGGCGAGATGGTGTCGCTCGCCGGCATCGAGACGCTGGCCGCCGAACTGTGGCCCGACCGTCCGAGCGCGGTGGCGGCGGTGCCGGACGCGCGCAAGGGCGAGCGGCTGATCCTGTTCACGCAGGAGAAGGGCGCGACCCGGGCCGCCTACCAGAGCTTCGCCAAGGGACGCGGCGCCTCAGACGTCGCGATCCCCGCCGAGGTGGTGGTGCTGGACGCGATCCCGATGCTCGGCACCGGCAAGGTCGACCAAGTGGCCGTCACGAAGCTCGCGCTGGAGCGGGCGAAGGAGAACGCGGCGGCCTGACGGTCGCGGCCGGGCCTCGCGCGTCACCCAAACGGGGGATGCGGTGCTCCCCGGGATCCGCTCGTATCGTGAATACAGCCGTGATTCGAACCGCTTGACGCGTTCGGGGCGCGGGTCTGAGGGGGACTCGGTACGCAACGGCGAGGGACAGATCATGCGGAAGGGCAGGCGAGTTCCGGCTTGGCTGGCGAGGCGGACCTACTTCAAGCGGATCGAGCGCTGGGCGAAGCCCGGCAAGGCGCGCAAGGCGGCGCAGCCCCCTGAGACACCGGCAGCCGCGATGCCCTCCAACGTCGTGCCGTTCCCGATCCGGATGAATCGGCCGGATCGGCCCGCCTTCGAGGACCTGCGGGGCGTCGGTACGGCCTAGAGGCCGGCTCCGGCGGGGGCTTGCCGGGCGCGCGGGAACACGGGATCCTGCGCCGTCGGAGCCGAGACCGGGAGGATGCGTGCCGCACGACGGGTCGGATCCGCGCGCGTCGGCGCCTCCCCGGAAGCGGGCGAGGGGCCTGCGCGCGGCGCTTGGGGCCACGGCGCTCGGTCTCGGCCTCCTGGGGGCCGGCACCGCCGCGCTCTGGCGCTACGCCGACGCGCTGCCGCCCCTCGACCTGGCCGCGGCCGAATCACGCTCGACGGTGGTGCTGGATCGGTCCGGCACGCTGCTGCGCCCCTTCGCGACCACGGACGGGCGCTGGCGCCTGCCGGTCACCGCTGAGGCGGTCGATCCGCGCTACCGGGCGATGCTGCTCGCCTACGAGGATCGCCGCTTCGCCGCGCATCCCGGCATCGACCCGGCCGCGGTGCTGCGCGCCGCCGGCCAGTGGCTGACCCGCGGCCGCATCGTGTCCGGCGCCTCCACCCTGTCGATGCAGGTGGCGCGCCTCGTCGAGCCGCGGCGCGAGCGGTCGCTCGAGGCCAAGCTCCGCCAGATGGCGCGGGCGGTCACGCTGGAGCAGCGCCTCGGCAAGGCCGGGTTGCTCGACCTCTACCTGGCGCTGGCCCCCTACGGCGGCCCGCTGGAGGGCGTGCGCGCGGCGAGCGTCGCGTATTTCGGGCGCGAGCCGGTCCGGCTGACTGCCGCGCAGGCGGCCCTGCTCGTCGCCCTGCCGCAATCGCCCGAGACCCGCCGTCCGGACAGGTTCCCCGAGCGCGCCCGCGCCGCCCGCGACCGGGTCCTGGCGGTGGCCGTCGCGCGGGGCATCCTCACGGCGGCGGAGGCCGAGGCCGCCCGGGCCGAGCCGGTGCCGACGGCGCGCAAGCCGTTCCCGATGCTCGCGGCGCACGCCGCCGAGGAGGCGGTGGCGGCCGATCCCGGTGCCGCCACGATCCGCCTCGCGATCGACGGGCGCCTGCAGGAGCGGCTGGAAACCCTGGCGGCCGAGCGCGCCGCCGCCGCCGGCCCGGACCTCTCGGCCGCGATCCTCGTCCTCGACAACCGCGACGGCCGGGTGCTCGCTCAGGTCGGCAGCGCCGGGTACCTGGACCCCGCCCGGCGCGGCGCCATCGACATGACCCTGGCGGTGCGCTCGCCCGGCTCCGCGCTGAAGCCCTTCGTCTACGCCATGGCCTTCGCGGACGGTCTCGCGCATCCCGAGACCCTGCTGGAGGATCGCCCGGCGCGCTTCTCGGCGAGCTACGCGCCGGAGAATTTCGACCTGACCTTCCAGGGCACGGTCACGGCCCGGCGGGCCCTGCAGCTCTCGCTGAACGTGCCGGCGGTCGAGCTGATGGACGCGGTCGGTCCCGCCCGCTTCATCGCCCGGCTGCGCGCCGCCGGGGCCGGGATCCAGCTCCCGCGGGAGGCGGCCCCGGGGCTGCCGGTCGCGCTGGGCGGCCTCGGCATCACGGTCACCGACCTCGCCCGGCTCTACGCGGGGCTCGCCCGCGGCGGCGCGGTTCCGGACCTGCTGCGCCGCGCCGACGGGGTCGCGGCCGAATCCCGGCACCGCGTCGCCGAGCCCGTGGCGTCCTGGTACGTCGCCGACATCCTGCGCGGGACACCGCCGCCGGAGAACGCACTGCCGAACCGCATCGCCTACAAGACCGGCACCTCCTACGGGTACCGCGACGCCTGGGCCGCCGGCTTCGACCGCCACGCGACGATCGTCGTCTGGGCCGGGCGCCCGGACGGCGCCGCGGTGCCGGGGCTCGTGGGCCGCACCGTCGCGGCGCCGATCCTGTTCGACGCCTTCGCGCGCCTCGGGATCGAGCCCGAGCCGGTCCCCCAGCCGCGGGACGCGCTGGTGGTCGGGACGGCGGGCCTGCCGCCGCCGCTGCGGCACCTGCGGCGCGAGGCGGCCGAGGCGGCGGGACCGGCGCTGCGGATCGCCTATCCGCCGGACGGGGCGCGGATCGATCTCGGCCTCGCGGTGGACCGGCACGGCGCCGCGGAGGGCGGCCCGGGTCTCGCCCTCAAGGCCCTGGGCGGCGTGCCGCCGCTCACCTGGCTGGTCGACGGTCAGCCGGTCGTGCAGACGCCGCGGCGGAAGGCCGAGTGGGCCCCGGGGGGCGCGGGCTTCGCGCGGATCTCGGTCTTGGACGCGACCGGCGCCAGCGACAGCGTGTCCGTCCGCCTCGAGTGAGCCGACGGCGGGTTCCTTCGGCTCAGCGACCGAGGCCGCGCTGGGCGCCGGCCGGGCCGCGCGCCTCGCAGGATTCCAGCGCCGCGGCGAGGCGCGCCGCGCTGGCCGCGGACCCGTAAGACAGGTTGAGGACAGTGGAGAGGATCCCGACGCTCACGAGCACGCCGAGGGCTGCCGCGCCGAGCAGAACGGCGGCGATCAGCCTGTTGCGTCGCAGGTCCGCCGTCAGCGCCCCGATGAGGTCCCGGTTGTGTTCGGCGAGACCGTTCCGCGCCGCCACCAGCTCGTTGTACATGTTCGTGATGGCGTTGGTGGACATGTACACCAGCAGCAGGTGGACGACGAAGTCGTCGTCCGTCGTGGTGTTGAGGGCGGCCGCGATCCGCACGGCGAGCTGACGCTCCCAGGGCTGGAGATCGCGGCCGTGGACCGACCGGTAGAACCGCTCGAGGTTGGTCACGGCCGGAGGGCATCCCGCCACGCCGTGTGGAAGTTGCGCCGCAGGCGGCGGCCCTCGACCCGCAGGCGCATCGGCGCGCTGTTCGCCAAGGCCTGCCAGGTCGTGTTCTGCACCCGCAGGGCCTCGATCAGCCGCTCGCCGATCCGCTCGATCTCGATGACGCGAAAGTTCGACTGCTTCCGCAGGGATCGCACGAGGTCGGACGATTCGAGATAGTCGAAATTGGTCGCCTGGGCGGTGTTCTTCGCCAGGATCGCCCGGTCGCACTCGATCAGCATGGGCCGGAGCTCGCGCAGGACCTCCAGGGCTGTGGGATCCACCGCGCCGGCCGCGACGACCACGGCGAGGCGGACATTCGCCTCCCGGCAGCTCTCCACGATGATCTCGGTGCACCGACGGGTCGTCTCGGTGTCGCCGGCCGGGAAGTCGACCACGACGAGGCGCTCGGCCGCCTCGGTCACGCGCTCGATCAGGTCCTGGCACAGGGTCGGGTCGACGCGGCCCGTGCTGTCCTCGGCGCGCAGGCGCTGCCGGATGGCGGTGATGCCGGGACGGCGCGGGACGAAGTTGTCGCTGCCGGGCGTGGTCTCCTGCATGAGTGCCGTGTGGAAGTGCCTGTTGGCCGGGTCGGTGTCGATCGCCAGGACCGGACCGACCTCTGCGCAGAGATCGGCCACCTGCAGGGCGATGGTCGTCTTGCCGACGCCGCCCTTGCCGCCGAGGCAGAGCACGAGAACCTTCGCGGCGGCGCCCAGGAGATCGCGCTGGATGTCCTGGATTTCGTCCGGGCTGTACCAGGCCGGAACCTTGCTCTGCGTCGTGTCGGTCATGCGGTGTCTCCTTGCTGATACGCGCGGGGTGGCCGCCGGACGCGCGCTCCGCGCGCGGCACCGGGCTGCGGGATCTCGGGGGTTCACGGGCTCGGGCCGGGCCGCACGGCCCGCGTGGGCGGGACGCGGCGCGCGCCGGCTCGACGGCGCGCCCGGGATGCCGGTCGCATCACGCGCGGGATCCGGTCGTGCACGGGTCGGCAGAGGCGCGGCCGCCTCGTGCTCGTGGCCCGGATGTGGACGGCCGACGCTCGGGTTCCGCGATGACGTCCGTCGCCACGATCTGCACTCCGTTGCTGGATCCGCTTCGCCGACGGCTCCGGCCGCAAGTCTTCCTCGCCGCGGCCGAGGGCAATGCATGATCATGCTCGGACCTAGGGAGGACGCAAGCCTCGAAAAATCGGATCTCTTCTCGACGAATGCTCTAGAATGAGATCGTTAATGAAGGTTTATATTTATAAAATATGAAATAATGAGCGAAGTACGACTATTACATCTGCATGAACACACAACATCCCGGACATCGTCCGCAATTCGATCGATTCGGCCGGCCGGAATCCGCGCGGGCCATCTGGGATGCGGGCCTTGCCCGGCCCTGTCGGCGGTGACCCGGTCGTCACCGCGCCGCGGCGAGGGGCGCGAACACGTCGATGAGGCCGTTCACCAGGATCTGGGTCCCGACGCAAAGGAGCAGGAAGGCGAAGAGGCGGCCCATCACCCGGGCGCGGGCCGGGCCGATGAAGGCGACGACCCGGTCGGCGGAGGCGTAGAGAACCGCGACCGTGGCGGCGACCGCGAGGGCCGCCAGCGTGACGCCGATATAGAAGCCGAAGCGCTCCGCGTAGGCCTCCGGCCGGTTGGCCCCCAGGGTGATGGCAACCGCGATCGTCCCCGGCCCGGTGGTGAACGGGAGCGTCAGGGGGAAGAAGGCGATGTCGGCGAGAGGGCCGGGGGCCGGGTCGCCCGGCGGCTCCGCCGGGACCGCGCCGCGGCCCGCCGACCCGGAGGCCTCGGCCTGCTTGCGCGCCTCCCGGGCCTCGGGCCGGTTCAGCTGGGTCCAGGCCGACGACATGACCACGAGGCCGCCGGCGATGCGCAGCGCACCCAGGGTGACGCCGAAGAAGTTCAGGATCGGCGTGCCCGCCCAGAGGGCGCCGAGCATCACCAGGGCGGCGTAGACGCCGATCCGGCGCGACAGCAGCACGCGCTCGGCGTGGCTGAAGGCGCCCGCCACCTGCGCGAAGATGAAGGCGCCCCCGACCGGGTTCACGATCGAGAACAGCGCGGACAGGGCGAGCAGGAACTGCTGGGTGGTGAAGTCGAGGCTCATCGGGGTCAACCCGGGGAGGGGGCCGGCACCAGCACCCGGGCCGGCGCGAGGCGGCGGGCGCGCCGCACCTGCTGGACGGCCACCGGCCGGTAGAGCTGCTTCGTCGCGTCGACCACGTGCAGGCCCGCGAAGGGCAGGGACAGGCCGGTGCCGAGCCACTCCCAGGCGGGCCCGGTGCGCAGCATCAGGCGCGAGCGGGCCGGCGGCATGTACAGGGTCTCGGCCCAGCTCACCGGCGAGAACAGCGTGTCGCGCATGAGCCGCCCGAGCTGCGAGCGGCTGTAGGGCTGGCCGTGGCCGAAAGGCGTCGCCTCCCGGCGGGCCCAGACGCCCCGGCGGTTGGGCACCACGAGGATCATGCGGCCGCCCGGTGTCAGGGTGCGCCAGACCTCCTGCAGCAGCTCCGTCGGGCTCTCCACCGATTCGAGGGCGTGGACCAGGATGACCCGGTCGATGGCGGCCTCCGGCAGCGGCATCATGGTGGGATCGGCGAGCGCCGCGCAGGAGCGCCCGGTGCCCGGCCAGTTCACCACGCCCTGCGAGGCCGGCATGAAGGCGAGGGTGCGCTCGGCGATGCAGTGGACCGGCCCGAGATACGGCGTCGCGTAGCCGATCCCGAGGACGCGCAGCCCCGAGACCGGGCCGAGGAAGTCGTGGAGCGCGCGGCCGACCACGCGGTGCGTCGTGCGGCCCAGAGGGCTGGCGTAGAAGGCCCGCAAGCCGTTGACGTCGAGGCGCATGGAGGGACAGGAGATCGCGGACGGAACGGTCGTCGTAACCAATGGTGAGCCGCGCGCCGCGCGGCAAGCGCCGGAGGAACCTCGCCGGACCATCACCTGTTCACGGCAACAGATTTCGCGCCGCTTCGCGCCCGTTCGCGTTCTTGGGAGACCCCGTCCGATGGCCGCCGAGACCGAGATTCGCACCTTCCTCTGCCGCAGCGACAACATCGGCGTGCTGATCCGCGATCCGCAGACCGGCGCCTGCGCGGCGATCGACGTGCCGGAGGCCGGACCGGTCCTCCGGGCCCTCGACGAGACCGGCTGGCGGCTGACCGACATCCTCGTGACCCACCGGCACGCCGACCATGTCGAGGGTATCCCGGAGGTGAAGCGGGCGACCGGTGCCCGGGTGGTCGCCCCCGCCAGGGCCGGCGACGCGGTCCCGCAGGTGGACGTGACCGTGCGGGAGGGCGACACGGTCACGGTCGGCAGCCTCGAGGCGCAGGTCTGGGAGACGCCGGGCCACTGCGCCGACCACGTGACCTACTGGTTCGCGGAAGCCGGCCTCGTCTGCGCCGGCGACACCCTGTTCACCCTCGGCTGCGGGCGCGTGATGGAGAGCCCGCCCGAGACCCTCTACCGCTCCCTGCGGCGCTTCGACGACCTGCCCGACGCGACGCGGGTCTTCAGCGGCCACGACTACGTACTCTCCAACGCGCGCTTCGCCCTGGCGGCCGATCCGGACAACCCGGAGCTGAGGAAGCGCCTCGCCGAGGCCGAGCGCGCCCAGGCGGAGGGGCGGTTCCTCATCCCCTCGACCATGGGTGCGGAGCGGGCGACAAACCCGTTCCTGCGCAGCGGGCAGCCGGCCCTGGCGCGATCCGTCGACCTTCCGCCGGAAAGCGATCCCGAGGCGGTGTTCGTCGCCTTACGGGCGTGGAAGAACCGCTTCTGACGCAGGTGATAACGAGAAAAATTTGTTGCCTTCTCAAGGCAAACTGACACATAGGGGTGTTTAAGCGGTCCTAATCCGCTCAGGTAACCGGGCTCCCGGGGGGAAGCCGTAACGTCAACGCGAAGCGCCGGGACGCTTCAGCCGGTATGATGGGGGTCCGTCTCGCCCTACCACCTGTCCACTTCCCGCCTTCCGCTTCCTTTCCTCAAGCCAGAGTCCGACGGGTCCAAGGAGGAGGCGCTCAGCGCCAAGGCCAAGATCACCGTCGCCGACGCCGAATCCGGCACACTCCGCGAGAGCGGTGAGGCGGCCAGTCCCGCCCGCCCGCGGGCGCCGGTCGCGGCCGACGTGCGGCTCCTCGGGATCGCCACCGAGCACCTCTCGCGGCTCGGGCCCAAGCGCGTGACGGTCGTGGCCGTCGCCGCCGAGGCCGGCATGACGCACGCGAACGTGTACCGCTACTTCCCGTCGAAGGACGCGCTCCTCGACGCGGTGGCGGGCCGCTGGCTGCGCGAGGTCGAAGCCCGGCTCGCCGGCATCGCCGATGCGCCCGATCCCGCCGACGACAAGATCGAGCGCCTCCTGACCGCCCTCGCGACGGTCCAGCGGGACGCCCTGTTCGACGAGCCGAACCTGTTCGCGGTCCATCTCGACGCCACCGTCTCGGCACGGCCGATCGCCCGGCGGCACCGCGTGCGGCTGCGCAGCCTCGTCGAGCGCGTGGTCGAGGAGGGCATCACCTCCGGGATCTTCTCGGCCCGGGACCGGGAACGGGCGATCGCCTACATCTTCGACGCGAGCTACCGCTTCACGCATCCGCTGGCGATCCAGCACGATGCCGAGGTGCCGCGCGACCTGATCGAGGCCCGGTTCGGGGCCGTCATCCACGCGATCCAGCGGGTCCTGCGCTCCGGCATCCTCTGATCCGGCGCGTACCCACAGGCTCTCTCGAAGGCCCGGACAGACCGTCCGGGCCTTCGTCGTTCGTGCGCCCTCCCGCGCCGCCCGCCGCCCGCCGCGACCCGAAATGACAGGATTCCAGATCTGTCATCGCGGCTTCGCGGCCGTCCCGCGCCAGGGTGCACTGCACCTAAAACACTCGCGACGTTGACGTTTCGGAGGCACGGTCGGGACGCTCGAGGGCGATCCGACGGCCCGGACGCGCCGCCCGCGCGGCCCTCATCGGGTTGAAGCCACGGTGCTTTTCGGCCACACAGCCGCGCAGATTTCAGAGTGGCGAATCCGGCCTCGGACCCTGACGGACGAGCGGCTCCGGCCTCGCGCAACGCATCACCGAAGTCGAACGCAGCGGAGACACATCCGACATGGCTCGCAACAAGATCGCGCTCATCGGCGCCGGCCAGATCGGCGGCACCCTGGCCCTTCTGGCCGGCCTCAAGGATCTCGGGGACGTGGTGCTGTTCGACATCGTCGACGGCGTGCCGCAGGGCAAGGCGCTGGACATCGCCGAGGCCGCCCCGGTCGAGGGCTTCGACGCGACCTACGCGGGTGCCAGCGACTACGCCGCCATCAAGGGCGCCGACGTGGTGATCGTGACCGCCGGCGTGCCGCGCAAGCCCGGCATGAGCCGCGACGACCTGATCGGCATCAACCTCAAGGTCATGCAGGCCGTCGGCGAGGGCATCAAGACCCACGCGCCGGACGCCTTCGTGATCTGCATCACCAACCCGCTCGACGCCATGGTGTGGGCGCTGCAGAAGTTCTCGGGCGTCCCGACCAACAAGATCGTCGGCATGGCCGGCGTGCTCGACTCGGCGCGCTTCCGCCACTTCCTCGCCGAGGAGTTCAAGGTGTCGGTGGAGGACGTCACGGCCTTCGTGCTCGGCGGCCACGGCGACGACATGGTGCCGCTGACCCGCTACTCGACGGTGGCGGGCGTGCCGCTGACGGACCTCGTCACGCTCGGCTGGACCACCCAGGAGAAGCTCGACGCCATGGTCGACCGCACCCGCAAGGGCGGCGGCGAGATCGTCAACCTGCTCAAGACCGGCTCGGCCTTCTACGCGCCCGCCGCCTCCGCCATCGCCATGGCCGAGAGCTACCTGCGCGACAAGAAGCGGGTCCTGCCCTGCGCCGCCTACCTCGACGGCCAGTACGGCGTGACGGGCATGTTCATCGGCGTGCCGATCGTGATCGGTGCCAACGGCGTGGAGCGCGTCCTCGAGGTGACCTTCGACGCGGCCGAGAAGACCATGTTCGACAAGTCGGTCGCCTCGGTGACGGGACTCATCGAGGCCTGCAAGGGCGTCGACAGCAGCCTCGCCTGACCGGTAAGCGGATACCGGGCAGCGCGTAGCGGTCGGAGATTCGAATCTCGATCACTCGATCTCTCTACGCGCCGCCCGCTGCCACCTATTCGCTCCTCCTTACGAGGCTCCGATGAATATCCACGAATATCAGGCCAAGGCCGTGCTGAAGGAGTTCGGCCTGCCCGTCTCCCGCGGCGTGGCCATCTTCAACCCGTCGGAGGCCGAGGCCGCCGCCAAGGAGCTCGGCGGCCCCGTCTGGGTCGTGAAGAGCCAGATCCACGCGGGCGGCCGCGGCAAGGGCACCTTCAAGGGCGCGCCCGAGGGCGCCAAGGGCGGCGTGCGCGTCACCAAGTCGATCGACGAGGTCAAGCAGTTCGCCGGCGAGATGCTCGGCCAGACGCTGGTGACCATCCAGACCGGCCCGGCCGGCAAGCAGGTCAACCGCCTCTACATCGAAGAAGGCGCCCAGATCGCCGAGGAGTTCTACCTCTCGATGCTGGTCGACCGCGCCACGGGCGGCGTCGCCTTCGTGGTCTCCACCGAGGGTGGCATGGACATCGAGGCGGTCGCCCACGACACGCCCGAGAAGATCCACACGATCGCGGTCGACCCCGCCACCGGCGTGATGCCCCACCACGGCCGCGCCGTCGCCAAGGCGCTCGGCCTGTCGGGCGCCCAGGCCAAGGAAGCGGCCGCGCTGACCGAGAAGCTCTACGCGGCCTTCGTGGCCAAGGACATGAGCCTCCTGGAGATCAACCCGCTGGTGCTGACCGCCGACGGGCACCTCAAGTGCCTCGACGCCAAGATGGCCTTCGATTCGAACGCCCTCTACCGGCACGCGGACATCATGGCGCTCCGCGACGAGACCGAGGAGGACGCCAAGGAGATCGAGGCGTCCAAGTACGACCTCGCCTACATCGCGCTCGACGGCACGATCGGCTGCATGGTCAACGGCGCCGGCCTCGCCATGGCGACGCTCGATATCATCAAGCTCTACGGCGAGGAGCCGGCGAACTTCCTCGATGTCGGCGGCGGCGCCTCGGAGGAGAAGGTCACGGCGGCGTTCAAGATCATCACCGCCGACCCGAACGTGAAGGGGATCCTCGTCAACATCTTCGGTGGGATCATGAAGTGCGACGTGATCGCCAACGGCGTGATCGCGGCCGTGAAGGCGGTGGGCCTGCAGGTGCCGCTGGTGGTGCGCCTCGAGGGCACCAACGTCGAGCAGGGCAAGGCCATCATCCGCAATTCCGGCCTCAACGTCATCCCGGCGGACGACCTCGACGACGCCGCCCAGAAGATCGTCGCCGCCGTGAAGGGAGCCTGATCATGTCGGTGATGATCGACGCCAACACCAAGGTCATCTGCCAGGGCTTCACCGGCAAGAACGGGACCTTCCACTCCGAGCAGGCCATCGCGTACGGCACCAAGATGGTCGGCGGCACGAGCCCCGGTAAGGGCGGCTCCACCCATCTCGGCCTGCCGGTCTTCGACACGGTGGCGGAGGCCCGCGAGGCCACGGGCGCCGAGGCCTCGGTGGTCTACGTGCCGCCGCCCGGCGCGGCGGACGCGATCTGCGAGGCGATCAGCGCCGAGGTGCCGCTGATCGTCTGCATCACGGAGGGCATCCCGGTGCTCGACATGGTGCGGGTGAAGCGGGCGCTGACGGGCTCGAAGTCGCGCCTCGTCGGGCCGAACTGCCCCGGCATCGTCACCGCCGGCGAGTCGAAGATCGGCATCATGCCGGCCAACATCTTCCGGCCGGGCTCGGTCGGCATCGTGTCCCGCTCGGGCACGCTGACCTACGAGGCGGTGTTCCAGACCTCCAATGCCGGCCTCGGCCAGACCACGGCGGTGGGCATCGGCGGCGACCCGGTGAAGGGCACCGAGTTCATCGACGTGCTGGAGCTGTTCCTCGCCGACCCGAAGACCGAGTCGATCGTGATGATCGGCGAGATCGGCGGCTCGGCCGAGGAGGAGGCGGCGCAGTTCCTCAAGGACGAGGCCAAGCGCGGGCGCAAGAAGCCGATGGTCGGCTTCATCGCCGGCCGCACGGCGCCTCCGGGCCGCCGCATGGGCCATGCCGGCGCGATCATCTCGGGCGGCAAGGGCGGCGCCGAGGACAAGATCGCCGCCATGGAGGCCGCGGGCATCCGCGTGTCGCCGTCGCCGGCCCGGCTGGGCTCGACGCTCGTCGAGGTGCTGAAGGGCTAAAGGCCCGCGCGCCTGCGTCGCGGCCATCGCAGGGCCGCGACGCCCATATCGGGCGTGCAGACGATCTCAGCGGGGCGGTCACCCGCCCCGTTTCGGTTCGAGGGCGCTCCGCCGCGCTGACGGGGAGCCCGGAGGGCAGGGGAGCCTGCCCGCGCGATCAGGATGGACGCACCATGGCACGCCAGGACGTGAACGAAGCGCTCCTCGAAACCTCGTTCCTGTACGGCGCCAACGCCGCCTACATCGAGGAATTGCAGGCGGCCTACGCCCGCAACCCGTCCTCGGTGGATCCGGAGTGGCAGACCTTCTTCAAGGGGCTCGGCGAGGACGAGACCCTGGTCGAGAAGAACGCCGCCGGCGCCTCCTGGGAGAAGCCGCACTGGCCGGTGCCGCTCAACGGCGAGCTGGTCTCGGCGCTCGACGGCAACTGGGGCGCCCTGGAGAAGGCGATCGGCGACAAGATCGTCGCGCGGGAAGCCAAGGAGCCCAAGCCCGGCAAGCCGCAGGACAGCGTCACCGCCACCACCGGCGTGTCGGTGGAGCAGGCGACCAAGGATTCGGTGCGGGCGATCATGCTGATCCGCTCCTACCGGATGCGCGGCCACCTGCACGCCAAGCTGGACCCGCTGGGGCTCGCGCCGCGGGGCGATCACGAGGAGCTGCACCCGCAGCATTACGGCTTCACCGAGGAGGCAGACTGGGACCGTCCGATCTTCCTCGACAACGTCCTCGGCCTGCAGTTCGGCACGATCCGCGAGATCGTCGGCATCCTGGAGCGGACCTACTGCCAGACCCTCGGCGTCGAGTTCATGCACATCTCGGATCCGGCCGAGAAGGCGTGGATCCAGGAGCGCATCGAGGGCAAGGACAAGGAGATCTCCTTCACCCCCGAGGGGCGCCGCGCGATCCTCAACAAGCTGATCGAGGCCGAGGGCTTCGAGAAGTTCCTCGACCTCAAGTACACCGGCACCAAGCGCTTCGGCCTCGACGGCAGCGAGGCGATGATCCCGGCGCTGGAGCAGATCATCAAGCGCGGCGGCGCGCTCGGCGTGCGCGAGATCGTGCTCGGCATGGCCCATCGCGGCCGGCTCAACGTGCTCACCAACGTGATGGCCAAGCCCTTCCGGGCGGTGTTCCACGAGTTCAAGGGCGGCTCGGCCTCCCCGGCCGAGGTCGAGGGCTCGGGCGACGTGAAGTACCACCTGGGCGCGTCCTCGGACCGCGCCTTCGACGGCAACAACGTCCACCTGTCGCTCACCGCCAACCCGTCCCACCTCGAGATCGTCGACCCGGTGGTGCTCGGCAAGGTCCGCGCCAAGCAGGACCAGTGGGCCAAGCCCAACATCGAGCGCCGCACGGTGCTGCCGCTCCTGATCCACGGCGACGCCGCCTTCGCGGGCCAGGGCGTGGTGGCGGAGTGCTTCGGCCTGTCGGGCCTGAAGGGCCACCGCACCGGCGGCTCGGTCCACTTCATCATCAACAACCAGATCGGCTTCACGACCGATCCGCGCTTCTCCCGCTCCTCGCCCTACCCGTCCGACGTCGCCAAGATGGTCGAGGCGCCGATCTTCCACTGCAACGGCGACGATCCGGAAGCCGTCACCTTCGCCGCCAAGGTCGCGGTCGAGTACCGGCAGAAGTTCGGCAAGCCGGTCGTGATCGACATGCTGTGCTACCGCCGCTTCGGCCACAACGAGGGCGACGAGCCGGCCTTCACCCAGCCGAAGATGTACCAGCGGATCCGCAAGCATCCCTCGGTGCTGGAGAGCTACGGCCGCAAGCTCGTCGAGAACGGCTCGGTGACCCAGGAGGCGCTCGACGCCCGCAAGGCCGAGTTCCGCGGGATGCTCGACAGCGAGCTCGACGTCGCCAACAACTACAAGGCGAACAAGGCCGACTGGCTCGACGGCCGCTGGTCCGGCGTGAAGGCCGTGCACGAGGACGTGGACGACCCGCGCCGCGGCCGCACCGCCGTGCCGGCCGGGACCCTGCAGGAGATCGGGCGCAGGATCACGCAGGCGCCGCCCGGCTTCCACCTGCACCGCACGATCCAGCGCTTCATGGACAACCGCGCCAAGGCGGTGGAGACGGGGGTCGGCATCGACTGGGCGACCGCCGAGGCCCTGGCCTTCGGGGCGACGCTCCTCGACGGCAACCGGGTCCGCCTGTCAGGTCAGGACGTGGAGCGCGGCACGTTCTCGCAGCGCCACGCGGTGGTGATCGACCAGGAAAACGAGCAGCGCTTCACGCCGCTCAACGCCATCCGCGAGGGGCAGGCCGCGATCGAGATCATCAACTCGATGCTCTCCGAGGAAGCGGTGCTCGGCTTCGAGTACGGCTACTCGCTCGCCGAGCCGAACGCCCTGGTCCTCTGGGAGGCCCAGTTCGGCGACTTCGCCAACGGCGCCCAGGTGGTGATCGACCAGTTCATCGCGTCCGGCGAGCGCAAGTGGCTGCGGATGTCGGGCCTCGTGCTGCTGCTGCCGCACGGCTACGAGGGCCAGGGGCCCGAGCACTCCTCGGCCCGCTTGGAGCGCTACCTCCAGGCCTGCGCCGAGGACAACATGCAGGTCGCCAACGTCACGACGCCGGCGAACTACTTCCACATCCTGCGCCGGCAGCTGAAGCGCGACTTCCGCAAGCCGCTGGTGCTGATGACGCCGAAGTCGCTGCTGCGCCACAAGCGCGCCGTGTCGAACCTCGACGCGCTCGCGGAGGGCTCGACCTTCCACCGCGTCCTCTGGGACGACGCCGAGGAGGAGGGCGCGCAGAACAAGCTCGTGCGCGACGACAAGATCCGCCGCGTCGTGCTGTGCTCCGGCAAGGTCTACTACGACCTGCTGGAGGAGCGGGAGAAGCGCGGCCTCAACGACATCTACCTGATGCGCGTCGAGCAGCTCTACCCGTTCCCCCTGAAGGCGCTGGCCAACGAGATGGCCCGGTTCCGCAACGCCGACGTGATCTGGTGCCAGGAGGAGCCCAAGAACATGGGCGCCTGGTCCTTCGTCGAGCCCTACCTCGAGTGGGTGCTCGGCCAGGCCGGCTCCGCGGTGAAGCGCGCCCGCTACGTCGGCCGTCCAGCCTCCGCCTCCACGGCGGTCGGCCAGATGTCGAAGCACCAGGCGCAGCTCCAGGCCTTCCTCAACGAGGCCCTGGCGGTCTGATCGTCCGGCCATGGCCTACTTCCTGCTCCGCCTGGAACCGCCCCGCCCGAGCTTCCCGTTCGACGCGACGGAGGCCGAGAAGGCGCTGTTCTCGGCGCATTCCGGCTACTGGATGGAGCAGGCGGCCGCCGGCACCGCCATCGCGGTCGGACCCGTCTTCGAGTCCGGCGGCACCTGGGGCCTGGCCCTGGTCGAGGCCGACGACGCGGCCCGGGCCGAGGCGCTCGGCGAAGCAGATCCCGTCCTGATGGCGCAGGCAGGCTTCCGGTACACCGTCTCGCCCGTTCCATCCCTGATCCTGCGGCGCTGACGTCGCGGCCCGACATCCAGAGGAGGCCCCCCGCGGGGCAGAAGAGAGCATGGCAACCGACATCCTCGTCCCGACCCTCGGCGAATCCGTGAGCGAGGCCACGATCGGCCGCTGGTTCAAGAAGCCCGGCGACACGGTCGCGGCCGACGAGCCGATCGTCGAGCTCGAGACCGACAAGGTCACCCTGGAGGTGAACGCGCCGGCGGCCGGCGAGCTCGGCGAGATCCTGGTCAAGGACGGCGAGACCGTGGAGCCCGGTGCCCTGCTCGGCTCGATCGTCGAGGCCGGAGCCGGCGGCGGCACGGCCAAGAAGGCCGCCCCGAAGGAGACCGCCGAGACCAAGGCCGAGAGCCGGAGCGAGGCCCCGAAGGCCGCCGCGCCCGCGAAGGCCGAGGCCCCGGCCCAGGAATCGTCCGCCGGCTACGGCAACCACGGCGATGCCGCCGCCCCCGCGGCCCAGCAGCGCCCGGTCGGAGACAACGGCCCGGCGGTGGCCAAGCTCGCCCGGGAATCGGGTGTCGACCCGTCGTCGGTGAGCGGGTCCGGCAAGGACGGCCGCGTCACGAAGGGCGACATGCTCGGCGCCATCGCCAAGGGGCCGGCCCCGTCGGCGCCCGCCAAGGAGGCCCGTCCGACCCTGCCGCGCGCCCCCTCGGCGCCGGACGACGCCGCGCGCGAGGAGCGCGTGCGCATGACGAAGCTGCGCCAGACCATCGCGCGCCGCCTGAAGGACGCGCAGGACACCGCGGCGATGCTGACGACGTTCAACGACGTCGACATGTCGGCCGTGATGGCGATGCGCAGCCAGTACAAGGATATCTTCGAGAAGAAGCACGGCACGAAGCTCGGCTTCATGGGCTTCTTCACCAAGGCGGTGATCGGCGCCCTCAAGGACGTGCCGGCGGTCAACGCCGAGATCGACGGGCAGGACCTCGTCTACAAGAACTACTACCACATCGGCATCGCGGTCGGCACCGATAAGGGTCTCGTCGTGCCGGTGGTGCGCGACGCCGACGACCTGTCGATCGCCGGCATCGAGAAGAAGATCGCCGGCTTCGGCAAGAAGGCCCGCGACGGCAAGCTCTCCATCGAGGAGATGCAGGGCGGCACCTTCACGATCACCAACGGCGGCATCTACGGCTCGCTGATGTCGACGCCGATCCTCAACGCGCCGCAGTCGGGCATCCTCGGCATGCACCGCATCGAGGAGCGCCCGGTGGTCCGCGCCGGCAAGATCGAGGCGCGGCCGATGATGTACCTCGCCCTGTCGTACGACCATCGCATCGTCGACGGTAAGGAGGCCGTGACCTTCCTGGTGCGGGTCAAGGAGGCGCTGGAGGATCCGGCGCGCCTCGTGCTGGACCTCTGAGGCAGCCATGTCGAGCGCTGAGAACAGGGTCGCGATCGTCACGGGTGGTAGCCGCGGCATCGGCCGCGCGGTGGCGCTTCTCCTGGCGGAGCGCGGCTACGCCGTCTGCCTGAGCTACGTGTCGGACGCCGCCGCCGCGCAGGGCGTGGTGGACGCGATCGCGGCCAAGGGCGGACGGGCGCTCGCCGTGAAGGGCGACGTCGGCAACGAGGCCGACGTCATCGCCCTGTTCAGGGCGGCCGACGGCCTCGGCCGCCTCGCGGCGCTCGTCAACAATGCCGGCGTGGTCGACGTGAAGTCTGACGTCGCCGACATGAGCGTCGCCCGCTTGCAGCGCATGATGACCACCAACGTGGTCGGCAGCTTCCTGTGCGCGCGGGAGGCGGTGCGGCGCATGTCGATCAAGCGCGGCGGGGCAGGGGGCGCGATCGTCAACCTGTCCTCGGTGGCGGCGCGCCTCGGCGGCCCCGGCCAGTTCGTGGACTACGCGGCCTCCAAGGGCGCCATCGACTCGCTGACGATCGGGCTTTCCCGCGAGGTCGCCGCCGACGGCATCCGCGTCAACGCGGTGGCGCCCGGCATCATCGCCACCGAGATCCACGCCAGCGGCGGCGAGCCGGACCGGGTCGAGCGTCTCGGCCCCGGCGTCCCGATGAAGCGGGCCGGCACCGCCGAGGAGGTGGCCGCACCGATCGTGTGGCTCCTCTCGGACGAGGCCTCCTACACCACGGGCGCCATCCTCGACATCGGCGGCGGCCGCTGAGGCCAAGCCCCACCTGACATTCCCTGCCCGTCTCGCACGCGGCACGACCGAGCGGAAGCGAAGCCTCATGTCCTACGATCTCGTCGTCATCGGCACCGGCCCCGGCGGCTACGTCTGCGCGATCCGCGCGGCGCAGCTCGGCCTGCGGACCGCGGTGGTCGAGAAGCGCGCGACGCACGGCGGCACCTGCCTCAATGTCGGCTGCATCCCGTCCAAGGCCCTGCTGCACGCGTCGGAGGCCTTCGAGGAGGCCAACACGCACTTCGCCGATCTCGGCATCGACGTCGGCACGCCGAAGCTCGACCTCAAGAAGATGATGGCCTTCAAGGCCGAGGGCGTCGCCGGCAACACCAAGGGCGTCGAGTTCCTGCTCAAGAAGAACAAGGTCGACACCTTCCACGGCACCGGCCGGATCGCCGGCGCCGGCCGCGTCGAGGTCATCGCCGAGGACGGCGGCAACCAGATGCTCGAGACGAAGAGCGTCGTCATCGCGACCGGCTCGGACGTGGCGCGCCTGCCCGGCGTCACCATCGACGAGAAGGTCGTGGTCTCCTCCACCGGCGCCCTGGAACTCGACCGGGTGCCGAAGAAGCTCCTCGTCATCGGCGCCGGCGTGATCGGGCTGGAGCTGGGTTCCGTCTGGCGCCGGCTCGGCTCCGAGGTGACCGTGGTCGAGTATCTCGACCGGGTGCTGCCGGGCATGGACGGCGAGGTCGGCAAGCAGTTCCAGCGGATCCTGACCAAGCAGGGCATCGCCTTCAAGCTGTCCACCAAGGTGACGGGCGTCGAGGTCGGCAAGAAGGGCGGCGCGACGGTCACGGTCGAGCCGGCCGCGGGCGGCGCGGCGGAGACGCTGCAAGCCGACGTGGTCCTCGTCTGCATCGGCCGGACGCCCTACACGGAGGGCCTCGGCCTCGACACGGTCGGTGTCCAGCGGGACGACAAGGGCCGGATCCTCACCGATTCCCACTACGCCACCAACGTCACCGGCATCTACGCCATCGGCGACGTGATCGCCGGCCCGATGCTCGCCCACAAGGCCGAGGACGAGGGCGTGGCGATCGCCGAGATGCTGGCCGGCCAGTCCGGCCACGTGAATTACGGCGTGATCCCGAACGTGGTCTACACGTTCCCGGAGGTCGCCTCGGTCGGCAAGACCGAGGAGGAGTTGAAGAAGGACGGCGTGGCCTACAACGCCGGCAAATTCCCCTTCACGGCCAATGGCCGGGCCAAGGCGAACGGCACCACCGACGGGTTCGTGAAGGTGCTGGCCGACGCCCAGACCGACCGGGTACTCGGCGTGCACATCGTGGGCGCGGATGCCGGCAATCTGATCGCCGAGGTGGCGGTCGCGATGGAGTTCGGCGCCTCGTCGGAGGACATCGCCCGCACCTGCCACGCGCACCCGACGCTGACCGAGGCCGTCAAGGAAGCCGCGCTGGCGGTCAACAAGCGCGCCATCCACGTCTAACGGGCGAAGGCCCACGGCTGCGCGGATTGCTACCTCGGCAGGCTCGACCGCCTGCGCGAAGGCCCCCTCTCCCGTGCGGGAAAGGGGGCCTTCGCGTTCCGTCACACACCGCGCGCCTCGAACCTGACTGGCCCGCAGAGCGACGGCCCGGCGCGGGGTCAGGCGATCTTGCGCCTGGAATTCGGCAGGTCGGCGATCCGCAGCAGCGCGCTCGGCGCGGGCGGGGCCGTCAGGGCGTTCAGCAGATACGGCCGACGCAGGCCCAGCGCGTTGTGCAGGGCGAGGTCGATGTCGCGGGCATAGAACGGCATCCGCAGCACGGCGTCGACGCCGAAGTAGCGGCCGGCCTGTGCGACGGGCTCCAGCTCGGACGTGGTCAGCAGGGTGATCCGGGTCGGGAGGCCGAGGGGCTGGATCTGGCAGGCCAGTTCGAGCCCGTCGATGCCGCCGAGCTTCACGTCGATGAAGGCGAAGTCGTAGGCGGCGAGCTTCAGCTGCTTGAGGGCGTGGCGGCCGTCATCCGTCTCGTCGAGCTCGATCGCGAACCCGCTGCGCGCCACGACGCGGCTGATGGCTGACCGCCCGGCCGGAGTCGAGCAGGCGAGCAGGGCCCGGGTCGGTGCGCGACGGCGGGCATCCGCGTGGAGCAGCGGCTCGATATGGCTCGGGTCGAGGGGCGTCTTCAGGACTTCGTAGGCGCCGAGGCTCGTCGCGATCTCCTGCCAGTGCGGCAGCACGCGGGTCGCCACCAGCACCAGGCAGGGGGGCTCCGCACCCGCCCGGCGCGCGACGGCGACGGCTTCGGGGCCGCTGAGATCGTCGAGCTGCATTCCCACGAAGGCCAGGGTGGGACGGTGGCGGAGGAGGATGTCGCAGAGCGCCTGACCCGAGGTCGCCTCATCGATCACCGCGCTGGGATCGAATCGCAGGACGATCTCTCTCAGGGAGACGCGGCGGCCCGGATCGCAATCCGCGATTACGACACGTGCCGGCGCCCTCCCATCCTGAAGATCCATGACGCCCGCCCAACCCCATCCCGTTCGTTGCCCATATTGGCTGAAGATCGTGACGAAGCTCTTAAAGAGCGGGATTCTGCACTGGGCGAACCGGAAGACGCGCCTATAGACGATGATGAAGGCTCTCGAAGTCGAAGTTTTTAGCAATCTTGCTCAATGGCCAGCCCGCGGATGGGCCGCCGCGTAGGCACTCATGAGGCGGGCGGCGTCGACCTGCGTGTAGAGCTGCGTCGTGGAGAGCGAGGCGTGGCCCAGGAGTTCCTGGATCGCCCGGAGTTCGCCCTGGCGCGCCAGGAGATGGGTTGCGAAGGAATGCCGCAGGGCGTGCGGTGTGGCGCTCTCGGGCAGGCCCAGGGCGCCGCGGGCGCGCGCGACCGTGTACTGGATGATGCGCGGCGAGAGCGGGCCGCCCCGGGCACCGAGAAACAGCGGTCCCTCCGGCGGCAGCGGCAGGGGACAGGCGGCGACGTAGTCCGCCACGGCCTGCGCCACGACGGGCAGGATCGGCACCATGCGCTGCTTGCCGCCCTTGCCGAGCACGGTGACCTGATCGACCCCGGGCAGGGGTGCGTCACGGCGGGTCAGGCCCAGGGCCTCGGAGATGCGCAGCCCGGCGCCGTAGAGCAGCGCCAGCACGGCGGCGTCCCGGGCGAGGACCCAGGGCTCCCGCTCCTCGCCGGCGCGGATCGCGGTATCGGTCAGCGCCACCGCGGCGGAAACGGGCAGGGGACGGGGAAGCCGCCGCGGGACCTTCGGCGAGCGCACACCGCCCAGGGCCGAGACGGTGCCGAAGCCCTCCCGCTCGAGGAAGCGCGCGAAGGAGCGCAGACCCGCCAGCATGCGCATCAGCGAGCGCCCGGAGACCTCGTCGGCCCGGCGCGCAGCCATGAAGCCGCGGATGTCCCGCACCTTGAGCCCGATCAGCATCGGGATCGTCGGCGTCCCCTGACGGGACGCGAGGTGGTGAAGGAACTGCCGGAGGTCGCGCCCGTACGCCTCGACGGTGTTGGACGACATCCGCCGCTCCCGCGCCAGCGCCTCGATCCAGGCGAGGACGGCGTCGCGGAGGCGGGCGTCCCCCGGAAACAGCAGCCGGTCGCCCTGGGTCTCGCGGGTGCTCGCATGCGTGCTCATGGCGACACTCGACCGGATCCTCCTTGCCGGGAGCTTAATGCCGGTCGCGGTCCGTCCCCAGCGCCGGGCTCGTCCCGCGCGGCGCGCCGTGCCAAGCTGACGCGATGACCCTCCTCGCCTACGCGGCCACCGCCCTCGCCGAGATCGCCGGCTGCTTCGCGTTCTGGGCCTGGCTGCGGCTCGGGCGGTCGGCTTGGTGGGCGCTGCCGGGCCTCGCCTCGCTGGCGGCCTTCGCGGCCCTCCTGACCCTCGTGGACAGCCCCGCGGCGGGGCGCGCCTTCGCGGCCTACGGCGGCGTCTACGTCGCGGCCTCGGTCCTGTGGCTGTGGCTCGCGGAGGGTCAGCGGCCCGACCGGTGGGACCTCGCGGGCAGCGCGGTCTGCCTCGCCGGAACGGCGCTGATCCTCCTCGGTCGCCGGGGGTGAGCTCGACCCGGCACCGGGCCGGCCACGGCCGATCGCTTCCGCGCCCGGAACCTTGGTGAAACCAAGCGTTCACGATACGTACGGCAGCCTCGGGCCGTTCACCGAGCCGTGGAGCCCCATGACCAGCGCCGTCCGCATTCTCGGGATCGACCCCGGACTCCGCCGCACCGGCTGGGGCCTGATTACCGCGCAGGGCACGAAGCTCACCTACGGCGATTGCGGGGTCGTGACTTCGGACGGGGAGCTTCCGCTGGCACTGCGCCTGCGGGAGCTGTTCGAGGGGATCGGCCGCGTCGTCGAGGCCGTTCGGCCCGACGAGGTCGCCGTAGAGGAGACCTTCGTCAACAAGGACGCCCAGGCGACGCTCAAGCTGGGCCATGCGCGGGCGATGGCGCTGCTCGTGCCGGCCCTCGCCGGACTGCCGGTGTTCGAGTACGCCCCCAACCTCATCAAGAAGACCGTCGCGGGCTCCGGCCACGCCGAGAAGGTGCAGATCCAGGCGATGGTCCGCTTCCTTCTGCCGAAGGCCGAGTTCCGCGTCGCGGACGCCGCCGACGCGCTGGCCATCGCGATCACCCATGCCAGTCACCGGGACGCCCACGCCCTGCGGCAGGCGCATCTGCCGGGGGGCAAGCGCCGCTCGCTCACCGGTCAGGCGGCCGCGGGACAAGGGCTCGAGGGGAAGGGCTTCTCGGCCGCCGCGGCCGCGCGCATCGAGGCCGCGCTGGCGAAACAAGGTTGACGGGATCGGGAAGAACTTGGTGGGGGAAGTAGGACTCGAACCTACGAAGCTTACGCAGCGGATTTACAGTCCGCCCCCTTTGCCGCTCGGGACATTCCCCCAAGGCGGGCATCGCCCGCGGCGCCCTTATGGTGAGGGGTGGGCCGGGTGTCAACGCTTATGGTGGACCGATCCGTCTCGCCGGACGCGGCAATCGTGGAGAGCGGGGCGGTTTCGCTCGGCGTCGCCGCGATCCGGGCGGCCGCGCTTGCAGAGTCGACCCTCTTCCGGCCTCGCGGTGCCCGCGGCTCCGCCATTGGGACGAAAACGCGAACGTTCCGCGACTCCGGGGATTCACAAAGGAATCCGGATCGGCCACGGTGTGGCGATGTCGCCCTGCTTCGCCGGCCCTTGACCCGTCCCGCCCCGTCCCTGCGGTCGCACCAGCGCACGCTGATGGCCCTGGTCGCGGCCATGGCGAGCGGGGAGGCGGCCCATGTCCGGAAGATCCTGGCGGCGGTCACGCCGGGCGGGGGCAAGTCGCTGCTGCCGGTCATCGCCGCGCACCGGCTGATCGAGGCGGGGCTCGTCGAGCGCGTGGTCTGGGTGGTGCCGCGGGATTCCCTGCGGCTGCAGGCCGAGGAAGCCTTCGCCGACCCGCTGTGGCGCGCGGCCTTCGGGCACGCCCTCAGCGTCCGGGCCGCCGACAACGAGCGCGACCCGGCGCGGGGTCTGGCCGGCTACGTCACCACCTATCAGGCGGTCGCCGCCGCCCCGGCGCTCCACCTCGCGGAGGCGCGGGCGCACCGCACCCTGCTGGTGGTCGACGAGGTTCATCACCTGCCGGTCCCCGGTCGCCCGGGCGCCGACGAAGCCTCCGCGGAGGATGCCGAGGCGGGGGCGTGGTCCCGCGCGATGCTGCCCGTCATGGAGGCGGCGACCGTGCGCCTGTACCTGTCCGGGACGCTGGAGCGGGCGGACGGGCGGCGGATTCTCGGACTGCCCTACCAGCCCGCCGCGCCCGGCCGCGGACCGGAACTCGATCTCGACGCCCCCGGCCTCGCGGTCATCGGCTACTCGCGGGCGCAGGCGCTGGCCGAGCGGGCGGTGCTGCCGGTGACGTTCGGCGCCATCGACGGCGAGGCGAGCTGGCTGGAGGGCGGCCGGATCGCGGGCGACAGCCCGCGCGTCGGGCCGCATCGGCTCGGCGCGGGCTCGGTCCGGATCACCACCCGGCCCGCGCTGTTCACCGCCCTGCGGACCGGCTTCGCCCGCGACCTTCTGAGCGAGGCGTTCTTCGCCACCAAGCGCCTGCGCGCCCGGCGCCGGGCCGAGCGCGATCTCCCGCCCGGCGAACCGGCCCGGGGGCTCGGCAAGCTCCTCGTGGTGGCGCCCGATCAGGCGAGCGCGCGGGCCTATCTCGCGACCCTGCGCGACTGGATGCCGGCGGGGCAGGGCGAGCGCGATGTCCGGCTCGCGACCTCCGGCCAGGGCGACGCCCACGCGGCCCTGGCCGCGTTCCGGCTCACGCCGGAACCGGCCGTGCTGGTGACGGTGGCGATGGCGTACGAGGGGCTCGACGCCCCGGAGGTCGCGGTGGTCGCGGCCCTGACCCATATCCGCTCCCGGCCCTGGCTCGAGCAGATGCTCGCCCGGGCCACCCGGGTCGATCCCCATGCCGGCCCCTACGACGGGCAGCAGGCGCTGATCTTCCACCCCGACGACCCGCTCTTCGCGCGGTTCCGCCTCGAACTCGAGACCGAGCAGGGCAGCAGCGTCCGGCCGCCCCGCGAGCGGCCGGCGAGCGCCGTCGTGCCCGAGCGGACCCGCTGGCGCGACGACGAGCCGGGCGGGATCACGCCCCTGGAGAGCAACGCGATCGGGATGCGCTACGCCCTGCTGCGCCCGCGCCTCCCCGAACCGGTCGCCGCGGCGCCCGCGCCCGAACCGCCCTCCGTCACCGAGCGGACCCTGCGCCAGCGGCTCGCCGCCGCGGTGGCCGCCCAGGCGGTCGAGGACGAGACCTCGCTGCGCGTGCCCCGCGGCGGCAATCTCGCCCACCGCTACAACGCCGTTCTCAAGCGCGTGCTCGGCAAGGGCCGCGCGACCATGACCCTCCCGGAGCTGGAGGCGGCCCTGTCGTGGCTCGAGCGCAACCGCCTCTCCGACCATCTCGACCGCCTCGACGGCGATGCCCGCTACGCGTGGTCGGCCCGGCAGCGCCGCGGGCGCTGGCAGCCGGAGCGCGCCGCCGGCCGCTGAAACGCCTGGGAAGGGGACAGCCGTGACCGAGAGCCTCCCCGCCGCCTTCGCCGCGACACTCGCTGCGTCCGAGCCGCCGAGCGTCTGGGACGCCCCGCTCGCCGCGCTCTGGTGGCTCGCCCGGGACGCGTCCGGCCCGGCCTCCGCCGCCTGGGAGCGGGCGCACCGCCTCGTCCAGGACGCCGACGGGTCCGACGCGGCCTGGGTCCACGCCCATCTCCACCGGGTCGAGGGCGACGACGGCAACGCGCGCTACTGGTACGCCCGCGCGGGCCGCCCGGTCCCGGACGGCAGGCTCGCGGAGGAGCGGGCCGCGCTCGTCCTCGCCCTCTGGCCGAGGTCGTGATCGCTCCGGGCCGCGCCGCGCCGACCGTCCCGAGCCTGCCGGATCGCGGAACGCCAAGGCTCACAGCCAGTTGAATGGCCGCCCGACGCGGAGATCGGGCCTCGATTATCGGAGCGGATCCATGAGCCTCCTCGGCAGCATCGTCAGCAAGATCCTCCATCCGTTCGGTGGCGGCACCGCGGACGCCGCGCCCGCGCCCAACGCCGGCTCCGGCGGCCAGGCCGGCACGAGCACGCCCTCCACGTCGGCCCCCGGCTCGGCCGGCGGCAGCGAGCCCGTGGACGTCGCGGCGGTGCTCACCGGCCTCGCCGAGAAGAACCCGCAGACGCTCGACTGGCGGCACTCGATCGTCGACCTGATGAAGCTGCTGGGCCTCGATTCCGGCCTCGCCGCGCGCAAGCAGCTCGCCGACGAGCTCCACTACACCGGCGACAAGGACGATTCGGCCAGCATGAACATCTGGCTGCACAAGCAGGTCATGCAGAAGCTCGCCGAGAACGGCGGCAAGGTTCCGGACGATCTGAAGCACTAGGTCATCGAGTCCGGGATCGACGAGGCTCGCCGCGGACGGTCTCGACCGGCGCCGCGGCGAGATCGCTTCTTGACCACGTCGTGCGCCGGCGGTGCGCACCGGCGGCGACACTTGCGGAGGGGGCCTTGCGGCGCCTCCGTGTTTATCGGTCACATGGCCCGCGTCGCGCAGCGCCGAATCAGGCGGCGCCGAGGAGCGAACGGTCATGGAGAGCCCGACCGGGGACCACAGCGGCGCCTTCGAGGCGTCCCCTCTCGCCGCGATCGCCACGGCGGTCGCCCGCGGTGACGTCGCGCGCATCGCCGCGCTGGCGCCCGGCCTGGATCTCTCCGTCCGCGGCGGCCGGAACCTCACCCTGCTCGAATGGGCGATCTGGAACGCGCGGCCGCGCGCGGTGTCGGCCCTGCTCGACGCGGGGGCGGACCCGTCTGTGCCGGGGCTCGATCAGGAGACCGCGCTGCACATGGCGGCGATGGTCGAGGATCCGACCTACCTGGAGATCCTGCTGCGCCACGGCGCGCCGGTCGACCCGGTGAGCCCGCGCGGTCAGTGGACGCCGCTGTTCCGCGCCGTACAGAACCGGCGCGAGGCGCAGATCGCGCTGCTGCTGCGGGCCGGTGCGGACTTGAACCGGGTCGACGCAACCGGCAACTCGCTGCTGCACGTGGCCGCGCAGGTCGGCGCGGCCAATCCCTGGGTGCTGAGGCTGCTCGAGGCCGGGATCGACCCGACCCTGCGCAACGCGCAGCGAAAGACCTTCCAGCCGTACTTCTTCACCACCCCTGAGCGCCTGCTCAACGATTCCGGGCGCGAGACCCGCGCGGCGGTCCGCGCGTGGCTCGCCCGCAGCGGCATCCCGGCGGATCCGGAACGCTGACGGAGTCCCGGCCGGGATCCGCGTCAGCGTCCGGTGCGGACCCGGGTCCAGAGGCGGGTGACGAAGCGCTGGGTGCGGTCGTCCCAGGCCGTGTTGATGGACAGGCGCTGCATCGTCGCCTCGTCCGGGTAGATGCCGGGATTGCTCAGGATCTCGGGCTTCACGAACTTCTTCGCCGCGAGGTTGCCGCTGGCGTAGGAGACGAAGTTGGTGTTGGCCGCCGCCACCTCGGGCCGCATCATGTAGTCGATGAAGGCCAGCGCCTCGGCCGGGTGGGCGGCATCCTTCGGGATCGCGAAGGTGTCGAACCACATGAGCGCGCCTTCCTTCGGCACGACGTAGGCGATGTCGATCCCGTTCTTGGCCTCCTCGGCGCGGCGCTTGGCCTGCATGATGTCGCCTGAATAGCCGACGGCCAGGCAGATATCGCCGTTGGCCAGCGCCTGGATGTATTCCGACGAGTGGAACTTCCGCACGGCGCCGCGCACCTTGTAGAGGGCGTCGGTCACCAGGGTCATGTCGTCCCAACGCTTGGAATCCGCCTTGGCGCCGAAGGCCGGGAGCATACTGGGGATCAGGTCCTCGGGGCTGTCGAGCACCATGATCCCGCAATCCTTGAGCTTGTTGGCCGAAGCGGGATTGAGGACGACGGACCACGAATTGACCGCCGCGCCGGCGCCCAGGCGCTCGCGCACCGCGGCGACGTTGTAGCCGATGCCGGTCGTGCCCCACATGTAGTCGACGGCGTAGGTGTTGCCGGGATCGTAGGCCGCCAGCCGGCTGGTCACCTCGGGCCAGAGATTGCCGAGGTTCTTCAGCTTGGACTTGTCGAGGGGCAGGAACGCGCCGGCCCGGATCAGCCGCTGCAGGTACGGTCCCGACGGCACGACGATGTCGTAGCCCGACCGGCCGGCGAGCAACTTGGTCTCCAGGATCTCGTTGTTGTCGTAGGTGTCGTAGACGACCTTGATCCCGGTCTCGCGGGTGAAGGCCTCGAGCACCTGCGGGTCGATGTAGTCCGACCAGTTGTAGATGTTGACGACCCGCTCCTCGGCGGCCGGTGCCGGCCGCACGAGGGGCAGGACCGCCAGGAGCCCTCCCGCGAGGACGGCCGCGGCCGCCGCCAGGACGGTCCGACGCGGGCCGATCACCGGCTCCTCGCGGCCACGATCACGATCTCGACCAGGTACTCCGGCGCGGCGAGCTTGGCCTCGACGGTGGCGCGGGCCGGCGCATTCTCCGGAGACACCCAGGCGTCCCAGGCGGCGTTCATCTCCGCGAACGTCGCGATGTCGGCGAGGTAGATGGTGGCCGAGAGGATCCGCGCCTTGTCGCTGCCGGCCGCGGCGAGTAGCCGGTCGATCTCCGACAGGATCTGCTGGGTCTGGATCGTGACCCCGGTGCCGACCGTGTCGGACGCGACCTGCCCGGCGAGGTAGACCATGTCGCCGAAGGTGACGGCCTGCGACATCCGCTTGCCCGGCTCGATCCGCTGAATGTCCATACCCGTCTCCACATCCTCGAGAACCGGCGTATCTGCCGCCGCACCGGCCCGGCCGTAAAGGGCCGCGCGCGCACGCGCCGCGGGAACCCGAGGAAAATCGTCATCGGCGGTCGGGGTGCGGGCAACCGTCGCGGGCCTCGAAGCGTTCTGCCGCCATCGACAATCACGCCTTGGGGTCAGTCATGGGTATTCTCTGGACCATCATCATCGGGTTTCTCGCCGGCGTCATCGCCAAGTTCCTCATGCCGGGCCCGAACGAGCCCGCCGGCTTCATCCTGACCACGATCCTCGGCATCGTCGGCGCATTCGTGGCGACCTTCCTGGGCCAGGCGATCGGCTGGTACGGGCCGAACCAGGGCGCGGGCTTCATCGGCGCCATCGTGGGGGCCGTGGTCGTGCTGTTCATCTACGGCCTGATCGCCGGCCGCCGCACCACCACCTACTGACCAGTCCGGCAGGTCCGGATACGACGAGGGGCGCCCCGCGGGGCGCCCCTTTTTTTTGACCGACGCATTCCGGTAGCGAGTCTCAACACAGCGCTCTCCGTCATCACGAGCGCAGCGACGTGACCCAGGGCAGCGCGACGATGTCGAACGTCGCGCTGCCTGGATTGCTTCGCTGCGCTCGCAAAGACGAAGGCGCCGAAGCCCTCCGAGGGCTGAGGCTCAGAGATGCTCGGACGCGGCCTTCACGGCGCAGTGGCCGGTGGCGCCGCGCACGGCGAGGCCCACGCCGACCACGAGGGCCAGCAGGCTCAGGAGCTTGTTGGGACGGGGCTGCGCGGCGGCGGCGGCGATGCCGAGGCCCAGCGCCACCGAGACGGCGCGCTCCGTCGTCGACAGGTTCGGCTGCCCGCTGAAGATGTCGTGCATCATGTCGTTGGCCATGAGGGTCTCCGATTGGGAAGTCGCGGGGGAACGCGGCATCCGGCGCCCCGTTCCCGGCCGACGACCGGTGTGACCCGACCTCGACGGGGCAACAAAAAGGGCGCGGCCCCGGAGGACTGCGCCCGTCTAAGAGATCCCCGCCGACCGAGGCCGGCGCGGGCGTCCCGCGTGCTTACTCGCCGGCCTCGCGGCGGCGCTCGCCACGGTGGCGGCCGCCCTCGCGGGGCTCGCGCGGCTCGTCGCCGCGCTCGGCCCGGTCGGCGTCGCGCTGAGCCTTCACCTTCTCGGTGATGTCCTCGCCGGTCTGCTGGTCGACGACCTTCATGGACAGGCGGATCTTGCCGCGGTCGTCCTGACCGAGGAACTTCACCTTGACCTTGTCGCCTTCCTTGACGACGTCCGTCACCTTGGCGACCCGGTTCGCGGCGAGCTCCGAGATGTGGACGAGGCCGTCCTTGGCGCCGAAGAAGTTCACGAAGGCGCCGAACTCCATGCACTTCACGATCGTGCCGTCGTAGATCACGCCGACCTCCGGCTCCGCCACGATCGAGCGGATCCAGTTGTAGGCCGCCTTGATCGCCTTGCCGTCAGCCGAGGCGATCTTCACGACGCCCGTGTCCTCGATGTTGATCTTGGCGCCGGTCTTCTCGACGATCTCGCGGATCACCTTGCCGCCGGTGCCGATCACGTCGCGGATCTTGTCCGTCGGGATCTGCATCGTCTCGATGCGCGGCGCGTACTCGCCGAGCTCCGGACGGGCCGCCGTCAGCGCCTTGGCCATCTCGGCCAGGATGTGGGCGCGGCCGTCCTTCGCCTGGGCGAGGGCGATCTTCATGATCTCCTCGGTGATGCCGGCGATCTTGATGTCCATCTGGAGCGAGGTCACGCCCTCGTCCGTGCCGGCCACCTTGAAGTCCATGTCGCCGAGGTGATCCTCGTCGCCGAGGATGTCGGACAGGACCGCGAAGCGCTCACCCTCGAGGATGAGGCCCATGGCGATGCCCGCCACCGGACGGCGCAGCGGCACGCCGGCATCCATCAGCGACAGCGAGCCGCCGCAGACCGAGGCCATCGAGGACGAGCCGTTGGACTCGGTGATCTCCGACACGACGCGGATCGTGTACGGGAACTCGTGGGCCGGCGGCAGGACCGGGCGGATCGCCCGCCAGGCGAGCTTGCCGTGGCCGATCTCGCGGCGGCCCGGCGAGCCCATCCGGCCAGTCTCGCCGACGCTGTAGGGAGGGAAGTTGTAGTGGAGCAGGAAGCGCTCCTTGTAGGTGCCTTCCAGCGCGTCGATGAACTGCTCGTCCTCGCCGGTACCCAGCGTCGCCACGACCAGCGCCTGGGTCTCGCCGCGGGTGAACAGGGCCGAGCCGTGGGCGCGGGGCAGAACGCCGACCTCGGAGAGGATCGAGCGGACCGTCTTCACGTCGCGGCCGTCGATGCGGGCGCCACTGTCGAGGATGTTCCAGCGGACCACCTTCGACTGGGCCTCCTTGAAGGCGGCCTTGACCTTCTCGGCCGGGAACTTCTCGGCGCCCTCGGGGCAGAGGGCGGCCATCACCTTCGCCTTCACGGCGTCGACGGCGGCGTAGCGCTCCTGCTTGACGGTCTTGGTGTAGGCGGCGCGGAGCTCCGCCTCGCAGACCTCCAGGACGGCCTTCTCGACGTCGGCGTTCTCGGGGGCCTTGAAGTCGCGCGGCTCCTTGGCGGCCTTCTCGGCGAGGCGGATGATCGCCTCGATCACCGGCTGGAAGTGCTTGTGGCCGAACATCACGGCGCCGAGCATCACCTCCTCGGAGAGCTCCTTGGCCTCCGACTCGACCATCAGCACCGCGTCCTGCGTGCCGGCAACGACGAGGTCGAGGCTCGACTCTTCCTTGGTCTCGGTGACCAGCGGGTTCAGCCGGTAGCCGCCGTTGATGTAGCCGACGCGGGCGCCGCCGATCGGGCCCATGAACGGCACGCCCGAGATGGTCAGGGCCGCGGAGGCCGCGACCATCGCGACGATGTCGGGATCGTTCTCGAGATCGTGGGTCAGGACAGTGACAACGACCTGCGTGTCGTTGCGCCAGCCGTCGATGAAGAGCGGGCGGATCGGGCGGTCGATGAGGCGGGAGACCAAGGTCTCCTTCTCGGAGGGACGGCCCTCGCGCTTGAAGTAGCCGCCCGGGATGCGGCCGGCGGCGTAGGCGCGCTCCTGGTAGTTCACGGTGAGCGGCATGAAGTCGATGCCGGGCTTCGGCTCCTTGGCGGCGACCACGGTCGCGAGCACCGAGGTCTCACCGTAGGTGGCGATGACGGCGCCGTCGGCCTGGCGCGCGACCTTGCCGGTCTCCAGGACGAGCTTGCGGTCGCCCCACATCAGCTCTTCGCGTTGAACGTCGAACATTCTCAATCTCTTCCTTGCCTGCGGCGGGCCCAAGCCCGGCGCCGCCCGGGGGCAAGACGGCGAGACACTGCGCCCGAAAACGCTCGGCGAAGTGTCTCGCGATCCTGCCCCGACGCTGGCGCCTCGAAGCGGCCCGTTTGTCGGGAGGCCGGACCCATTCCGGCAGCCCGCGATGGTGAAACGCGGCCCCGGGCCGGGCCCGGAACCGCGCGAGACGTGCCTTAGCGGCGGATGCCGAGACGCTCGATGAGGGCGCGGTAGCGGGCCTCATCCTTGCGCTTGACGTAGTCGAGCAGCGAGCGGCGCTGCGAGACCAGCTTCAGGAGGCCGCGGCGGGAATGGTTGTCCTTGCCGTGGGTCTTGAAGTGGCCGGTGAGGTTGGTGATCCGCTCGGTGAGGATCGCCACCTGGACCTCGGGGGACCCGGTGTCCTTGGCGTCCTTGCGGTGTTCCTTGATGAGCGCGGTCTTGCGCTCTGCCGTGATCGACATCGCGTGCCTTTCGGGTTGTGCTGGTCGGATGCGGCGCCCCAAACGGGCGCGCGCGGGCTCGGCGTTCGGCCGGTGCCGGGATGTCGTCCAGCACGGTCACAGCGCCAAGCGGCTCAAGCCCCGCCCGGCAACCCGGGTCGAGGCCGCGCGATCCATACACGAAACCGACGGTTATGCCAGTCCCGAGCCGGGCGGGCCGCAGCGGTGGCGCGTCGCGGCTGTCCGGGCCCGTCCAAAGAACGGTTAACGCCGCCGTGCTACCCGGAACCGCTCACGCGACGCGGCCCGGCGATGAACGGCACCTTCTCGGATGCGTGCGGCGTCGCCGTCGCGACGCTGCTCGGTATCCCCCTCGTTCTCGTGCCGGGCTATGCCCTGGGCGGCCTGACCGGCATCCTCGGGTTCCGCTCGCTCGCGCCCGGCGACCGCCTCCTGTGCGGGGCGCTCCTCGGGATCGGGCTGCTGCCGGCCCTCGACAGTCTGCTGATCCAGGCGGGCGGCGTCCCGGTCGCGGCCCTCGCGACCGGCGCCCTCGGGCTCGCCGCACTGCGGCCGGTCGCGCGGAGCCTGCGCGAGTCCCTCGACCGGGCGGCGCTCGCCCTCGCGCTGCTCTGGCTCGGCGTCGTGGCCTACGCACTGATCGACGTCGATACCGGCACCGCCCTCTACCGGCCCGTGACGATCATCGACCTCGTCAAGCACGCCGCCCTGACCCGCGCGATCGTCGAGCACGGATTACCGCCGGTGGACCCGTTCTTCGCCCGGCCCGAGCGGGCGGGCTACTATTACGGCTTCTACACGCTCACCGCCCTGGTCGACTGGGCGGGCGGACGGCTGGTCGACGGGCGGACCGCCTTCGCGGGCCTCGCCTTCTGGACCGGCCTCGCGCTCCTCGGCCTGATCGACCGTCTGCTCGCGGCGACCGGACTCGTCGCGGACGCCGCGCCCCGGCTCGTGCGCCGCGCGGTGCTGCTGCTGCTGCCGGCCGGAAGCCTCGACATCCTGCTGGTCCTCGCCGACCGGGCGACGTCCGGGACCTGGCTGCCGGTCCCGGAATGGCTGAACGAGCAGGTGCTCAACTGGCCGGCCTCGCTGGTCTGGGTGCCGCACCACGTCGCCGGCGCCCTGGCCGGGTGGCTCGGACTCCTGGCCCTGGCGGAGGTCGCGGACCGGACACGGCCGGACAGGCGCGCGGAGGCGGCGGCGATCGGCGTCGCGGCACTGGCCTTCGCCGCCTGCGCGGGCCTGTCCGTCTGGGTCTGCCTCGGCACGGCGAGTGCGGCCGGTGCCTGGCTGGTGCTGCTCGGCCTGGAGCGCCGCTGGCGCGCCGCGGCCCGGCTGGCGGTTGCCGGCCTGCTCAGCGCCGCGCTGGCCGCCCCTTACCTGCTGAGCGTCCTGGCCAACCGGACCGACGGCGGCGCGCCGATCCGGTTCTCGATCCGGCGATTCGGGCCGCTCGACGGCCTCGTCGACGAGCTGGCCCTGAGCGCGCTCCGCCTGATCCTCCTGCCGCTGAACTACTACACGGCCCTGGGGGTCTGCGCCGCCGGTGCGCTGCTGTTCTGGCGCCTCGTGCCGCGCCGGGAGGCGCACGGGCGCGAGGCCGGGCGCCTGCTCACGCTCTGCGCCGCGGCGAGCCTGCTCCTCGGCGGCGTCCTGCGCTCGGCGATCCTCAACAACGACCTCGGCGCGCGCGTGGTCCTGCTCGCGCAGGTCGCGACCCTGGTCTGGACCGTGGTGGCCCTGACCCGCCTGAGCGAGGCGCGGCGGCTCCGGTTCCCCGGCCTCCTCGCCGCGCTGCTGATCCTCGGCTACGCGACGACTCTCTACGGCTTCGTCGGGATGCGCGCCTATCCCGCCTCGGACCGGCCCGCCTTCGCCCGCCTCGCCGGCCGTCCCGATATCGACCGGGCGCTGCGCGCGGCCTACGCCTGGGCGGGCACGCACCTGCCCCGGGACCTGGTGCTGCAGCAGTCGCCGGTGCCGCACCGGGTGTTCGATTTCGGGCTCTACGGCCTCCAGCCGACGGGGGTGGCCGACGCGGAGGCGCGCCTGTTCGGCGCCCCGCCGGACGCCGTGGCGTCGCGGCTCGCCGACGTCGCGCCGGTCTTCCGCAACCGCCTGGACGGCGCCGAGGTGCGGCGGCGCGCCGAAGCGGCCGGGATCGGCGGCCTGGTCGTCACCGCGCAGGACGCCCCCTGGAGCAGCCCCGATTCCTGGGTCTGGCGCAGCCCCGCGGTCTACGCCGATCCGCTCGTCCGGATCCTGCGGGTCCAGGATCTCCGTGGAGGATCTCCGTGACTGAACCCAGTCCCGCGGCACCCACCCGCCCGCGCGCCGGGCAGGCCCTGCGCTGGCTCTGCGCCCAGGCGCTGCTGCAGGCCGGCGCCGTCGTCATCGGCTTCGCCTGCTTCGTGCTGCTGTTCCAGACGGATCTGTGGTCCGGCGTGACGATCCTGTTCTACCGCGGACTGATCCTGCTCGCGGTCGCCTTCCTGCTGACCCTGGCGGTCACGATGGCGCTGGCCGGGCTCGGCCGGGCCTGGGGATTGCGCCGACGGGATGCCCTCGGCGCCTGCGTCCTGTCGCTGTCCCTGAACCTCAGCGCCTTCGTGATCCTGCCGGTGACGGTCGACCGGTCGATCAGCGTGTTCCTGCTCGGCCAGATGGCTGCCCATCCCGGGGAGCGCTTCACGCCTGAGCGCGCGCGGGCGGTGTTCGAGCGGGTCTACCTCGGCGAGTTCCGGCAGATGGAGCGGCGCTTGGCCGAGCAGCAGGCCTCCGGCAACGTCGCGCGAGCGGGTGACGGCTACGTCATCACCCCGCAGGGCAGCGCCTTCATCCGCTTCTGCGGCCTCGTCGCCCGGGCGTTCCGGACCGACACCCGGATGATCGCCGCCGCACCGTCCCCGCCCGGCGGGGGCGACCCGGAAGCGCGCGGCGGGCCCCCTGAACCCGATCCCGTGGGCGCGGTGCGGCGGTAGGCTGTATCGACTCGGGATGAGGACGGTGCGGCGCCGGTCCAGGCGGTTCCGCGGAGGCCGCCGTCCGGGCATGAAAAGTGCCGGGTGACGATCCGGGCGAGGGAGAACGGACGCGATGGCGGAGTCCGCGGTGACCACGGGTGAACGGGCGGGCGCGGGGCGCGGACTCGCCCGGAGCCTCACCGCGCCGGGCCTCGTCGCCATAGGCCTCGGCGCCACGATCGGCGCCGGCATCTTCGTGCTCACCGGGACGGCGGCGGCGCAGTACGCGGGCCCGGCGCTCAGCCTCTCCTTCGTGATCGGCGGCGTCGCCTGCGGCCTCGTCGGCCTGTGCTACGCCGAGTTGGCCGCCATGATCCCCGAGCCGGGATCGACCTACACCTACACCCGCGCGAGCCTCGGGCGGCTTCCCGCCTGGATCATCGGCTGGGACCTCGTCCTCGAGTTCGCCGTGGCCGCGGCGACCGTGGCGGTGGGCTGGTCGGGCTACGCGCAGTCCCTCGCGGCGGAGTTCGGCCTGCGCCTGCCGCCGGCCCTGGCCGCGGCGCCCGGCGCCGGCGGCCTCGTCAACCTCCCGGCGGCCGGGATCGTGCTGCTGCTCAGCGCCCTGCTGATGCGCGCCACCGCGGAGGCGTCCCTGGTCAACGGCCTGCTGGTCGCCTGCAAGGTCGCGATCATCCTGGCTTTCGTGGGTGTCGGCGTGGCCCATCTGCGTCCCGAACTCTGGCACCCGTTCGTGCCGGAGAATGCCGGGACCTTCGGCGCCTACGGCTGGAGCGGCGTGTTCCGCGGCGCCGCGGTGGTGTTCTTCGCCTTCGTGGGCTTCGAGACCGTGGCGACGGCCGCGGGCGAGTGCCGGGCGCCGCAGCGCGACGCGCCGGTCGGCCTGATCGGGTCGCTGCTGATCACCACGATCCTGTACGTGGCCATGGCGGCCGTCCTCACGGGACTCGTGCCCTATCGCGACCTGGACGTCG
Source organism: Methylobacterium sp. NPDC080182 (assembly GCF_050281105.1). Taxonomy (NCBI): domain Bacteria; kingdom Pseudomonadati; phylum Pseudomonadota; class Alphaproteobacteria; order Hyphomicrobiales; family Methylobacteriaceae; genus Methylobacterium; species Methylobacterium sp. NPDC080182. The sequence continues at coordinate 150,404 of NZ_JBNNWO010000004.1, forward strand.
CCGACCCGGTCGCCAAGGCGGTCGACGTGATCGGCCTGACGGGCTTCGCCACGATCATCAAGGCCGGCGCCCTGATCGGCCTGACCACCTCGGCACTGACCGCCCTCTACGGGCAGAGCCGGATCTTCTTCGCCATCGCCCGCGACGGGCTCCTCCCGGGGATCTTCTGCCGGGTCCATCCGGTGACGCGGGTGCCCGTGGCGAGCCAGCTGGTGATCGGCCTGTTCACGGCGGCCGTGGCGGGGCTCGTGCCCATCGACGTCCTGGGCGAGATCGTCAGTATCGGCACGCTCCTGGCCTTCTGCCTCGTCTGCGCGACGGTGCTGATCCTGCGCCGGACCGATCCGGACCGGGCGCGCCCGTTCCGCGTGCCGGCGGTGACCCTCATCGCCGGACTGGGGATCCTGTCCTGCGTCACGCTGATGGCGTCGCTCCCGGCCGACACCTGGATCCGCCTCGCGGTCTGGCTGGCGATCGGCCTCGCGATCTACGCCGGCTACGGCCGGCGGCACGGCCGGCTCAGCTGATCAGGTTGATGGTGGCCTGCGCGAGCGTCTTGATCGAGGCCGAGGCGCTCAGGCTCAATTCGTAGTTCCGGACCACCCGCTGGAGGTCGGCCGATTCGACCGCGACGTTGACGTTCGGCAGACGGACATAGCCGGTCGGGTCGGCCCCGGGATTGGTCGGGTCGTAGCGGGTGCGGAAGCCGGTGGTGTCGCGGACGATCCGGCCGACCGGGTCGCGGGGGCTGTCGGCCGCCACCGGGGCGAACACCGCGATCTTGCGGGCGTAGGGGGCACCGCCCGGGGTCGTCGGGACCGAATCGGCGTTGGCGAGGTTCTCGGAGATCGCGCGGATCCGCCCGCTCTGCACCTGCCGGCCGGCGGCCAGGGCGCCGGCGGCCGAGTTGAGGGCGCTGGTATCCGGCATGCGCGGGCCCTGTCGACGGCGAGGATCTGACCGAATCCTTGCCGAACAGCCTTAACCGGAAGTTAAGACGCCCGCGCGGAGAGGCTCAGCGCGTCCCGAAGATCCTGCCCGTCGGTCAGGCGAAGGCCGCGGCGGCGCAGCGCGGCCAGCATCGCGCGGTCGGGGAACGGGCAGTAGGGCAGAACGGGCTCGGACCGCCCCTCCGGCAGGGTTCCGCTCCGGGTGACGTCCTCGAGCAACCGGTCGAGCATCCCGCGCCCGTGGGCGTGGAGCGCCACCGAGGCCCGGGTCGCGGTGGTACCCTCGGGCAGCGCCAGCGCCTCCTGGGCGAGGATCGCGCCGGTGTCGATCGCGGCCGCCAGCCGGTGCAGGGTCATGCCGAACTGCCCGGGCCCGTCGGCCAGCGCGTGGATCGTCGGCACCGGGCCCCGGTGGCGGGGCAGCAGGCCGGGATGCCCGTTGATCCCGCCGAGCCGCGCCAGCCCGATGGTCTCGGGCTTCAGGATCTGGTCGAAATGGTAGGTGAGGATCAGGTCCGGCGCCGCGTCCCGGAGGGCCCGCGCGACGTCGGGACCGTTGACGTCGTCGACCGTCAGGGTCGGGACGCCGAGGCGGCGGCACAGGGTCCTGAGCGGCGTCGCCTCCGGCGCGTCGCCGCTGCCGGACGCCGCCTGGGTCAGGGGCGCCAGGGGCCGCAGCAGGTCCGGCAGGCCGAAATTGACCGCGAGGTAGGGCAGGATCCCGGGGCCGGAGCGCGCGAGGTGCCGCCGGATCTGCCCCGTGAGGCCGCCGCTCGACGGCCGCTCGGCGTTGGAGAGCCCGACCAGCACGATGTCGGCCCAGAGATCGGCGACGAGCCGGCGCACCGCGCGGGCGTTCGGCAGCGCCTCCAGAACGAACAGCGCGATCCGGGGTCGCGCCATCAGCGCCGCTTCCGGCGCTGGAAACGGAAGGCGTAGAGGCCGGCCTTGCGGACGTTCTCGGGCAGGAGCAGCACGGTGCGCGCGAGCGCCGTGAGGATGAACGGGAACGCGATCACGTCGCGGTTGGCCGCGATGCCCTTGGCGATCCGCACGGCCGCCTCCTCGGCGCTGATCTCGAGTGGCCGCCAGCCCTTCAGCTCGCCGCCCATCGGCGTCTTCACGTAGCCCGGGGTGACGACGTTGACCTTCACGCCGCGGGGCGCGACCTTCTGGCGCAGGGCGAGACCATGGGCGACGAGCGCGGCCTTGGCACCGCTATAGGCCGGCGCGTCCTGGAGCGGCGCGTAGGCCGCGAGCGACGACAGCAGCACGATCTGGCCGCGCCCGCGCTGGAGCATCAGCGTCAGGGCGGGCAGGATCACGTTGAGCGTGCCGGTGTAATTGATGTCGGCGGTCTCGAAGGCCACGTCCTCGGCCTCCACCTGCCCTTCCTGGTTGCCGCCGTTCACCGCCGCGTTGGCGATGACGAGGTCGAGGGGGGCCTCGGCATCCGACCGGTGGACCAGCGCCACGGTGGCGGCCCGGTCGCGGGTGTCGAGGCGGGCGGTCTCGACGGCGGCGCCGCTGGCGCGGCAGTCCCGGGCAACCGCCTCCAGCCGCTCGGCGTTGCGGCCGACGAGGATGAGGCTCGCGCCGGTTTGCGCGTAGTGGCGCGCCAGCGCGGCGCCGATGCCGCTCGACGCGCCGGTGATCAGAATGCGGGGCATGGGGCGGGTTACGCCGCCGCGCGGGGAAAGATCAAGGCCGGGAACGGCTCACCGGCGTTTAAACGCGCTTCAAAGGCCGCCGAATGGCGACGGCCCGGGAGCCGGGCGAGCCCGGTCAGTAGACCGGCGCGAGCTCGCCGTCGCGCTCGGCCACCTCACTCACCGCCCGCGCCGCCGCCAGCATCGCGTCGGGGAGGGCGGCCTCCATCCGCGGTACCGAGCCGGCCACCGCGCGGTCGATCGCCTCCTTGGAGAAGAAGCCGCCGTTGACCTGGGTCCGGTGCAGGACCACGCGGCGGAAATCCGCCATCAGGTCCGTCTCCGGCGGCGTCGGATTCTTCCAGAAGCTGTCGAGGTCGCCCTGATGGGTCAGGCCGGCCATGTTGTAGATCGCGGTGCCGACCGCGTGGGTCGGGCAGCCCATCTCCAGGGACAGCATCCCCACCGTCGAGTTGACGATGACCACCCCGCGGGCGCCCTTGATCAGGGCCGGCAGGTCGCCGCCGTCGATGAAGTCGAGCCGGTCGCTGACGCCGTGGCGGCGGGCCGAGGCGCGGGCGAACTTGCGCCAGTTGATCAGGCCGCTGTCGAGCGGGTGCAGCTTCACCAGCAGCCGGGTCGGCGCCGACGAGCCGTCCGCGAAGGACTTGATCACCCGGTCCATGAAGCCCTCGACGCCGAGGAACGGCGAGTGGACCCGGATCTGGTAGTCGCTGTCGAGCTGCAGCGGCAGCAGGAAGTAGTCGCAGCCGACCGCGCGGTAGATCTCGTCGCAGCGCGCCGCCTCGCGGCGGGTATGCGCGCGGCGGGCGAACTTCTTGATCCAGCCCGCATACTCGGCAGCGATATGGGTCGGCCGGTGGCTGCGGAAATGGGGGAAGAGGTAGGGGAACAGGACGTTGGCGAGGTTGTAGCCGACGTCCCAGACGCTGCGCCGGGCCATGTCGCCCGTGGAGGGCATCGCCCGGCCGGGTTGCGGCAGGCGCCGCGCCAGGGCGCGGATCTCGGCGGCCGTCCGGGGGAGGGACGAGAAGCCGTTCACGCCGCCCAGCTCGCAGGTGATCCAGTTCGGGCGGATATAGCCCTCCTCGAACACGTGCACCCGCAAGCCGCGATACTCGGCGATCATGCGGGCCGCCTTGTGGAACGGCCGGCAATCGCCGAACAGCACGATGTCGGTCACGCCCTCGCGGTCGAGATAGGCGTCGAGATACTCGCCCCAGGTCTCGCGGCGACCGCGGTAATTCTCGGCCTCGCCGCTCCAGAACAGCCAGTCGCCGGGGCAGAGATTGATGCGCCGGACAGAGTGTCCCCGCGCGCGCAGCGCCTGTCCGAGATCGGAGAAGAACGGCGTCGCGATGCCCTGCAGGAAGAGGAAGGTCGCGGGGCGGTCGCGGAGGGCGTCGGGGGCGGGCTGTTGCATTCCGCGGCGCTTCTGTCCTTGACCCTGGGCCGGATGAACCGAACCGGCGAGAGACTCTTGAGGTGGCACGGTGCCCGGCGAGCCCGCAATCCGAAGCCATGCCGCGGCATGGCGTTTCCGCGCCGGCGTGGCCCGTCTGCAACGGTCCCGCGTCTGCGGCCTAGCCTCCGGAATAGGCGGGCAATCGCGGCGACGATATGTCCAAATCCTTTCCAGGACGTGGCGACGGCGACGCGCGCTCAGGTTGTCCCCGCGTTGCATCACCATCCCATGCCGGCGAAAATGCGCTACAGGCCTGTTCCGCACCTCACCCGACCGGAGCCGGACGCACCGACCATGCCCGCAGACCCGACCCCGTCGCTCTACGCGACCGGCCGCACGATCCGCCGCCTGCGGGCGGAGATCGAGGCCGCGACGGGCCTCGCCTTCGGTCCGGCGCGCCCCGGCGCCGTCGGCGCGACCTGGGGCGCGGGGAGCCTCGCCGGGCGCCTGCTGGCGCTGACGGGGCGGCGCCGGCTCGTGGTCGCGCCCGGGCCGCTCCTGAGCCCCTACGACTCGCCGGAGTCCGGCTTCGCATCCCTGCGGATCACCCTCGACGGGGCGCCTCTCGGCGGGGAGGGCGGCGTCCATTACCTCGACCCCTGGACCGGGGCGCCGATCGACCGCGCGACCTGCGCCGAGCGGGTGGCGTGGCTCGCCACGCGCTTTGCCGAGAACGACCGGCGGGTGGTCTATGTCGGGATGTCGCGCTGGAAGCGGCCCGCCCTCGACGTCCTGGGCGCGGGCCCCGCCGGACGGCCGATCCACACCATGACCACCGAGGCCGCGATCGCCGCGGGACAGCGCCACGGCGGCCGCCTCCTCGCCTGGGCGACGCGGGCGCCCGGTCAGCTCGAGGAAGCCTGCGCGCGGGCCGGCCTGCCGCTGGCCCGCGTGGAGGACGGGTTCCTACGCTCCGTGGGGCTCGGCGCCAGCCTGCAGCCCGGCGCCTCCATCGTGGTGGACGACCTCGGCATCTACTACGACCCGCGCCGGGAGAGCCGCCTGCATCGGCTGCTCGCCGAGGCCGACTTCACCCCGGACCTCGTCGCCCGGGCGCGGCGCCTGCGCGAGGAGGTCGTGGCGCGCCGGCTCAGCAAGTACAATGTCGGCCTCGACGCCGCCGCGCTCGACTGGCCGGCCGGCCGGCGGATCGTCCTCGTGCCCGGCCAGGTGGAGGACGACGCCTCGGTGCGCCACGGCTCGCCGCTGGTCCGCTCGAACCGGGCGCTGCTGGAGGCGGCGCGGCGGCGCAACCCGGACGCGTTCCTGCTCTACAAGCCGCATCCCGACGTGGAGGCCGGGTTCCGTCCCGGCATCATCCCGGAGGCGGAGGCCCTGACCCTGGCCGACCGGATCGTGGGCGGCATCAGCATCGTCGACCTCCTCGACCGGGTGCATCACGTCGAGACCATGACGTCCCTCGCCGGGTTCGAGGCCCTGATCCGCGGCCTCACCGTGGCGACCCACGGCCGGCCGTTCTACTCCGGCTGGGGCCTGTCGGAGGATCTCGCGCCGGGCGCCGACCGCGGCCGCCGGCTGAGCCTCGATGAGCTGGTGGCCGGCGCCATGATCCTCTACGCGCGGTACCTCGACCCGGTGGCGATGAAGCCGTGCACGCCGGAACAGCTCCTCGACCGCCTCAGCGCGGCCCGGGCGGCGGCGCCGCGCAACGCCCTCTCCCTCGGCCGGACGGCCCACCTCGTGATGCGTGCCCGCTACGGCCTCCTCAATCCCGTCGTGCGGGCCCTGCGCAGCCGGCGCGGCGTCGGCCGCGAGGCCGGCGGCGGACCGCGCTAAGGCGCGGCGCGCGGCGCGAATCCGGTTCCGCGAGACCCTGATGTGACACCAAAGCGATAGCACGCGCTGCTAGAGTCCGCCCGCAACCGCCCGCCCCGGGACCGTTTCCGATCATTCCGGATCAGGAACGGCTCGCAAGCCCTTGCTCCCGCGCGCTGTTTCCTGCCGGACCGGATGCCGGCGGCGAGCAGGCCCGCCCCACGCCGAGTGCCCGTGTCTTGACGACGTTCCTCATCGCCACCGGTCTCGCGCTCGCCGTGTGCCTCGCCCTAGAGGTGTTCGCGGGCGACTCGATCACGCGGGCGAGCCTCGCGCCGCGGGATCTCGGCCTGCGGCTGCTCGGCTACCTGCTGATCCTGCTGTTCTGGTTCGAGTTCTCCTGGCGGCCCTGGCTCGCGGGGCTGACCTGCGTGATCACCGTGGCGATCCTGATCGTCGTCAGCCGCGCGAAGCGCTCGGTGATCGGCGAGCCGCTGCTGTTCAGCGATTTCGCCCTGCTGCCCCAGGTGCCGCGGCATCCGCAGCTCTACTACATCCCGCCCCTGTGGGACCCGCGCATCGCCGTGCCGGTCCTGCTCACCGCGGCGTTCACCGCGCTGTGGTACTGGATCGAGCCGAGCGTGCTGCCCGCCGCGACCCTGCCGCGGGTGCTGGCGATACTCGGCCTCCCGCTCGCGCTCTGGCTGCTGGTCAAGGCCGCCCCGCGGCCGCCGCTCGCCCGACTGATCGCCCGCTGGTTCCCCGAGCCCGACCTGGAGGCCGACGTGACCCGGGTCGGCCTCCCGGCGAGCCTCCTCGGCTACACCGCCCGCGCGATGGCGGGCGGCGTGCCGGTGCCCGCGGCGCCGGCGCTGCCGGAGGGCCCGGGCGACGATGTCGTCGTGGTGATCCAGCTCGAATCCTTCGTCGATCCGGAGCGGCTCGGCGGCGCGAAACTGCCGGCGATGGACCTGTTCCGAACCCGGGCCGCGCAGTACGGGCGCCTGCGGGTTCCGGCGCACGGCGCCTACACGATGCGCAGCGAGCACGCGGTGCTCACAGGCCGTCCGTCCGAGAGCCTCGGCTTCGGCCGCTACGACCCCTACACGTCCCGCAGCGGCGACGAGCCGACGAGCCTCGCCCGGCTCGCCGGGAGTCGGGGCTACGGGACCCTGTTCCTGCACCCGTTCCACCGCGACTTCTTCCGCCGGGCGCGGGTGATGGAGGCCTTCGGCTTCGCCGATCTCGTGATGGGCGAGGCGTTCGCGGAGGCGCCGCGCGTCGGGCCCTATGTCGGGGACGTCGCCCTCGGCGCGCGCCTCCTCGTGGAAGTCCGGGCCCGGCGCGCGCCGCTGTTCCTGTTCTGCGTGACCATGGAGAACCACGGCCCCTGGAAGCCCGGGCGGCTGCCGGGCATCGACGATCCGCAGGCGCAGTACCTCCATCACGTCGCCAATACCGGGCGGATGGTCGAGGATCTCGTCGCGGGCCTGGACGCCGTCGCCCGCGAGCGCGGCCAGACCATCACGCTCTGCGTGTTCGGCGACCACGCACCGTCGCTGCCGAGCTGCAAGCCGGGCTTCGGCGGGCGGACGACCGAGTACGCCCTGTTCCGCTTCGGCCGCCGGCAGGCGGTCCCGCGCCGCGCCGACATCGCCGCCGACGAGCTCGGTCGGGCGCTCCGCGGGGCCCTCGCGACGGCACCTGCGGACATCGCCGCGGGGACATGATACGGTTAAGCTTGCGCGGCATAAGCGTGGCCGTGCCACGCTGGTGACGCATTGCCCGCGGATAGCGCGACCGTCCGCACGGCGGCCGCCGCACCGGCGCGGTCGTTAAAGCGATCGCAGCGTTTGGCGGTCAAACTGGGTATCCCGGCCCGGGCCAGCGATGGCGCGGGCTCGGCGAGGAGAAATCTTTGTGATGCTGCGTAAGACGGCGTGCACCGCCCTGATGGCCGCCCTCGCGGCTGGATCTGCCGGCGGCTGCACGTACATGCCCGCGGCGGGTCCGACGGCGAGCGCGATCCAGGCCGGGGCCGAGGTCGCCACGGCCGACGGCGGGATCCTTGCCCGCTACGAGATCATCGACGTCACCCCCTCCGTGGTCGAGGCCCTGCGCGGCCGCCCCCTCGACAGCCTGCTCGCCTCCTTCGGCGACCATCGCCCCTCCTCCGAGCCGGTCATCGGCATCGGCGACATGGTCTCGGTCTCCGTCTGGGAAGCCGGGTCCGGCGGCCTGTTCTCCGGACCCCTCGTCGCCGACCGCTTCTCCGCCGGATCCAAGTCCGCCCTCATCCCCGAGCAGCCCGTCGGGCGCGACGGCGCCATCTCGGTGCCCTATGCCGGCCGCATCAAGGTCGCCGGCCGCCGCACCCAGGACGTCCAGGCGCTCATCGAGAACGAACTCGCCGGCAAGGCCATCCAGCCCCAGGTGCTGGTCTCGGTCACCCGCCCGATCTCCCAGGCCGTCACCGTCACCGGCGAGGGCGCCGCCGGCGCCCGCCTGCCGCTCTCGGGCCACGGCGACCGCATCCTCGACGTCATCGCCGCCGCCGGCGGCAACCGCGCGCCGGTCAACGAGACCTTCGTGCGGCTCTCGCGCGGGCCGGTGACCGCGACCGTGCCGCTGACCACGGTGGTGTCGAACCCGCGTGAGAACATCTACCTGCGGCCCAACGACGTGCTGACGCTCGTGCGCGACCCGCAGACCTTCATCGCGGTGGGCGCGCTGGGCAACAGCACCGAGCTGCCGTTCCAGGCCGACGGCATCACGCTGGCGCAGGCGCTGGCCAAGGCGCGCGGCCTGTCGGACTTCGCCGCCGACCCGGCCGGGACGTTCATCTTCCGGTTCGAGCCGGCCAGCGTCGTGCGCCGGCTCAGCCCCGGCTCGAAGCTTCTGGGCACGCCTCTGGTGCCGGTGGTCTACCGGATCGACATGCGCGACCCCAACAGCCTGTTCGTGTCCCAGGCGTTCCGGATGCGCAACCGCGACCTGATCTACGTATCGAACGCCCCCTTCACCGAGGTCCAGAAGGTCCTCACCGCCTTCAACGGCGTCACGGGCCCCGTCTCCTCGGCCGCCCTGGCCTATTCCTACGCCAAATAAGGCGGCGCAGCGCGACGCGGGCACCCACCCCACCGCGCGACGGACGCGCGCGTCGCGCCGACCCGGCCGATGCGCGCGTCCGACCGAGACCGCGGAGACCGGTTGCCCGAATGCCGAAGGGGGCGCGGATGTGATCCGCGCCCCCTACTTCGTAACGCTCTCGGGGAACCGGGGCTCCCGGCCCCGGCCGGGCTCAGACGCGCTTCGCCAGCAGTTGCTCGATCAGCGAGCCGCCCTTGTCGATGGCGGCGAGCTCCTCCGCCACCGCGTTCACGGTGTCGCGGATCTGGTCGGGGGTGTGCTCGGAGGTGAGGAAGAAGCGCAGGCGCGAGGCCCGCTCCGGCACGGCCGGGTGGATGATCGGCTGCACGTTGATGCCCCGGCGGAACAGCCGGTCCGACAGCGTCACCGCCTTCAGCGAGTCGCCGACGATGATCGGCACGACCGCGAGGCCGAGGCTGAAGCCGGTGTCGAGGCCGAGCTTCTTGGCGGTGGCCAGGAACAGGGTGCCGTTCTGGCGCAGGCGCTCGACCCGCTCCGGCTCGGCGTGCATCACCGCGAGGGCCGCCTCGGCGGCGGCCGCGAGCGGCGGCGACATGCCGACGCTGTACACGAAGCCGCCGGCGGTGTGCTTCAGGTACTCGATCAGCGCGATCGGGCCGCAGATGTAGCCGCCGCAGGTGGACAGCGTCTTCGACAGCGTGCCCATCCAGATGTCGACCTCGCGGGGGTCGACACCGCAATGCTCGAACAGGCCGGCGCCGGTGCGGCCGGTGACGCCGAGGCCGTGCGCCTCGTCGACCATCAGCCACGCGTCGTAGCGCTTCTTGAGGGCCACGAGCCCGGCGAGGTCCGGCGCGTCGCCGTCCATGCTGTAGAGGCCCTCGACCACGATCAGCGCCCGGCGATGCTCGTGGCGGGTCGACTGGAGCAGGGTCTCCAGGGCGTCGAGGTCGTTATGCGCGAAGGAGCGGCGCTGGGCGCCCGACAGCTGGGCGCCGGTGACGATGCTGTTGTGGGACAGCGCGTCGTGGAAGATCACGTCGCCGGCTTCCAGCAGGGCGCCGATGGTCGTGACGTTGGTGGCGTGGCCGCTCACCATCACGATGCAGCCCTCGGACTGGTAGTGCTTGGCCAGCGCCTGCTCGAGGCTGATGTGTCCGGGCCGCTCGCCCGCCACCACGCGGCTCGCCGACGCGGAGGTGCCGTAGGCCTCGATCGCCTCCCGGGCGGCGTTGCTCACCCGCGGATGACCGTTCAGGCCGAGGTAATCGTAGGACGAGAAGTTGGTGAAGCTCTTCTGGTCGATCCGCGTCGTGGCCCCGGCCTTGGCGTCGTGGACGCGGAAGAACGGGTTGCCCAGGCCGATCAGCTCGGCCGCCTGGCGCTGGAGCTTCAGCTCGCGGTAGCCCGGCAGGTTCTCGAAGTTCTGCGCCGCCGACTTGCCGGCGGGAGAGGCCGTCTTGACGGGGGCCGGGCGCGGCGTGGCGCGCCCGAGCCGGTTGGTCACGAAGCCGGCGAGCGCCGCGCGCCCGCCGTCCGGCCGTGCCGTGTCGGTCATGAGTTGGTCTCTTTGATCTCGCTGGACGTCTGCTCGATGAGTTCCTTGAGAGGCGCGAGGATCTGCGCATCGACCTCACCGCCGACATGCTTCGAGACGAGGCTCATCGCGACGCCGGCCGTCTCGTCCATGGGCGCGGAAACCGCCTGAATTAAGGACTCCGACAGCTCGTTGACGGTCATGCCCGACGAAAGTCCGGCGGGCGGCGCGTCGAGGGCGAAGCGCTCCTGCAGGCTGGCGCCGAGCTCGACGCCCATCAGCGAGTCGAGGCCGATCTCCGAGAGCTGGCGCACGCGGCTGATGTCGTCCTTCGGCAGCCGCAGGATGCGGGCGATGTCCTCGACGATCGCGTCCGACACGGTCTTGCGGACCGCGTCGAGGTCGCCGCCCTTGAGCAGCGACGCGATGTTGATCGCCTGGACGCCGCCGGCCTCGGCCTGCTGATCCGAGCCGAGTTCGGCGTAGCTCGGCGAGCGCATGGTGGCGAGACGCTCGCGCGCCTTGCCCCAGTGCATCGCCGCGATGGCGATGACCGCCTCGTCGGGGGACGTGCCCTGGCTGCCCAGCGCCTCGGCCATCAGGTCGAGGCAGCGGCGGGCCTCCATCGGCGTGACGCCGACGCGGCCGGCGAGGCCTTCCATGACCGCCTTGTTGCGGGCGAGCATGCCGACATCGCCGATGGCGCCCCAGGCCACGGCCAGCGCGGGCAGGCCGCGGCGGCGGCGCTGGCGCGCGAGTCCCTCCATGAAGCCGTTGGCGGCCACGTAGGACCCCTGGCCCGGGTTGCCGATGAAGGTCGTCGCCGAGGAGAATAGGACGAAGTAGTCGAGGCTCCGGTCGCGGGTGGCGGCGTCCAGGTGCTGGGCGCCGATCACCTTGGGGCCGATCACCGCGTCGAGCGCCGCGGCGTCGATGTTGGAGATCAGGCCGTCCTGGAGAACCGCCGCGGCGTGCAGCACGCCCGCGAGTTTCCTGCCGCCCTGCTCGATCCCGGCGATAAGCCGGTCCACCGAGGCGCGGCTCGTGATGTCGACGGCCTTCGCCTCGACGGTCACGCCCCGCGCGGTGAGCTCCGCGACGATGGCCTTGGCCTCGTCGGTGGCCGCGCCCTTGCGGCCCGCGAGCACGAGGTGCTTGGCACCCCGGTCGATCAGCCAGCGCGCCGCCTCCAGGCCGAAGCCGCCGAGGCCGCCGGTCAGCAGGTGGACGCCCTCGGCCGAGACCGTGAACGGCCGGGCCGTGTCCTTCATGATCGTGCCGGCCTTCGGCGGGCTGATCACGATCTTCCCGATATGGCCGGACTGCTGCATCAGCCGGAACGCGTCCGAGGTCTCGGCCGCCGTGAAGGGCTGGTACGGCAGGGGCTTGAGGCCGCCGTCGTTGAACAGGGCCATGACCTCGCGGAACATCCGCGCGCCGTCGTCGCCCTGGTGCTGGATCACTTGGTCGAGGTCGACGCCGAAGTAGCTGAGGTTCCGCCGGAACGGGCGCAGGCCGATATGGGTGTTGGCGACGTAGTCGCGCTTGCCCAGCTCGACGAAGCGGCCGAACGGCCGGAGGGCGTTGAGCGAGCGCTCCATCGCCTCGCCGAACAGGCTGTTCAGCACGATGTCGACGCCGTCGCCGGTGATCGCTCGGACCTCGTCCACGAAGGCCAGGGAGCGGGAATCGAGCACGTGCTCGGCGCCCAGCGCCTTCACGAGGGCCCGCTTCTCGCGGGAGCCGGCCGTGGCGATGACCCGCGCGCCCTTGAGCTTGACGATCTGCAGCGCCGCCAGCCCGACGCCGCCCGCGCCGCCGTGGACCAGCACCCATTCGCCGCGCCGCATCCGGGCGCAGGAGACGAGGCCGTAATAGGCGGTGAGGAAGGCCACCGGCACGGTGGCGGCCGCCATCGGGTCGAGGCCGTGCGGCATCGGCGCGACGACGAGGTCCGGCACAACGATGTGAGTCGCAAAGCCCGACTGCGCGAAGGCGACGACCGGGTCACCGACCTTGAAGCCCTTCACGCCCGGGCCGACGGCGGTGACGCGACCGGCACACTCGAGGCCGAGGCGGGGGCCGGCGAAGCCGTCCTCCAGGATCTCCTCGGGGAGCATCGAGAGCGCCCAGAGAACGTCGCGGAAGTTGAGGCCGGTGGCCTCGACCGCGATCTCCATCTCGCCCTTGCCGGGAGCGCGGCGCTCGGCCGGCCCCCAGACCATCTCGCTCAAGCCGCCGGTGTTGCTGCGCTCCAGGCGCGCGGCCTCGGCCGGGACGGCGTCGGCCGGATCCCGGTGCTGCGGCCGGCCGGCGTGGAAGCGCACGACCTGGGTCCGCTCGTCGTCCAGCACGATCTCGGTCTCCGGGGTGCCGGAGAGGATGAGGTCGCGCAGGCGCTCGGAGGCGCGCTTCGACGACATCTCGGGGGAGAGGTCGATGCGGCGGACGTCGAGGTTCGGGGCTTCGTTGGCGAGCGTGCGGGAGAAGGCCCACACGCCCGCCTCGATGTTGGTGGTCTGGCCGCCGCGGTCGCGGGTCGCGCCAGGCGCTACGACCCAGAGCTTGGTCTGACGGGATCCCAGGTGCTCGGTGCAGCGCTTCAGGCTGAGGCAGCGGTCGCGCAGGCGCTCGGACGCCTCGCCGCCGCGGGTGAAGGCGCCGGCCAGGAACACCACCGTGTCGGGGGTCTCCTTCTCCAGCTCCATCAGGGAGGTCTCGGAGTCGAGGATGATCGAGACGTGCACGCCGCCCGCGACCAGCAGGGTCGCCAGGGAGGATGCGGTCTCGGCCGCGAACTCGTCGTCCGAGCCGATGATGAAGGCGAAGCTCTGCGCCGGGGCCGGGCCCGGACGCACCGGCGCCTCGGCCGTCAGCAGCAGGTCGTCGCCGTTGGCGGAGGCGGCCCGCTCGACCTCGACCTTGACCAGGCCGTGGGCGCTCAGGATGCGCTGCCAGCCCTCGATGTCCTCGAGCCGGCCCACGGGCAGGCCGCCCGCGGCCTCCTCGAACCAGCCGGCCGTCAGTCCGAACACGAGGTCGCGGAACAGAGAGGCGCCCGGCTCCACGGCCACCAGCAGGCCGCCGGTGGCGAGCGCCCCGGCGAGCTGGCCCGGAAGGGCCCGTTCGCCGCGATGCAGGCTGCCCGACGCCAGGATCAGGTCGAAGCTGCCGGGCGCGAGCTCCTCGGCGGTCTCGACCACGGCGGCGGCACGGCCGAGCGACAGGCGGGCGCGCTCGGCGAGCCGGCGGTCGGTTTCGAAGACGGTGAGCCGGGCCTCGGCGGCGGACGCGAAGGTCGCGGTCTGGGCCGAGAGCGGGCCGAAGCCGACCTGCAGGACCCGCAGCGCCCGCTCCTTCGGGAGCTGGGCACGGCTCCGCTCGATCAGGCCGGCGACCACGTCGGCGCCGTGGCGCGCGGTGGCCGAGCGCAGCACGAAGGCGTCGATCGCCCCCTGCGGCAGGGACGGCGCGTCGGTGAGCGTGCCGGCGAGCAGCCGGTCGACCAGGGCGCCGACATCGGCGATCAGCACCAGCTCGGCCGAGAGGTCCGGATGGTCGCCGGCGATCCAGCGCATGATCTCGTCGGGCGCCGGCAAGGCGGAGCCGTCGCCCAGCGTCCAGTTCTGGCCCGCGCGCTCGGCGAGGCCGCTGCTCTCCAGGGCGTAGAGGGCGTTCAGCAGCCAGGGGCGCAGGGCCTCCGGCACACGGCTGTCAGTGACCGAGACGGTCTCCCCCTGCGCCAGCCCGGAGGCGAGGCGGTAGGCGAGCGAGGTCGCCCAGCCCTCCAGCAGGAGGTGGCCCGGCGACAGGGCGGCGTCGGACGGCCCCTTCGACTCGGCGGCGAGCGGGCGCAGACGCGCGGCCACGCTCGGGCGGCGCTCCATCGGGATCGCGGTCGGCTCGGTGGCGAGCTCCGGCACCTGCGAGATCGCGAAGGTCGAGAGGTCGCCGCCGCTCTTGGCGCGCAGGGCCTGGAACCGGCCCTCGCGGATCGTGGCGATGACCGCGCCCTCGGCGTCGAGGAGCGTGAAGTCGGCCAGGATCGAGCGCTCGTTGCAGCGGCGGGTGCGGATGATCGAGCGGGCGATCACCGCGCCGGGGCGCAGCATACGGACCTCGCCGAAGCGCACCGGGATGTAGGCCTTGCCGCCGTTCTCGCCGAGCAGGTCGGCGAACAGCAGGATCAGCCCGTGGAAGCACGCGTCGAGCCGGTTCGGCACCAGGCCGTAGCGGGTGTCGGGCTCGGCCGGCAGCAGGTCGGAGACGATCATGGCGTCGTCGAGCCGCGCGCTCATCGCCACCTGCTGGAAGCTCGGGCCGAAGCCGAGCCCGGAGGCGAGGGCCTTGGCGTAGAGCGCGTCGCCGGTGAGCACGTGGTCGCCCGCGGTCTCGAAGCTGAAGCCGTCGAGATCCGGTGTCTTCGGGGCCGAGAAGGTGCCCTCGACGATCTTGGCCTGGGCGTGCAGCTGCCAGGGGGTCTGGGTCAGGCGGGGCCGGCTCAGCACCTGGATGCCGTTGCCGGAGCCCCACAGGCGCACCGCGACCTCGCGCAGGGCGTCCTCGGCGAACACCATCGGCGCCACGATCTCGAAGTCGGCCAGCACGACCTCGTCGTCGCGCAGGGCCTCGCGAACGCAGGCCAGGGCCATCTCGACGAAGCCGGCGCCCGGCATGATCACCTGGCCGTCGACCTTGTGATCCTCCAGTTCCGGCACGGTCACCGGGTCGACGAAGCCGTTCCACTCCAGCCCGTCGAAGGTCGTGCGCGACCCGATCAGCGGGTGATAGGGGCGGGGGCTCATCGCGCCGACGCCCTCGGTGGTGTCGGCGAGGCGGAACGGGCGGCGCTGCCACGGGTAGGAGGGCAGGCGGACGTCGCCCTTCGGCGCGTCGCCGAACAGCAGCGTCTCGTCGACCTGCGCGCCCTGGACGAGGGCGGCGCTGACCGCCTTGGCGATCGGGTCGCCGCCGGAGGCCTTGCGGTGCATCACGCCGACCGTGGCGGTCTCGATGCCCAGCGGCTCGACCGCGTCGCCGACGTGCGACATGAGGGTGGCGCGCGGGCCGACCTCGACGAACACGCGGGCGCCGCGGCGGGTGGCGTCCTGCACGGCCTCGCAGAAGCGCACCGGCTCGCGGATGTTGCGCCACCAGTAGCCGGCGCCGAGATTCTCGCCGCCCAGCACCGAGCCGGTCACGGTCGAGACCATCGCGGTGGTGCCGGTCCGCGACTTGAGGCCCGCGAGATCGCGCAGCAGCGGCTTCTCGGTCGGGTCCATCAGCCGTCCGTGGAAGGCGTAGGCGAGGTCGAGCTTGCGGCCGCGACGGCGCTTGCGCGACAGGGCCTTGATGGCGGCGTCGATGTCGGCCACCGGCCCGGCGACCGTGACGGCCTTGGGGCTGTTGTAGGCGGCGATGTCGAGAGTCGGGTAATCCTTGAGGAAGGACTCGACCTCCTCGGACGGCATCAGCAGCACCGCCATGGTGCCCTGGCCGTGCGTCGTCTCCTGGTGGTGGCTGCGGTAGTAGATGACCCGGACCGCGTCCTCCAGGCTGAGGATCCCGGCGGCCTCGGCGGCCGCGATCTCACCGACGCTGTGGCCGAGGACGTAGGACGGGATCAGACCCTTCGCCTTGAGCGCGGCCGTCGAGGCGCTCTCGATGGCGAAGATCAGCGGCTGCGAGACGCTGGTCAGCGCGAGGCGCTCGTCGAGGTCGTCGGCGTAGAGCGCGTCCTTCAGCGACCAGTCCGAGTAGGCCCGGAACAGGGTGTCGATCCGGTCGAAGGTCGCGCGGAAGGTCGCGTTCTCCTCGTAGGCCTCGCGGCCCATGCCGGCCCACTGGCTGCCGTTGCCGGAATAGATGAACGCCACCTCGGCGACGCGGTCGACCGCGGTGCCGGTGAAGGCGTCCTGCGTGTCCTCGCCCTCGCCGACGGCGCGCAGCGCCGCGGCGACGTCGGTCTTGCCGTCGAGCGCGACGGCGAGGCGGGCGGGCATGCGCTCGCGGCGATGCGCCACCGCGGCCGCAACGGTCGCGACCTGCTCGGGGGCGGCCTCGAGGCGCTCGGCGTAGTCGAGGGCGAGCTCGTTCAGCGCCGCCCGGCTCTGGGCCGAGAGCAGCAGCACCTGGGCCTGGGGCTCCGCGGTCGCGGCGGCGGGCTTCGCCCAGGCGGGCGCGTCGGTGATGACGACGTGGGCGTTGGTGCCGCCGAAGCCGAAGGAGTTGACGCCGGCGAAGCGCTCGCGCGAGCCGCGGCCGATCTTCAGCGGCGCGCGCACGACGTCCAGGTTGAGCTCGCCGAAGGGGATCTCGGGATTGAGTTCGGCCGCGTGCAGCGACGGCGGGACGAGATCGTGCTCGAGCGCCAGAGTCGCCTTCATCAGGCCGGCGAGGCCGGAGACCGGCTCGGTGTGGCCAATATTGGTCTTGATCGAGCCGATCGGCAGCGGCGCCTGCCGGCCGCGGCCGAGCTTCGAGCCGATGGCCGAGGCCTCGATCGGGTCGCCCACCGGCGTGCCGGTGCCGTGCGCCTCCATGAAGGCGAGGTCGTCGAGGCGGATCTCGGCCTCGCGGTAGACCTTCTCCAGCAGGGCGCCCTGGGCGTAGCCCGAGGGGAGGGAGATGCCGGTGGTCCGCCCGTCGGAGTTGATGCCGGAGGCGGCGACGACCGCGCGCACGGTGGCGCCGTTGCGCCGCGCGGCCTCGGCCGACTGCAGCACGAACACCACGCCGCCCTCGGAGCGCACGTAGCCGTCGGCGTTCTTGGAGAACGCCTGGCACAGGCCGGTGCGCGAGAGCATCTGCGCGGTGGAGAAGCAGATGAAGTTGAACGGGCTCGCCAGCACGTTCACGCCGGCGACGACCGCGGTGTCCACGCGGCCGGACCGGATCGCCTGCACGGCGTTGTCGAAGGCGACGAGCGAGGACGAGCAGGCCGTGTCGACCGTGAAGCTCGGGCCCTTGAGGTCGAAGATGTAGGAGATGCGGTTCGAGATGATCGAGAGCGTGTTGCCGGTCGCCGCGTAAGCGTCGCCCGACGGCGCGTCGAGGATGCGCAGGTTGCCGTAATCGAGGGACGAGGCGCCGACGAACACGCCGATATTGCTGCCGGCCACGCTCGACGGGCGCAGGCCCGCGTCCTCGAGGGCTTCCCAGGTCAGCTCGAGCAGCATCCGCTGCTGCGGATCCATCTGCTCGGCCTCGCGGGGCGAGATGCCGAAGACCGACGGGTCGAACGACCAGACGTCGTCGATGACACCGGCCGCCCAGGTGTAGCTCTTGCCGCGCTCATGGGCGCGCGGATGGGCGAACCGCTCCAGGGAGAACCGGTCGGCCGGCACCTTGCTGACGGCGCAGCGCCCTTCGGACAGGAGTGACCAGAGCCCATCCACGCTGGGGGCCCCGGGCAGTCGGCATGCGCGTCCGACGATCGCAATGTCTGTACGTTGTGTCACGTTCGGTTCGCACACGCTCGTTATCGGAAGTCGGCTCGGCTCTCGACGAGTGAGTACCCTCTCACCCCTTACTGTGGCACCATTGCGGTGTCCAACCAGCCCTAACGCGAGGTCATCCCCGCGTGGCAAAATTGCCAGAGGCTGTGACATGTATTCATCAGAAGCTTATCCAATTCCTACGGTCAAAACGCCAAGTTTGAACCGCCGGACCGGCTGCCGAGACGCGGGCTCGATCACGAGAAAGCCACAGTTGCGCCTCCGCGGACGCCGCCCGTCTAGCGGCATCGATGCCGATTCCGGAAGAAATCTTCGCGATGTCGCGCAGGTCCCGCACAGGAATCCGGGCTCGAAGGCCGGCGCGGTGATGATCAAGACCCGATCCGGGCGACGCTCTCCTTGGTTCGTCCGACGCCGCAATAGGTGAAACCGTGGCGCGCGGCGCTCGCGGGGTCGTAGATGTTGCGCAGGTCGATCAGCACGGGAGCCGCCTCACCGGACGACATGGCCTGACGCAGTCGGTCGAGGTCGAGGGCCCGGAACGCGTTCCACTCGGTGACGATCACCACCGCGTCGGCGCCCTCGGCGCAGGCGTAGGCGTTCTCGGCGTAATCCACAGCCGGCATCAGGATCCGAGCCTGCTCCATGCCCTCGGGATCGTAGGCGCGGATTACGGCGCCGGCGTCCTGCAGGCCCGCCACGATCGCCAGCGCGGGCGCGTCGCGCATGTCGTCGGTGTTCGGCTTGAAGGTCAGGCCGAGGAGGGCGATCGTCTTGCCCCGCACCGACCCGCCGCAGGCCTTGATCACCTTGCGCGCCATCGCGCGCTTGCGCTGGTCGTTGACCGCCACCACCGTCTCGACCAGCCGCAGCGGCGTGCCCGCGTCCTGCGCGGTCTTGACCAGGGCCAGCGTGTCCTTGGGGAAGCACGAGCCGCCGTAGCCCGGCCCGGCGTGCAGGAACTTCGACCCGATCCGGTTGTCCAGGCCGATGCCGCGCGCCACCGCCTGCACGTCCGCGCCCACCGCCTCGCACAGGTCCGCCACCTCGTTGATGAACGTGATCTTCGCCGCGAGGAACGCGTTCGCCGCGTACTTGGTCAGCTCGGCCGTCCGGCGCGAGGTGACCATGATCGGCGCCTGGTTGAGGTAGAGCGGCCGGTAGACCTCGCGCATCACAGCCTCGGCCCGGGCCTCCTCGGCGCCGACGACGATGCGGTCGGGGCGCTTGAAGTCGGCGATGGCCGCGCCCTCGCGCAGGAACTCGGGATTCGAGGCGACCGCGAACTGCGCCTCGGGGTTGGTCTCGCGGATGATGCGCTCGACCTCGTCGCCGGTGCCCACCGGAACGGTCGACTTGGTCACAACCACGGTGAAGCCGGACAGGGACCCGGCGATCTCCCGGGCGGCATCGAACACGTAGCTCAGGTCGGCGAAGCCGTCGCCGCGGCGGGAGGGCGTGCCCACCGCGATGAAGACCGCGTCCGCCTCGGCCACGGCGTCCCGCATGGTCGCGCGGAAGGCGAGCCGGCCCTGGCGGACGTTCTCGGCGACCAGGACGTCGAGTCCCGGCTCGTAGATCGGCATGCGGCCGGCGTTCAGGCTGGCGATCTTGTCGGGATCCCGGTCGATGCACACGACCGTGTGGCCGAAATCGGCCAGGCAGGCGCCGGAGACCAGGCCGACATATCCGGCCCCAATCATCGCAATCCGCATCGGGCCCTCCCGGCAGCTCGCCCTCAGCTTGCTGCGATGCAACATGATCCGGGCCGCGTGAGGATGCAACCCGGGCCAGCCTGGATCTGCTCCAGTCTGTCACGGGAATGCAACACCCGCGAAGGATGACTGTAGTTTGACAGCGGGTCCCGGAGCGCCCCCCATCGGCCGCCGATCCGCGCGGCGAGCCTCCGCGACGGCGCGCGGGCGGCTTCGCAGCGCGGGCGGCTTCCTGTAGAAGCGCCCCCGCCCGACGGGGAGGCCCGGATCCGCCCCCGAGGACCCGACCCAAGGATCGGCGAAGGACCGCGATGACCGAATTGCCCAACGTGCACGTGCGTGCCGAGGTCCTGGCCCAGGCGCTGCCCCACATGCAGCGCTACGACCAGGAGATCGTCGTCATCAAGTACGGCGGCCACGCCATGGGCGACCGGGCCGCGGCCGAGGACTTCGCCGAGGACATCGTCCTGCTGGAGCAGTCCGGCCTGAAGCCGATCGTCGTGCACGGCGGCGGACCGCAGATCGGCAAGATGCTCGACCGGCTCGGCATCCAGTCCGAGTTCCGCGGCGGCCTGCGCGTCACCGACGAGGCCACCGTCGAGGTGGTCGAGATGGTCCTGGCCGGCCTGATCAACAAGCAGATCGTCGGCTGGATCTCGGCCGAGGGCGGCAGGGCGGTCGGCCTGTGCGGCAAGGACGGCAACATGGTCCGGGCCAAGCGGGCGATGAAGACCGTCGTCGATCCCGAGAGCCGCGTGGAGCAGACCGTCGATCTGGGCCTCGTCGGCGAGCCGGACCACGTCGAGCGCGGCGTCCTCGACGCGGTGCTCAAGGCCGAGCTGATCCCGGTCCTGGCGCCGGTCGCCTACGGGGCGGACGGGCAGACCTACAACGTGAACGCCGACACCTTCGCGGGGGCGATCGCCGGGGCGCTCCGGGCCAAGCGCCTGCTGCTGCTCACCGACGTGCCGGGCGTCCTCGACAAGGACAAGAAGCTGATCCCGGAACTCACCGTGGAGGATTGCCGGCGCCTGATCGCCGACGGCACCATCACGGGCGGGATGATCCCGAAGATCGAGACCTGCATGTACGCGATCGAGCGCGGCGTCGAGGCGGTCGTCATCCTCGACGGCAAGGTCAACCACGCCGTGCTGCTCGAGCTGTTCACCGATTACGGTGCCGGCACCCTGATCCGTCGCGGCTGAGATCCGGACCGCCCGCGCACCGTGCCGGATCCCAGCGCGGCGCGCGGGCGCAACCTCCGCGCGCCCAGCGCATTGTCGTACCCCGCCCGCCCCGGAGGGGCCGGCCCAGCAAGGCCCGGGCAAGGTACCGGCAAGCACCGAACTTGCGAGCTTGACCGTTCCAGTCCAGATTCCGGGGCAACAGCAACCTGAGGGGTTCCGGTGCACCACCCCGACAAGGCCCAGTTCACCACGCCCGCGGCGCGCGGCTTCGCCGATGTCGACACCTGGGTGTTCGACCTCGACAACACGCTCTACCCGAGCGACGCGGCGGTCTGGCCGAAGGTCGACGAGCGCATCACCCTGTACGTGATGCAGCTCTACGGGCTCGACGGGATCTCGGCCCGAGCCCTGCAGAAGTACTTCTACCACCGCTACGGAACGACGCTGTCAGCGCTGATGGTCGAGTCGCGGGTCGATCCCCACGACTTCCTCGATTTCGCGCACGACATCGACCATTCGTCGATCAAGCTCGACAAGAGCCTCGGCGACGCGATCGAGCGGCTGCCCGGGCGCAAGCTGATCCTGACCAACGGGTCGCGCCGGCACGCCGAGAACGTTGCCGCCAAGCTCGGCATCCTCGACCATTTCGAGGACGTGTTCGACATCGCCGCCGCCGACTTCGTGCCGAAGCCGGAGCGCACGACCTACGAGCGGTTCCTGGAGAAGCACGCCGTCGAACCGACCCGCGCCGCCCTGTTCGAGGACATCGCCCGCAACCTCGCGGTGCCGCACGACCTCGGCATGGCGACCGTGCTGGTGGTGCCGAAGGTCACCGATCCCTACCGCGAGGCCTTCGAGCAGGAGGCGGTGCGCGAGCCGCATATCGACCACATCACGGACGATCTCGCCGCCTTCCTCTCTGCCTGCGTGCTGCCCGAAGTACGATCCGCATCCGGGGAGCGCCGCTGACGCGAGGCCGGAGCGCTTCACGGGCGGCGCGCATCGAGCCCTGATCCCAAGTCGACCGACGATCCGCCGCGCCGGCAGCACCGCGGACCGATCGCGGCGGCAACCCAATCGACAAGCCGGCGACGATCCTGTAGAGAGCCGCCCAACTCACAACAGGATCGCCGAAATCCTGGCGCCGATCGCCCATGAGGGGCGGAACGGCGCGACGGCCGGAGCTATGCCATGAACATCATCGAGCAGCTGGAGCGCGAGGAAGTCGCGCGCCTCGCCAAGACCATCCCGGATTTCGAGCCGGGCGATACGCTCATCGTCAACGTCCGCGTGAAGGAAGGCGAGCGCACCCGCGTCCAGGCCTACGAGGGCGTCTGCATCGCCCGCTCGGGCGGCGGCCTCAACGAGAGCTTCACGGTCCGCAAGATCTCCTACGGTGAGGGTGTAGAGCGCGTCTTCCCGGTCCATTCCCCGATGATCGACTCGATCAAGGTGGCCCGCCGCGGCAAGGTGCGCCGCGCCAAGCTGTACTACCTGCGCGACCGGCGCGGTAAGTCGGCCCGCATCGTCGAGCGCACCGACCGTTACAAGGCCAAGGACACCCCGGCCCAGGCGCCGGCTGCCGCGGAGTAAGCTGTCCGATTCGCTCCGCAGGCCGGAGCGATCGCCCCGTTTCAGACCGGTCCGACTCAGCCGGGCCGGTTTTTTCGTGGCCGACAGGTCCGTCCAGTCGGCCGATAGCGCGCCTCAGGCAGCCCGGATCCCGTCGAGGAGCCGGTGGATCTCGGCGGAGAGCTGATCGGACCTGCGCGACAGGTCGATCGCGGCGCCGAGGACCTGCTCGGCCGCCTCGCCCGTCGCCTCGGCGCCCTGCGAGACCTCGGCGATGTTGCCGGTGACGGCCTCCGTGCCGGCCGCCGCGCGCGCGACGCTGCGCACGATCTCCTCGGTGGTCGCGCCCTGCTGCTCGATCGCGGCCGCGACGGACGCGGCGAGCGTGCTGACCTCGCCCACACTACGGCCGATCCCGTGGATCGCCTCCACGGCCTGCCGGGTCGAGGCCTGGACCGCGCCGATCCGCGCGGCGATCTCCTCGGTCGCGGCCGCGGTCTGCTCGGCCAGCGCCTTGACCTCGCCCGCCACGATGGCGAAGCCCCGGCCCGCCTCGCCGGCCCGCGCCGCCTCGATCGTGGCGTTGAGGGCGAGGAGGGTGGTCTGACGGGCGATGCCCGCGATCATGCTGGCGACGGACCCGATCCGCTCGGCCCCGTCGGCGAGATCGCCCACGAGGGCGTCCGTGCGCCGCGCCTCGGTCGCCGCCCGCGCGGTCTTGGCCGAGGATTGCGCCATCCGTCCGGAGATCTCCTGGATGGTGATCGCCATCTCCTCGGTGGCCGCGGCGACGCTCTGCACGCTCCCGGCGGTCTCCTGCGCGGCCCCGGCGACGCGCGTCGCCCGGGCACTCGTGCGCGACGCCGTCCGCGCCATCGCCTCGGCGGTCGCCTGCATCTCCGTGGCGGCCGCGGAGACGCCCGTCATCAGCGCCCCGGCCCGGGCCTCGAACGCCTGGGTGAGCGCGTCGAGGGTCTGCGCATGCCGGACCTTGGCCTCAGCTTCGCGCGCGACCGCCCGGTCCGTCTCGGCCTTGGCGACCAGCGCCTGCCGGAACACTTCGACGGTCCGGGCCATCTGACCGATCTCGTCCGTCCGCTCGAGTCCCGGTATCGGCTCCGCGCCGTCGCCCCGGGCGAGCGCCTGCATCCGGCGACCGAGGCGGTCGAGCGGGCGCGTGATGCCGCGCCCGATCAGGACGGAGCCGATCACCCCGAGCGCGCCGACCCCGAGCAGAAGGCCGATCGCCGCGAGGGCGAGCGCCTGGAAGGCGGCCCCGATGTCGTCGGTGTAGGTCCCGGCCGCGATCATGATGTCCCAGGGCTCGAACCTGACGGCGAGCGTCGTCTTCGGAGACAGGCCTTCGTGCCCCGGCCGGGGGTAGAGATAGCTCAGCGTCGCCGTGTCGGAGGTCTTCAGCCGTTCGATCAGCGTTCCGGCCGCACGAACGCCGTTGACCCGGGTCTCCAGCTGGTTGCTGCCGACGAGACGGCGATCGGGGACCGCCAGGACCGTGCCGTCCATCGCGTAGATGGCGACGTAGTTGGTGCCGTTATCGAATCGCATGGCCATGGCGGTCTCGGCCAGCTCCACCAGGGCCGCCTCACGGGACAGGGCGCCGCTCCTGACCCGGCTCTCGAGACTTTGCGCATAGGTGGTGAACAACTCCGTGACCGTGCGCAGGGACTTCAGCCGCCCCGACAGCATCTCTTGGTAATACATGCGCAGTCCGATGACACCGATGACCGATATAAGCAGACCTATCAAGGAAATCTGCGTCATCATCCGACGTGATAGATTTTTACTCAAAAATCGTCTTATCATAATACGTTCCGCGAGATCGACAAACTCGTCGATGCTGCGGTGTGGCCTGATAAATCTGAGCCCGCATGTCAACGTAATCTCGCAGATCTGGATCGAGATCTGAAAGACACGCGGTTCAGGCGCGCAGGGCGGCCGAGGAAGCGGTCACTCGCGACGCGGGCTGCGCCGGCGGCAGGAGCGGGCCGTCAGTAGGCGAGCAGAACCTGAGATCCTGCCCGCGGCGCGGGGCTACGCCCGACCAGCCCGAATGACCGGGATCGAATCGCTCCCTTGCACGCACCGCTGGGGCACGATGGGGATGACGTCATCGGCGGATCGGAGTGGCGCCGCGGCCCGACGGAACGGCGCGGAGACGGCGCGATCGGGAGCGGGACAGGCGTCTAGCCGATCCGCGCGGTCACCTCGATCTCGACGCGCATCTCGGGGCGCAGGAGGCCCGCCACGACCACGATCGTGGCGGCGGGCCGGACGTCCGCCAGCACCCGCCCGCAGACGGCCAGCACGGCCTCGGCATCGTCCCGGTCGGTGACGTAGTAGGTGGCGCGCAGGACGCCGGCGAGGCCGGTTCCGGCCTCGGCAAGGACCGAACGGATCGTGCGCCAGCAGGCCTCGGCCTGCGCGGCGGCGCCGTCGGGCATCGTCATCGTGGCGTAGTCGTAGCCGGTCGTCCCGGACAGGTAGACGGTGTCGCCGTCGACCACCGCCCGGGAGTAGCCGTAATCCCGCTCGAACGGGGACCCCGACGTGATCAGCCGCCGGCTCATCCGCCGCGCAGGGCCTCCAGAACCTTGCCGCCGGCGCGGCCCGTGGGCGTCATGCCGAGCCGGCGCTCGACGTCCTTGATGGCGTCGCGCGTCTTCTGGCCGACCTTACCGTCCGGCTCGCCGACGTCGTAGCCGCGGGCGGCCAGCCGGGTCTGGAGGTCGCGGCGCTCGGCCCGCGACAGGGGCGGGTCGTCGGTCGGCCAGGCGGCCTGGACGCCGGGCCGGCCGCGCAGCCGGTCGGACAGGACCGCGATGGCGAGGCCGTAGGATTCGGCGGCGTTGTACGAGTAGATCGCGTCGAAGTTCCGGGTCACCAGGAAGGCCGGTCCGTCGATGCCGGCGGGCGCCAGGATCCCGGCCGGGCCCTCGCCCGAGAGCGGGCGCCCGTCCGCGCGGGTGACGCCGAGCGACGCCCAGTGGGCGACCGGCTTCTTGTTCTTGCGCCCGGCGGCGCCGACGTTGAAGCCGCGGGGCAGCTTCACCTCGTAGCCCCAGACCTGACCGTTCTGCCACTTGGCGACGCGCAGGAAGTTGGCGGTGGAGGCGACGGCGTCGGCCACGGAGTCGACCACGTCGCGCCGGCCGTCGCCGTCGCCGTCCACGGCGAGTCGCTGATAGGTCGTCGGCATGAACTGGGTCTGGCCGAAGGCGCCCGCCCAGGAGCCGGTCAGCCGCTCCGGCGCGATGTCGCCGCGCTCGATGATCCGCAGGGTGGCGATCAGCTCGCCGCGGAAGAAGTCCCGACGGCGGTTGTTCGAGCAGGCGAGCGTCGCCAGCGACTGCACCAGCGGCATCTTGCCGAGGTTCTTGCCGAAATTCGACTCGACGCCCCAGACCGCCGCGATCGTGTAGCGGTCCACCCCGTAGCGCGACTCGGCCTGGGCGAGCGCCGCCGCGTTTTGGCGCATGGCCGCGCGCCCGTCCTCGACCCGCTCGTCGTCGACGAGCGCCGCCATGTAGTCCCAGATCGGCGTCTTGAACTCGGGCTGCGCCTGGGACAGCTCGATCACCTTGTCGTCGTAGCCGATGCCGCTCGTGGCGGCCCGGAAGGTCTGCGCCGAGACGCCCGCCGCTGCCGCCTGCGACTGGATGCCGGCGAGGCAGCTGTCGAAATCGGCCCGCGCCGGCAGGCTCGCCAGGGGCAGGACCGCGATGCCGGCGAGCAGCCCGAGCGCGCGCGCCGTCCTCGGTCCCGTCGGGTGCTTCGGCATGCTGACGATCCTCACGATGCGGAACGGAGTCTGGGCGCGGATTCAGGCGACATGTGGGTTAACGAACGGTGAGGAAACCCGCCTCGTCTTGACCCTGCGGCCTACCAACCGGTAGGTTGGCACCGTACTGGCGCATCGCCGGTCGGGTCAACGAACAGGGAGACGGGACGCGTGATGAAGGACTGGAATCAGTACGGCGCCGAGCTCGTCAGCACGCTCGGGCGCATCGGTGCGGTGAGCCCGGACCTCCTCAAGGCCCACGACCAGCTCGCCGCGGCGGCCCCGACCGAGCGCAAGCTGGACGCGAAGACCCGCGAGTTGATCGCCCTCGCGGTCGCGGTCACGACCCGGTGCGACGGCTGCATCGCGGTGCATTCCGACGCCGCCCGCAAGGCCGGCGCGAGCAAGGAGGAGGTCGTGGAGGCGCTGGGCGTGGCGGTGGCACTGAACGCCGGCGCCGCCCTGGTCTACACCGCCCGCGCCTTCGAGGCGTTCACCGGCGAGTCCGGCTGAGCCGACCGGGATAGGGCCATGTCCGGTTCGCCGGGCCCGGGGCTCGCCTTCAGGACGGCGCGCCGGCCCGGTCTCGGCTGCCCAGGCGGTCCAGATACGCGCAGAGCATATCGGCCAGGGCGTCCGCGAAGGTCGCCATGGCCGCCTCGGTCCGGACCACCTCCGAGATGCGCTCGCCGACCTCGCCGAGCGTCATCGCGATGATCTCGCCCGCGACCGCCAGGTCCGTCTCGCGCGCCGCGGGAAGCGCCGCGCGCAGGAAGTCGCGGAAGGCCTGCGAGCCGGCCAGCTGCGGCTCCGCGGCCTCGGGCGCGTCGCGATAGGCCGGGGCGGCCGCGTCGAGGGCCCGGCGCATCGCGGCCTCCGCGCATTCCGAACGCACGAAGGCGTGGACGGCGGCGCGCAGGCGCTCGCCGGGCGCGCAAGCGGGATCCGTCAGGATGCCGGCGAGGAGGGCGCTCGTGTCCCGCCACTCGTCGCTCTGGAGCTGGAACAGGATCGCCGCCTTGTTGGGGAAGTACTGGTAGAGCGAGCCGATGCTGACGCCGGCGCGCTCGGCGACCCGCGCCGTCGTGAACCGCGCCGCGCCGACCTCCGCCAGAACCTGAGCGGCGGCCTCCAGAACGGCCGCGACGAGGTCGCTGGAACGCGCCTGCCGGGGCTGCTTTCGCCTGGAGATTCCGAGACTTGGCCGGTCGGGCATGGGGCGGGGCTCGGAACGCGAATAGGCGCGGGCAGGGGGCGCCGGTACTCTGCGTCGTGTTCAGTTGAACGCGCAAGACGGAAAGCAACGCGCCATGTCACTCTCAGCATCCACACTCGCCGAACCGCGTATCGCGTCGCTGTTGGACAGTCTCTTCGCGCAGGCGGAGGCCTCCTCACCCTTGAGCGCCATCAGCGATCTCTCGGCGGAACAGCGGGCGCGCCTCATGGGCAGCCGCACCGGCTACCGGGACTTCTACAGCCGGCTCAAGGACATGCCCCTCGCGGTCTCGCGGGAGACCGGCCGGCTGCTCTACATGCTCGCGCGGACCCGCCGGGCGCGGACGATCGTCGAGTTCGGCACGTCCTTCGGTCTCTCGACCCTGCACCTCGCCGCGGCCCTGCGCGACAACGGCGGCGGCCGGCTGATCACCTGCGAGTTCGAGCCGTCCAAGGTGGTGCGGGCGCGGGCGAACCTGATGGAGGCCGGGCTGGCGGACCTCGTCGAGTTCCGCGAGGGCGACGCACTCCAGACCCTCGGCCTCGACCTGCCCGACTCGGTCGAACTGCTGCTCCTCGACGGGGCGAAGGGGCTCTATCCGGAGGTACTGAGCCTCGTGGAGAGTCGCCTCGGACCGGGGGCCCTGGTGGTCGCCGACAACGCGGACCACAGTCCGGACTACCTGCAGCGGGTGCGCGCGCCGAGCCGCGGCTACCTGTCGGTGCCGTTCGCCGAGGACGTGGAGCTGTCCATGCGGCTCGGGTGAGGCGGGCCCTGGCCTCGGACCGGCGGTCGCCTCAGCGCGACGCGACCGCCGTCGGGACGCGGGTCCGGTCGCTCAGGCCCACTCGCGCTGGGCGAGCTTCTGCTCGTAGGCGTCGATGGAGGAGACGCGCTCCAGCGTCAGCCCGATCTCGTCGAGTCCGTTCAGCAGGTTGTGCTTGCGGCCCTCGTCGACGTCGAAATGCAGGGTGCCGCCGTCCGGTCCCCGGATCGTCTGCGCCGCCAGGTCGACCGTCAGGGTGGCGTTCGCGCCGCGCTCGGCGTCCTCGAAGAGCTTCTCCAGATCCTCTGGCGACACGACGATCGCCAGGATGCCGTTCTTCGCGCAGTTGTTGAAGAAGATGTCGGCGAAGCTCGTGGAGATCACGCAGCGGATGCCGAAATCGGCCAGCGCCCAGGGCGCGTGCTCCCGGGACGAGCCGCAGCCGAAATTGTCGCCGCACACCAGGATCTTGCTGTTCCGGTAGGCCGGCTGGTTGAGGATGAAGTCCGGGTTCTCGGAGCCGTCCTCGCGGTAGCGCATCTCGGCGAACAGGCTCTTGCCGAGGCCGGTCCGCCGGATCGTCTTCAGGTACTTCGCCGGGATGATCCGGTCGGTATCGACGTTGATCGTCCGCAGGGGCGCCGCGACGCCCTCCAGGGTGGTGAACTTTTCCATCGTCTGACGGCTCGTGTCGGTGGTCTCTCTGTCGCGCGGTTTAGCAGCCGCGGGCCCGGGCCGGAAGCGTCAGGCGAGGTCGGGCGCCGTCGCCCGGGACAGGGTGCCGTCGTGGAGGGCCGAGGCGACCAGCGCCCCGGCGATCCCGGCCGCCCGGAGCGCCCGCAGGTCGTCCGGGCCGCGCACGCCGCCCGCCGCGTAGAGGCGGCGATCCGGCGCCCGCGCGCGCAAGGCTCCCAGGGCCGCGAGGTCCGGGCCGGCCCCGGCGCCGACCTGCGCCAGCGTCATGGCGATCACCTCCGGCGGCCAGAGCGCCGGATCGTCGTGGAGGGCCGCCGGGCCGAGCCGCTCCGCGCCGCGCGTGTCGAGAGAGAACACCGCCCGGTCGCCGAGCCGCGTCACGAGGTCGGCATCCGCCTGGCTCTCGCTGCCAATCACCGGTCGCCCGAGCCCGGCCTCCAGGAACGCCGCGACGCCCTCCGGCTCGGCGAAGCCGGCATCGACCCACAGGGCGATCCCCGGGCAGGCGCGGGCGATCGCCTCCAGGGCGCGGAGATCGGGCGCGGCGCGGTCGATGATCGCGTCGAGATCGGCGACGTAGAGGATCGCGGCGGGCCACGCGTCGACCAGCCCGCGGGCCACCGCGTCCGGCGCCGAGCCCTTTGCCAAGGGCGTCTCGATCGGGGCATAGGAGGAGCGCTCGCCCCGGCGCGCCCGCACCACGCGGCCGCCCCGGAGATCGAGCACCGGGATCACCGCGAAGCCGGGGCGCCCGATCCTGTGGTCCATCGAGGCGCTCATCGCGGTCCCATGCGCTCATCAAACCCAACGACCATCGGGTGGGACCTCGGCGGGGTCCACGTCAAGGTCGCCCTGGTCGAGGACGGCCGGGTCGCGGCCGCCGCCCAGGTGCCGTGCCCGCTCTGGCAGGGCCTGCCGGCCCTCGACCGGGCGCTGGAGGCCGCCCCCGACTGGGCCCGCGGCGCGGCCCTGCACGCCGTGACCATGACGGGCGAGCTGACCGACTGCTTCGCCGACCGGCGCGACGGCGTCGCGGCGCTCGCCGGATGGGCCGGGTCGCACCTCCCCGGGACCGTGCGGATCTACGCCGGCCGCTCCGGCCTCGTCGCCCCCGAGGCGGCCGCGCCCCTGTCGGCGGACGTGGCCTCGGCCAACTGGCACGCCACCGCGGCGCTCGCCGGCCGGCACGTCCCGGACGCGCTGCTGGTCGATATCGGCTCGACCACCGCCGACCTGATTCCCGTCGTGGGCGGGCGGCCGGCCGCGACCGGCTACAGCGACGCCGAGCGGCTGGAGACCGGCGAGCTCGTCTATACCGGCGCGGTGCGCACGCCGGTGATCGCCCTGTCCGACCACGCCCCCTTCGCGGGCCGCCGGACCCGGCTGATGACCGAGACCTTCGCCCACATGGCGGACGTCTACCGCATCCTCGGCCAGCTCCCCGAGGGCGCCGACCAGCAGCCGAGCGGCGACCGCAAGGGCAAGACGGTCGCCGAGAGCGAGACCCGGCTCGCCCGGATCGTCGGGCGGGACCGGGCGGAGGCGCCCGGAGCGGCCTGGACGGCGCTCGCCGCCCATTTCGCCGAGGCGCAGCTGCGCCTGCTGCACGACGCGGCGGCGGAGATCCTCAGCCGGCCCGATCTCGGCGCGGACGCGCCCCTCGTCCTGTGCGGCGCCGGCGCCTTCGTGGGCGCCCGCCTCGCCGAGCGTCTCGGCCGGTCCTCGACACCGCTCGTGACGCTGCTGGCGGACCGGATCGGCGGCGCGCGCGACGGCATCTCGACCTGTGGACCGGCGGTGGCGGTCGGCCTCATCGCCGCGGAGGAGGCACTCGCATGAGCGCAATCAAGATCCTGGCCCGGATCCTGACGGCCCGGGTCGGGCCGCATATCGAGCTGGCCGTCGAGACGGAGACCGGTGAGGTTCTGAAGGTGCTCGCCACCGAGGACCAGGTCGACCGGCTGGTCGACGAGCTCGAGGACATCCTCAACTCGCCCGCCGACCCGGAGGATGACGGGCCGCCCCAGGCGGCCTGAGGCCCCGGGCCCCGCCGGTCGCCATGAGCCTGATCGCCGCCAAGATCGTCGTCACGCCGACCCTGATGTGGGCCGTGTCGGCGGCCGCGCGCCGGTGGGGCAGCCTCGTCGGCGGCCTGCTCTCGGGCCTCCCGCTGACCTCGGCGCCGATCTCGATCTACCTCGCCGCCGAGCAGGGCGAGCGCTTCGCCGCCGACGCGGCGATCGGCTCGGTGGAGGGGCTCGGCGCGGTCACCGTCAGCTACCTCGTCTACGCCGTCGCCGCGCCGCGGACGGGGGGCCTCGCGGCCGCGCTGCTCGCCCTCGCGGGCTTCGTCCTCGGCGGTGCGCTGCTGCACGGGGTGGTCCAGCCCGGCCTGTGGCTCGCCACGGCGATCGACCTGCCGGCGATGGCCCTGGTGGTCGCCCTGTGCCGGCCGGCCGCCGGGACCGAATCGCCGATCCGCCGGGCGCGCCCGCCGCGCTGGGACATGCCGGCCCGGCTCGCGGCCGCCACCGCCCTGGTCCTGATGGTCTCGGGGCTGGCGCCGCATCTCGGCTCCGGCCTGAGCGGCGTCCTGGCGCCGATCCCGATCATCTCCTGGCCGCTCATCGTCTTCGCCCGGGCGCAGGACGGCGTCGGCGCCGCCCTGGACGTGGTGCGCGGCAGCGCCCAGGGCGCGTTCGGCGTGCTGGCCTTCTATGTCTGCGTGCACCTGCTGCTCGGGCGCATCGACCCGGTCGCGGCCTACGCCGCCGCGATCGCGGTGTCGGCGGCCTGCGTGCTGCCGTGGCTGGTCGCGCGGCGGCGCCCGCTTTCCGCGTGACCGGGCCGCGCCGAGGCGACCGCGGAGGGGATCGATGCTGCCGGAGACCGGAATCCCGACCCTCACACCGGGCTACGCGACGGTGCCGCCCGGCCATCTCGCCACGATCGTCACCAGCCTGGAGATGCTGCGCCCGCCGCCCCCGCGGCCCGGACGGCCGTTCCCGCCCGGGCTCGCCCTCGAGCCCTTGGAACGCACCGACCCGGAGACCTACCGGAGCCTGTTCCGGGCGGTGGGCGCCGACTGGCTCTGGTTCTCGCGCCTCACCCTGGCCGACGAAGCGCTGGCGGCGATCCTGGCCGACCGGGATGTCGAGATCCTCGCGCTGCGGCGGGACGGGCGGAACGTCGGCATGCTGGAACTGGATTTCCGCCGGCCCGGCACCTGCGAGCTGGTCTTCCTCGGACTGACCGGGGACGCGGTCGGTACCGGGATCGGCCGCACGCTGATGAACGCGGCGATCGGCCGGGCCTGGGCGCGCCCGATCGCGCGGTTCTGGCTGCATACCTGCACGCTGGACCATCCCGGCGCGCTCGCCTTCTACCGGCGCTCCGGCTTCGTTCCTTTCGCGATCCACGTCGAGGTCGCGCCCGATCCGCGGCTCGACGGGACCCTGCCGCGCGACTGCGCCCCCCACGTGCCGCGGCTCGGCTGAGGCGCCGCGGGGTCCGGACACGAAGAGACCCGCGGCCTCGCGGCCGCGGGTCTCGTGTCGTCAGTCGCGCGCGCCGGTCAGGCGGCGGTGCGCTTGCGGGCTTCCTGCTTCGTGTCGACGCCGGCCGCTTTGATCTCGGACAGCTTCTGCGCGACGTTGCGCGAGAACACGAACTCGGCCGGGCGCTGGTTCTCCAGGCTGACCTCGGGGGCCATCTCGCCCTCGGTCTTGATGCCGCGGATCGCGTGCACCAGCGGCTTCCAGGGCTTGCGGACCGAATCGACCACCGAGGAGGCCTCGTAGCCCGAGTGGACCATGCAGTCGGCGCACTTCTCGTAGTTGCCGGTGCCGTAGGCGTCCCAGTCGGTGGTCTCCATCAGCTCCTTGAAGGTCGCCGCGTAGCCCTCGCCGAGAAGGTAGCAGGGCTTCTGCCAGCCGAACACGGTGCGGGTCGGGTTGCCCCACGGGGTGCAGTGGTAGGTCTGGTTGCCGGCCAGGAAGTCGAGGAACAGGCCCGACTGCTGGAAGGTCCACTTCTCGCGGCCCTTCTCCTTTCCGTGCCGGAACACGCCGCGGAACAGGTCCTTCGTCGCCTTGCGGTTCAGGAAGTGCTTCTGATCGGGGGCGCGCTCGTAGGCGTAGCCGGGGGAGACGGTGATGCCGTCGATGCCCATCCGGGTCACGCTGTCGAAGAAATCGGCGATCTTCTCAGGCTGGGAATTGTTGAAGAAGGTGCAGTTGATGGTGACCCGGAAGCCCATCTCCTTGGCCTTCGCGATCGCCGCCACGGCCTTGTCGTAGACGCCGCGCTGGCACACCGACTGGTCGTGCATCTCCTTGTCGCCGTCCAGATGGATCGACCACGTGAAGTACGGGCTCGGCTTGTACTCCTTGATCTTCTTCTCGAGGAGCAGCGCGTTCGTGCAGACGATCGCGAACTTCTTCTGGGCGATGATGCCCTCGACGATCTGCGGCAGGTCCTTGTGGAGGAGCGGCTCGCCGCCGGCAATCACCACCACCGGGGCGCCGCACTCGCGCACCGATTCGAGCGCGTCGGCGACCGGGAGGCGCTTGTTCAGGATCTCGTCCGGGTAGTCGATCTTGCCGCAGCCGGCGCACGCCAGGTTACAGCGGAACAGCGGCTCCATCATCATCACAAGCGGGTAACGCTTGCGGCCCGTGAGGTGCTGCTTCAGGATGTAGCCGCCGATCTTCGCGACGTACCGGAGGGGGATACCCAAGATTGCGGCTCCTTACTTCGTCGGCCCCGGGACATCGGGGTGCTTAACGCGAAAAAATCTCGAATTCCAGCCATCTAGCTTGGAACTAATCTGAAATGACCCCGTTTCGGCGGGGCGATGACATCTTATTCCGTGTCTGACGCAACGGCGCCACATGGACCGCGCTTGCGGAGCCCGTGGGCGGACGCGCCCGATCGTTGAGGACAGCACGTGCATTGCGTCGGCAATACGACCGGAATCCCACGATTCGGGTGGCCGCGCCAGAAACGCCGTGCGCTAACGCACACGGGCGGGCGCGGGATGCGCGCCACGGCGGCCGCGTTGCAATCTGGCATCGCCCTCTTTACTGAGCCTCGTGGCCGCGATGCAAGTCCCGGCCCGCGGCGGGTGTCCCGACCGCGGACCGCATCGGGCGCAATCAGTCGGGTGCCGGGCGCGCGCGGCGCGCTCGGATCGGGCGGTGTGGCGTTCCTCGAACCCGATGCGCACCCGGCCGAATCGCGGAGCGTCGCGCGGCGGAGCCCTGAGCCCGCCCGTGTCGGTGGCCCGGGTTCGGACCGGACAGATGGCAGGAGCCGGTCGCGCACGGGGCGCGTCCGATGCGAACAGGCAGGGTGCTCGTGATCGAAAGTCTCGTCGCGTTCTCGGTGCGGTATCGGTGGATCGTGATCGCCTTCACGGCGTTCCTCACGGTCGCGAGCCTCGGAGTCGCGGCGCACCTGTTCCGAATCAACACCGACGTCGAGCGGCTGATCGACCCGAAGGAGCCGTGGCGACAGGACGAGATCAATTTCGAGAAGGCGTTCCCGCAGCGCAGCAACACCATCGTCGCGGTCATCAACGGCGAGACGCCGGAGGAGACCGAGGAGGCGGCCGCCAACCTCGCCAAGGCGCTCACGGCGCACAAGAACCTGATCGAGACGGTCTACCGGCCCGACGGCGGCCCGTTCTTCAACAAGAACGGCCTGCTGCTGATGTCGCAGGCGGACCTCGACAAGACCCTGGAGGCGCTGACCCAGCAGCAGGGTCTGCTCGGCCCGCTCGCCGCCGACCCGTCGCTGCGGGGCATCATGCGGGTGCTGACGCTGGGCGCGCGCGGCGTGAAGACCGGCGACGCCAAGATCGAGGACCTCGAGAAGCCCATGGGGCAGATCGACGCCACCCTGCAGAAGGTGCTGGCGGGTCAGCGGGCGCGGATGTCCTGGCAGGAACTCCTGTCGGGAGGTGAGACCAGCGTCACCGACAAGATGAAGTTCGTGGTGATCCAGCCGGTCCTCGACTTCAACGCCCTGGAGCCCGGCTACCAGGCGACCAAGCTGATCCGCAACGTCGCCAAGGATCTCGGGATCGACGCCCAGAACGGCCTGCGGATGCGCCTGACCGGCACGGTGGCGGTGGCGGACGAGGAGTTCGCGACGCTGTCGGAGGATGCCGGCCTCAACAACAGCATCATTGTCGGCGCGATCGTGCTGTTCCTGTGGCTGGCCCTGCGCTCGGGCAAGCTCGTCGGCGCGGTGATCATCACCACCTTCGCGGGCCTCGTGGTCACGGCCGCCCTGGGCCTCATCATGGTCAAGGAGCTGAACCCGATCTCGGTGGCCTTCGCGGCCCTGTTCGTCGGGCTCGGCATCGATTTCGGCATCCAGTTCTCGGTGCGCTACCGGGCCGACCGCTACGAGCAGCCGACGCTGGAGAGCGCGATCCGCGCCGCTGCCCGGGGCGTCGGCTGGTCGCTGACGCTCGCCGCGGTGTCGCTGGTGGCGGGCTTCTTCGCCTTCCTGCCCACGGCCTTCCGCGGCGTTTCGGAGCTGGGCCTGATCGCCGGCGTCGGCATGATCGTGGCCTTCCTGTTCTCGCTGATCCTGCTGCCGGCCCTGATCGCGGTGTTCAAGCCGGTGGGCGAGAAGGCCGCGGTCCAGACCGAGTGGCTCGTCGGCGTCGACCCCTGGATCATCCGGCACCGCAAGCCGATCCTGATCGGCGTCGGCCTCGTGACCCTGGCCGGCGCGCCGCTGCTCTGGCACCTGCCGTTCGACTCGAACCCGATGCACCTGCGCAGCGCCAAGACGCAGTCCATCGCGACCTACCTGGACCTGATCAAGAATCCCGAGACCAGCCCGAATTTCATCGACGTGCTGGCGCCCAGCGTCGCGGAGGTCCCGTCGCTGTCGAAGACGCTCCTGGCCCTGCCGGTCACCGCCTCGGTCAACAGCATCGACACCTTCGTCCCGCGGGATCAGGACAAGAAGCTGGCCCAGATCGCCGACACGGCCCAGCTCCTCGACCCGGTGCTCAACCCCGGCCGCCGGCCGCCGCCGCCGACCGACGCCGACAACGTCAAGGCGCTCAAGGACGCCGCCGCGGCGCTCAACGGCCTCTCGGCCGACGCCAAGGGCGACGCGAAGGGCGCCCAGGAGGCCAAGCAGCTCGCCGGCACCCTGGACAAGCTCGCCGCCGGACCGGTGCAGATGCGCGAGGCGGCCTCGGTAGCGCTCACCAAGGATCTGGTGCCGCTGCTCGCCCGCCTGCGCGACCTGCTGCATCCCGAGAAGATCACGCTGGACAACCTGCCGCCGCAGCTGAAGGCCGACTGGGTGGCGGCGGACGGACGGGCGCGCATCGAGGTTCACCCGAAAGGCGACTCGAACGACGACACCGTGCTCCGCCGGTTCTCGGACGAGGTCCTGAAGGTCGCCCCGCACGCGACCGGCGCGCCCGTGGCCACCACGCAGTCGAGCTACACGATCCTGGGCGCCTTCGTGCAGGCGGCGGTGACGGCCTTCGTGCTGATCTTCGTCATCCTCTCGGTCGCCCTGCGCAAGCCGTGGGACGTGGCGATGACCCTCGGCCCGCTGGTGATCGCGACGCTCTGGACGCTGATGGCCATGCGCATCGTCGGCATGCCGCTGAACTTCGCCAACATCATCGCCCTGCCGCTGATGCTCGCGGTCGGCGTGGCGTTCCACATCTACTACGTGATCGCGTGGCGGGCGGGGGTGACCGACATGCTCGCCTCCAGCCTGACCCGGGCGATCTTCTTCTCGGCGCTGACCACGGGCAGCGCCTTCGGGTCGCTGGTCCTGTCGAGCCATCCGGGCACGGCCAGCATGGGCAAGCTGCTGGCGCTGTCGCTGTTCTTCACCCTGGTGGCAGCGTTCTTCGTGGTTCCGGCGACCCTCGGCGAGCCGCCGGAGCAGCCCGACGAGGATCGTCCGGAAGCCGAGAAGGCGGCCGGTGCGGCCCTGCGCAAGTCCGCCCCGCACCAGGATCCGGTGCCCGCCAAGTAGAAGCCGAGCAGCGCCGGCCGGTCGCGGCCGGCGCTTCGGAGAGCCTCAGAGGGCCTTCTGGAAGAAGTGGTCCGGATAGGGATCTTCGTTGAAGCGGTCGATCTCCACCCAGCCCGACCGCCGGTAGAGCGCCAGGGCCTCAGGGAGGGCGCTGTTGGTGTCGAGCCGCAGCGTCCGGATCCCGAGGTCGCGGGCGGCGGCCTCGGCCTCCCGCATCAGCCGCTTGGCGAGGCCCAGCCCGCGCGCCGCGGGATCGACCCAGAGCCGCTTGATCTCCGCGACCGCGCCGCCGCCTCCCTTGAGCCCGACGCATCCGACCGGCAGCCCGTCGGCGCACGCGAGCAGGAACACGCCGCGCGGCCGCACCATGGCGGCGGCCTCCGGGTCGCACGACAGGGCGACGTCGAACCCGCCGGCAAACCGGGTCGCGAGCTCGGCGTAGCAGGCGGCGAGGCAGGCGCGGGCGCCCGCGTCGGTCGGGTCGGCCTCCCGGATCGCGATGGCGTCGCGGCCGAGGGCCAGGGCGACCCGGTCCATGGCGTGCAGCAGCGCGTCCACCTGCGGTGCGCGCTCCAGCAGGGCGACGGCGCGGGCATCCGACAGCGCCTCGTAGGCCGCGAACTCGCGCCGCCCGGCCTCGGTCAGGGAGGCGACCCGGCGGCGGGCATCCGCGGGGTGCGGCGCGGTCGCCACCAGCCCCTCCTCCTCCAGGCTCCGCAGGAGACGGCTCATCAGGCCGGAATCGAGACCGAGATAGGCGCGGATCTCGCCGATCTCCGCGCGGCCCGCGCCGATGGCGTTCAGGACCCGCGCCGCGCCCAGAGGACGGCCGCGACCGAGGAACGAGGAATCGAGCGCGCCGACCTCGGCGGTGACCGCGCGGGCGAAGCGGCGGACGCGGGCGATCTCGGCAGGCTCCATGTTATCTGACTAAAGTCAGATAACGGCCTGGGTCAACCGAGGAAGTCGGAGAACCCGCCGCGGACGGCGCCCGACGCGTCGGCGGCCGACCGGGATGCGGGGGCGATCAGGGCGTCGCGCTCGTCGGCGTAGCGGTAGCCCGGCGCCTCGCCGGGGAAGCCGCCGGCGGTGGCCGGATGGGTGTAGAGCTCGGTCAGGCCGTCCGGAAGTTCGGCCAGCAGGGCCGCGACACGGGCGGGCGTCATGGCGCCGGACCACGCGAGGCCGAGGGTGCGGTCGGGGATCAGCAGCCCGGCCTGCCGGGCGCGGACGGCGAGCAGCGCCGCCCAGGGCGCGATGTCGAGGGCGGCTCGCGGCCGCGCGCCGGGCTCGGCGCGGCGCAGGATCTCGCGCGGCTCCCGCGGCACCCGCAGGGCGCGCATCCCGAAGTCGCGGCCGACGCGCAGCACCGCCCCGGCGATCAGCGGGTGGACGTGGAAGTGCTTGTGGGCGTTGACGTGGTCCAGCGGCAGGCCGGTGGCCCGGTAGGCCTCGAACTGAGCCCGGATCTCGGCGGCGAGCTGGCGCCGGGCCGCGGGCCTGCGGGCGAAGTCGAGGCCGAGGCGGGCCATGTCGGCCCGCATCAGGCCGGCCTCGTCCGTCAGGTCGGGAAGCTGTTCCGCCGGCAGGGTCGGCCACGCCTCCACGAGGACGAGGTGCAGCCCGACCCGCAGGGACGGCATCCGCCGGGCCCGCGCCACGGCGTCGGCGGCGGCCGGCGCCGAGACCATCAGGCTGGCCGCCGTGAGGATCCCGTCGCGATGGGCCTGCTCGACGGCCTCGTTGACCTCGGGGCTCAGCCCGAAATCATCCGCGGTGACGACCAGACGCTTCACGGTAACCTCGTAACGGGTGTCGAGAGGGCTCGCCCTCTCGCGGGTCCAGGGCGGAGCCCTGGAAGAGGGGCGGGGCTCCGCCCCGCTCCCCGCCGGGGCCGCAGGCCCCGGACCCCTGACTTCAGGCCGCCTTGGCGGTGCCCTGACGCTCCTTGAGGAAGCGGTAGAACTCGACGCCCTCGCGAAGGCGGCGCTTCATCATGTCGGGCGAGCGCACCATCTCGCTGACGATCGAGGCGATCTTCGGCGCCCGGAAGTAGAACTTCTTGTAGAACTCCTCGACCGAGGTGAAGATCTCGGTGTGGGAGAGGTGCGGGTAGTGCAGCGGCGCGACCTGCACGCCGTTCTCGTCGACGAGCTCGGCGTTCTCGATGTCGAGCCAGCCGTTCTCCACCGCCTGCTTGTACAGGAAGGTGCCCGGGTAGGGCGCCGCCAGCGAGACCTGGATCGTGTGCGGGTTGATCCGCTTGGCGAAGTTGATCGTCTCCTGGATCGTCTCCTTCGTCTCGCCCGGCAGGCCGAGGATGAAGGTGCCGTGGATGGCGATGCCCAGGTCGTGGCAATCCTTGGTGAACTTCTCGGCGACCTCGACCCGCATCCCCTTCTTGATGTTGTGCAGGATCTGCTGGTTGCCGGACTCGTAGCCGACCAGCAGCAGGCGCAGGCCGTTCTCCTTGAGCACCTTCAGGGTCTCGCGCGGCACGTTCGCCTTGGCGTTGCACGACCACGTGACGCCGAGCTTGCCGAGCTCGCGGGCGATCTCCTCCGCGCGCGGCAGGTTGTCGGTGAAGGTGTCGTCGTCGAAGAAGAACTCCTTGGTCTGCGGGAACTCCTTCAGGCAGTACTTGATCTCCTCGATCACGTGGGCGACCGAGCGGGTGCGGTAGGTGTGGCCGCCGACCGTCTGCGGCCAGAGGCAGAAGGTGCAGCGGCTCTTGCAGCCCCGGCCCGAGTAGAACGAGATGTAGGGGTGCTTCAGGTACCCGATGAAGTACTTCTCCATCTCCAGGTCGCGCTTGTAGACGCTGGTGACGAAGGGCAGCTGGTCCATGTCGGTCATGATCTCGCGGTCCTCGTTGTGGACCACGACACCGTTGGCGTCGCGATAGGACAGCCCCTTGATCTCCGACATCGGGACGCCGTCGGCGACCTCCTTGACGGTGAAGTCGAACTCGTTGCGGGCGCAGAAATCGACCACCGGGGCCTGGGCCATCGCGCCGGCGGCGTCGACCGCGACCTTGGCGCCGATCAGGCCGGCGATGAGCTTCGGGTTGGCGGCCTTGAGCGCCTCGATCGTCTTCACGTCGGACTTGAACGACGGCACCGAGGTGTGGAGCACGACGAGGTCGAAGTCGTTGGCCTGGGCCACGATCTCGGCGAGCTTGATGTTGTGCGGCGGCGCGTCGATCAGCTTCGAGTTCGGCACCAGGGCGGCCGGCTGGGCCAGCCAGGTCGGGTACCAGAACGACTTGATCTCGCGCTTGGCCTGGTAACGGGAGCCGGCACCGCCGTCGAAACCGTCGAAGGTGGGGGCCTGGAGGAAGAGCGTGCGCATGGGGTTCAAGGCCTCAGGGCAATGCCGGGGGAGGGGCGGAGGACGAGGGAGCCGGGTTCAGCGGAGCGGCGCGCCGGCATCGCGGCCGAGTTCGGCGTCCGGGATCAGGGTGCCATCCGCAACCACGTGATAATCGTGACCTTTCCATGTCACCGCCCCCGACACGAAGGCCCAGGAGAAGTTCAGGAAGGAGAGGATGTCGCGGATCGGCAACAGTCCGTAGGGGTGCGGGGCGAGGCCGAAGGCCCGCTCCAGCTGCCGGCAGAGCAGCACGCGGCTCGCCAGCGCCGCGGCGGCGACCCAGAGGGCGCCGGTGCCGGCGCCGGGCAGGAGCGCGCCCAGCAGGGCGAGCGGGAAGGCGTGGGTGACGATCGAGCCGGCGTAGCCCGCCGGGTCGACGGTGCGGATCGTCCGGTTCCAGCGCAGCTCGTGCCGCCACAGGCCGGAGAGATCGGTGTCGACGCTGGTGTGGCCGATCGTGAAGCTCGGGATCACCACCCGGCCGCCGAGGCCGCGCAGGGCGGCGCCGATGGCGTAATCGTCCGCCAGATCGTTGCGGAAGGTGCGGAAGCCGCCGACCGCCTCCAGGCTCGCCCGGGTGAAGGCCACGGTGGAGCCGAAGCAGGGCTTCGCCAGACCGAGGCTCAGGCCCATCACAACGTTGGGCAGGAAGTGGGTGTCGATCGCGAGCGTCGAGAGCTGGTCGTACAGGCCCCGGAAGGCCGGGACCCCGTGGTACAGGCAGGTGACGCCGGTGACGCCGTCCTGGGACAGCTCCGCGACGAGGCGCTCGAGGTAGTCGGGCCCCACCACCATGTCGCTGTCGGCCAGCACCACCACGTCGTGGGCGATGGCCTCGGCCATGTTGATCAGGTTCGAGACCTTGCGGTTCGATCCGTGCTGCCGGCCGTCGATCACGAGGTCGATGCGGGCCTCGGGATAGGCCTGCTGTAGGCGCTCGACCACGCCGATCGCGGGATCGGTGGACTTCTGGACGCCGAACAGGACCTGGACCGGCCCGGCGTAGTCCTGGCGCAGCACGGTCTCGAGATTCGCGTAGAGGTTGGGCTCGAGACCGCAGAGCGGCTTCAGCACCGTCACGGAGGGCCGCGTCGCGCCGGCGGGCAGCATCGGCGGGCGGCGGCCCGCGTAGCGGCCCGCGCAGATGGCGCCGGCCAGCCCGTAGACGCAGCCCGCCGCCGCCAGGATCAGGCATAGCAGCGAGAGCCACGAGAGGCCGAGCAGCGCCAGGGAGGAGACATCCATCCGGTCGGATCCGTGCGATCGTCCGGCCGCCGAGGCGGCGATGGCCGCGAACGGCCGGTTCAGGTCGGCGCAGGCGCCGGCGCCGCTCAGGGCGTCGGCTTGGCCGCGAGCATGCCGTCGGCCCGCGCCCGGAGGAACTTCACGACGCCGTCGGCGCCCCCGGACTTCAGCGGCGCCGACAGGGCGTTCCGCTGCGCGGCGATCTCGCTGACGTCGCCGTTGAGCAGGACGTCCTGGATGCGGTTGTCGGCGTTGACGACGAAGTCCACGGCGGAATCGTCGCCGTCCGCGGCGGTGACGCGGGTCGGCACCACGCGCTGGGCGCCCCGCTCCTCGACCTTCGGGGTCACGTCGAACTTGCCGCCGGCGGCGCGGGCCAGGCGGTTGGCGTAGGTCACGGTCAGGCTGCGCTTGAAGGCGTCGATCACCGCCGCCTGCTGCTCCGGGGTGAAGCTCGACCATTTCGAGCCCACCGCGACGCGGGTCATGGCGGGGAAGTCGAACGCCTTGTCGAGCGCCGGGCCGACGGCCTCAACCCGGGCCGGCAGCGGGCCGGGCCCGTCCTTCAGCGCGGCCGAGAAGGCGGCGTAGAGGTCGCGCACGGTCTGAACGGCCGGATCGTCCGCGGCCCAAGACGGGGCCGGGACGAGCAGGGTCAGGGCCAAGGGAGCGGCGATGAGGGCGGCCGCGAGCCGGCGGGTCAGGCGCACTTCTTCAACTCCTCGCCGTCGCCGAGCCGCGCCCCCATGCGCGGCGGAGCGTAGCTGTAGAACGGGCCGAGGGTGGCGGGCTGCGCGACCCTCTTGGCCTTGCGCCCGGCCTCCGGCGCAGGCTCGCGCTCCTCTTCCTCCGGCGTCTCGGACCGGAGCCTGGACTCGATCCGGTGCCAGAGCAGGAGGCTCGGGAGCCCGACGCCGAGATCGGCGAAGCGCTTGACCAGCGACAGGGCGAGCGCCGCCTCGGCCGGGATATTGAACAGGCCGCACAGGGCGATCAGCCCGCCCTCCTGCGCGCCCAGGGCGCCGGGCACCGCGAAGGCCGCGCCGCGCACGGCCTGGGCGAGGCTCTCGATCATGAGCGCCTGCGCGAAGTCGATCGGGTAGCCCATGAACCGCAGGCAGACATAGACCTCGAGCGTGCCGATCACCCAGCCGGCGAGGTGGACCACCAGGGCCAACGCGAAGCGACCGTGGTTGCCGTAGAGCCGGCGCAGGCTGTCGTAGAGCTGGTCGATGGCGCCGAAGGCCCGCCACTCGCGCCCGGAGGCGAAGCGGCTGAGTAGCGCCTGGATCAGGCGATGACCGGCCTTGCGCTGGATCAGGTAGAAGGCGCCGAGCGCCGGGACCGCCAGGGCCAGCCCGCCCTCGACCGTGTGGGCGATCGGTCCGTCACCGGAGATCAGGACCAGCAGGGCGAGGCCGGCCACCGTGAACAGGAGCTGCGTCAGCGCCTGGGTCATCAGGTCGACGAACATGCTGGCGCCCGCGAGCGCGCCCGGAACGTCGCGCTTCGACAGGAGGCGGGCGCCGACGAAGTCACCGCCGACGGTGGCGACAGGCAGCAGCGTGTTGATGCCCTCGCGGACAAAGCGGAGCGAGATGCAGTCGGCGAGCTTGGTCGCGCCGGCGGGGAACACGACGTACCAGCCGAGCCCCGCCCAGGCGACGGCCACGAAGCGCGCGAGCACCACCAGGGCGGCGCCCCAGCCGGCGCTCACGACGGCGGCCGACACATCCTCCAGGCCGGAGGACATGAACAGGCCGACGACCGTGCACAGACCGGCGATCGAGGCCAAGGTCGTCAGGCGCTTCATTGTCGTCTTTCAAGCTCGCGTAAGGCTTGATGCGGGAAATCGGTCACGGTCGCGGCAGAAATAGGTCCATCGGCCCGGGAACGTTTCTGTCACGTTGCAGCACGGATTAGCGGTGTCTATCACCCGTTTGACACACCGAGGGCCAAAGCGGCGGCGGGGCTGAGAAGCCCGCGCAGAAGGCCGCGGCACGTCGCAGAAGGGGCACACGTCATGGAGCGCGAATCACCGATCACGGCCCTGGAGGCCGTGACCGACGACACGCATGCGGGCGGTCTCCCGGGCGGGACCGGACCGGGCGTGCCGGCTCCCCAGTCGCCGGTGATGGCCTGGAACGAGTGGGATCCGCTGGAGGAGGTCATCGTCGGCTCGCTCGACGGCGCCACGATCCCGACTCACCACCTGACGGTGATCTTCAACCTGCCGCGCGCCGCGCAGCCGTTCTACCGGCTGGCGAGCGGCTGGAAATATCCGAAGTTCATGAAGAAGCTCGCCCAGGCCGAGCTCGACAACTTCATCACCATCCTGGCCGGCGAGGGCGTGAAGGTCCGCCGTCCCGACGCGGTGGACTTCTCGAAGAAGTTCAAGGCGCCGCGCTGGTCCTCCCGCGGCTTCTGCGTCGCCTGCCCGCGCGACCCGTACCTCGTGATCGGCGACGAGATCATCGAGAGCCCGATGTGCTGGCGCTCGCGCTACTTCGAGGGCGACGCCTACCGGTCGCTGTTCAAGGAGTATTTCCGCGCCGGCGCCCGCTGGACCTCCGCGCCGCGCCCGCAGCTGACCGACGACCTCTACAACTACGACTACCGGGTGCCGAACCTGAAGGCCGGCGAGCCCATGCAGTTCACGGTCAACGAGTTCGAGCCGGTCTTCGACGCCGCCGATTTCGTCCGCTGCGGCCGCGACCTGTTCGTGACCCGCTCGAACGTGACCAACCTGATGGGCATCGAGTGGCTGCGCCGCCACCTCGGCCCGGGCTTCCGCATCCACGAGATCGAGAGCCGCTGCCCGCAGCCGATGCACATCGACTCGTCGTTCATGCCGCTCGCCCC
Source organism: Methylobacterium sp. NPDC080182 (assembly GCF_050281105.1). Classification (NCBI taxonomy): domain Bacteria; kingdom Pseudomonadati; phylum Pseudomonadota; class Alphaproteobacteria; order Hyphomicrobiales; family Methylobacteriaceae; genus Methylobacterium; species Methylobacterium sp. NPDC080182. The sequence continues at coordinate 194,825 of NZ_JBNNWO010000004.1, forward strand.
CGGCAAGGTTCTGGTGAACCCGGACTACGTCGACGTCGAGAAGCTCCCGGCCGTGCTCAAGAAGTGGGACGTGCTGGTCGCCCCGCGCCCCGACCCGGTCGAGGGCTTCATGAGCAAGATCTCGATGTGCTCGCCCTGGACCTCGATCAACGTCCTGGCGATCACCGAGAAGAAGATCGTCGTCGACCAGAGCCAGCCGACGCTGATCAAGGCCCTGAAGGACTGGGGCTTCGACCCGATCCCGGCGCCGTTCCTCAGCTACGGCCCGTTCGGCGGCTCGTTCCACTGCGCGACCCTCGACGTCCGCCGCCGGGGCGTGCTGAAGTCCTACTTCTAGGATCAAGGCGCCGGGCACGCCGTCGTCCCGGGGCGCCGCGAGCGCCCCGGGACGACGGAGGACGGCGCGCGGCGCCTAGCGCGCCGCGATCCCGGCGATCAGCGCCGCATTGAACCCCTCCGGATCCGACATCTGCGGCGCGTGGCCGAGATCCGGGAACTCCACGAGCCGCGCGCCCGGGATGGCCCTGGCGGCCGCCTTGCCGAGCTCGGGATAGTTGCCGAGGCTCGCCCGCACCTCCGGCGGTGCGAGGTCCTTGCCGATCGCCGTGTTGTCCTTCTGACCGATCAGGAGCAGCGTCGGCACCGCGATCTGCGGGAACCGGTAGACCACCGGCTGGGTGAGGATCATGTCGTAGAGCAGCGCCGAGTCCCAGGCGACCGCCTCCTTGCCGGGGCCGCCGTTGAGGCCCGCGAGCATCGTGACCCAGGGCTCGTAGCGGGGCTCCCAGGCGCCGGCGTAGTAGGTCGCCGTCTCGTAGGCCCGGATCGAGGCCGCCGTCACCTTCAGCTCGCGCTGGTACCACTGCTCCACCGAGGTCGGCGGCACGCCCTTGGCGGCCCAGTCCTCCAGGCCGATCGGGTTGACCAGCACGAGCTGCTCCACCGCCTTCGGGTAGAGCAGGGCGTAGTGGGCGGCCAGCATCCCGCCCGTCGAGTGGCCGACCAGGATCGGCCGCTCGATCCCGAGCTTGTCCAGGAGCGCGCGGGTGTTCTCGGCGAGCTGCCGGAAGGTGAACTGGTAGGCCGCCGGCTTGCTCGACTTGCAGAAGCCGATCTGGTCCGGCGCGATGACCCGGTACCCGGCGGCGCCGAGCGCCCGGATCTGGCTCTCCCAGGTGGCGGCGCAGAAGTTCTTGCCGTGCAGCAGAACGGCGGTCCGGCCGTTCGGCGTCGCCGGCCGGACGTCGAGATAGGCCATCTGCAGGGGCTGGTGCTGCGACGTGAACGGGAACCGCTCCACCGGGAACGGGTAGGCGAAGCCCTCGAGTTCGGGCCCGTAGGTCGGCTGCTGGGGCGGCTCTGCGGAAGCGTGCCCGGCCGGCACCAGGGCCAGCAGGACGGAAGCGAGGAGGGTTCGGAGCATGGCCGCGTCGGAGCCTGATCTGCGAGCGGCGTGAGGCGCCGCGCCGCCCGCTCAGATCGGTCATCCGGCTGTTCCTGTCCACGTCCCGCGGCGCGGCTTCGCGCCCGCCGCAGGGCGCGCTATCTCCCGGGCGCGCCATCTCCCGGGCGCGACCGTCTCCCGCCGCGGATGTCCCGATGCTGCGCCTCACCACCCTGACCGCCCTCGCCGGCGCGCTCCTCCTCGGGCCGGCCCCGGCCCGGGCGGCGGATGCCTGCGACGTCCTCGCCGCGCGGGTGATCCGCACCACCGGCGCCTCCCTGGCGGGGCGGGCCGGCCCCGTCGCGGTGTTCCGGGCACAGGATGCCGAGCGGCTGAGCCTCGATTGCCGCGCGCCCGCCCGGATCACCGTGGCCTCCCGCGAGCGCGAGCCGGCGCCGGCCTACTTCGTCCTGATCGGCCGCGCCGCGCAGGCGCTCGCCGGGGCGGACGCCGCCGCGGTCGAGGTGCTGGCGCTCAACCTCCACCAGGCCAGCCTGCTGGCGGATGCGCCGCGTCGGGGCGGTGCCGGCCGGATCCTGATGCTGTGCGAGACCGGCCCGCGCGCGGACGCCCTCCGGGAGGACCGCACGGTCTGCCGGGTCGCGCCCCGGCCCGGGCTTTCGCGGATCCGCCGCGCGGGCTAGACCGGCCGGCATGTCGAAGATCGAGACACCCGGCCCCGTCGTCCAAGTCGGCGACGCGCGCTTCGCCAACCATCTGCCGCTGACGCTGATCGCCGGCCCCTGCCAGCTCGAAGGGCGCCAGCACGCCCTGGAGATCGCCGCCGCCCTCAAGGAGATGGCCGCGGGTCTGGGCGTCGGCCTCGTGTTCAAGACCTCCTTCGACAAGGCCAACCGCACCTCGGGCAGCGCCGCCCGGGGCATCGGCCTCGACGGGGCGCTCCCGGTCTTCGCCGAGATCCGCGAGACCCTCGGGCTGCCGGTGCTGACCGACGTGCACGCCGCCGAGCAGTGCGCCCCCGCCGCCGAGGCGGTGGACGTGCTCCAGATCCCCGCCTTCCTGTGCCGCCAGACCGACCTGCTGCTGGCCGCCGCCGCGACCGGCCGCGCGGTCAACATCAAGAAGGGCCAGTTCCTGGCGCCCTGGGACATGAAGCACGTCGCCGCCAAGGTGACGGAGGCGGGCAACCCCAACGTCATCGTCACCGAGCGCGGCGCCTCGTTCGGCTACAACACGCTGGTGTCGGACATGCGCAGCCTGCCGATCATGGCGCAAGTCACGCAGGGCGCGCCGGTGGTGTTCGACGCCACCCACTCGGTGCAGCAGCCCGGCGGGCAGGGGGCGAGTTCCGGCGGACAGCGGGAATTCGTCGCCGTCCTCGCCCGCGCCGCCGTGGCGGTGGGCGTGGCGGGGGTGTTCATCGAGACCCATCCCGACCCCGACCGGGCGCCCTCCGACGGCCCCAACATGGTGGCGCTGAAGGACATGCCGGCCCTGCTCGAGGAACTCCTCGCCTTCGACCGCCTCGCCAAGCGCCGGGCCGCCTGACCGGCTCAGGCGGCCGCCGGCTCCAGGACGTGGATCCGCAGCGGCTGGACGAGGCCGAACTGCCCGTCGGCCTCGCGCGCGGCGGCCTTGAGGAAGGCCTCCTCGACCACGGAGCGCCGGTCCCGGATGGTCGCCTCGCGCGCCGGGTCCACGGCGCTGACGCGGGCGAGGAAGGCGTCGAGCGAGTCGAAGCGCTCGCGCCGCGCGATCGTCGCGTCGCGGCGGCACGCGTAGGCGCCGCGGGCGAGGGCGGCCGCGATGGCGTCCTGGGCGGCGGCGCGGATTGCGGTCTCGTCCTCGATCGGCCGCAGGGCGTCGAAGAAGCTGCCCTCCGCCAGGGGCTCCACCACGACGAGCAGCCCGCCCGGGGCCAGGACGCGGGCCGCCTCGGCGAGGGCCGCCGCCGGGTCCGGGACGTGGTGGAGGGAATTCAGCATCACGGCGCCGTCGAAGCTGGCGTCCGGGAAGGGCAGGGCCTCGCCGGTCGCGGCCTCGAAGCGCGCCTCCGGCACGGCGGCCCGCGCCCGGGCGAGCGCCGCGGCGCCGGGATCGATCCCGGTGACACGCGCGCCCGCGTCGACCAGCCGCCGCGCGAGCGTCCCGGCGCCGCACCCGATATCGACGACCCGCTTGCCGGCCAGCGGCGCGAGGCTCTCGCGGATCAGGGTCAGGGCATCCATCGTCGGTCCTCCCGGCCGATCCGTAGCACGCCCGACCCGCGGCGGGGCGGATTTCTATCTCCGGGACCGGCCGTCCGCCGCGCCGGCCCGCCGCGGCGTTTCAGGTGCTCCCGAAGACTCGCCGCAAGAGTTCGAGCGCTTCCGGAAGAGAGACACCCAAGCTTGACCGCACTCATCGACGCGGCGGCGACGCTGAACAACGGTTCATAATCCCGACTGGGTGCGGATCCGCACGCAAGTCCGGCGTGAAATCTGGAACTGTCCGGATGCGGCCACGTTATTGGGCATGTTCGATCAGGGATCGAGAAGGAACACTATGCGCAAGATCGGTATCATCGCCACTGCCGCCGCCATGGCTCTCGGCAGTGTTGCCGTCACCACGAGCGCCGAGGCGCGGCCTTACGGCTACCACGGCGGCTACGGCGGCTACGGTCACGGCTACTACCGCGGCCGTCGCGGCATCGGCACCGGCGCCGCCATCGGCCTCGGCATCGCCGGCCTCGCGGCCGGTGCGATCGCCGCGGGCGCGGCCCGCGACAGCTACTACGGCGGCGGCTACGGCTACGCCCCGTCCTACGGCTACGGCTACGCCCCGGTCTACGGCGGCTACGGCTACGCCGCTCCGGGCTACGGCTACTACGGCTACGGCTACTGAGATCGAAGATCCGGGAGGATCGGGGGCGACCGGCGCGAGCCGGTCGCCCTTTTCGTTGGCTCGGTCAGCGTCCGCGATAGGGCGGCACGCCCGGGTCCGGCAGCCACGCGTTCTTCGGCAGTTCGCCCGTCTGCCAGAAGACGTCGATCGGGATGCCGCCGCGGGGATACCAGAACCCGCCGATTCGCAGGTAGCGCGGTTCAAGCAGGTCGCGGAGCCGCTTGCCGATCGCCACCGTGCAATCCTCGTGGAACGCTCCGTGGTTGCGGAACGCCCCCAGGTAGAGCTTCAGTGACTTCGACTCCACCAGCCAGTCACCGGGCACGTAGTCGATCACCAGGATCGCGAAATCTGGCTGCCCGGTGACCGGGCAGATCGAGGTGAATTCCGGCGCGGTGAACCGGGCGACGTAGTCGGTGTCCGCGTGCGGGTTCGGGACCCGGTCGAGCCGCGCCTCCTCGGGCGAGGTGGGAAGGGGCGTCGGCTGGCCGAGTTGGAGATCGTCGGGAGAGGTCATGGCCGGCCATATAGAGCCTGCCGGCGCCGCGCGCATCCGCCTGATCCGCGACGCTTTCCCGACAGGACCTGGCTGTGCGCCGTCCGTCCCGGCGCTTGCCGCCGGCCGCGGCTTGACGGATAAGCCGCCGCGATGCGCCGCACCCTCCGATTGGGGCGCGGTCGCCGACCCGCGGCCCCCGCGAGAGGACGTTCCATGACCGCGATCACCAATATCAGCGCCCGCGAGATCCTCGACAGCCGCGGCAACCCGACGGTCGAGGTCGACGTCATCCTGGAGGACGGCTCCTTCGGCCGCGCCGCGGTGCCGTCGGGGGCCTCCACGGGCGCCCACGAGGCGGTGGAGCTGCGCGACGGCGACAAGAATCGCTTCCTCGGCAAGGGCGTGCTGAAGGCGGTCGAGGCGGCCCAGACCGAGATCCTCGACGCGATCGGCGGCATGGAGGCCGAGGACCAGGTCGCGGTCGACGAGGCGATGATCGAGCTCGACGGCACGCCCAACAAGGCCCGCCTCGGCGCTAACGCGATCCTCGGCGTGTCGCTGGCGGTGGCCAAGGCCGCGGCCGAGGCCTCGGGCCTGCCGCTCTACCGCTACGTCGGCGGCGTGCAGGGCCGGGTCCTGCCGGTGCCGATGATGAACATCATCAACGGCGGCGCGCACGCCGACAACCCGATCGACTTCCAGGAATTCATGATCATGCCGGTGGGCGCCGATTCGCTCGCCGAGGCCGTGCGCATGGGCTCCGAGGTGTTCCACACCCTTAAGGGCAAGCTGAAGAAGGCCGGTCACAACACCAACGTCGGCGACGAGGGCGGTTTCGCCCCGAACCTGCCGTCCGCCGAGGCCGCCCTCGATTTCGTGATGGACGCGATCAGCGCCGCCGGCTTCAAGCCGGGCCAGGACATGGCGCTCGCCCTCGACTGCGCCGCCACCGAGTTCTTCAAGGACGGCGCCTACGCGTACGAGGGCGAGGGCAAGACCCGCACCATCGAGGCGCAGGTCGACTACCTCGCGCAGCTCGTCGCCACCTACCCGATCGTCTCGATCGAGGACGGCATGTCGGAGGATGACTGGGCCGGCTGGAAGCTCCTGACCGACAAGATCGGCGACCGCTGCCAGCTCGTGGGCGACGACCTGTTCGTCACCAACGTCGAGCGCCTGTCCCGCGGCATCGCCGAGGGGACGGCCAACTCGATCCTGATCAAGGTCAACCAGATCGGCTCGCTCACCGAGACCCTGGCGGCGGTCGATATGGCCCAGCGCGCCGGCTACACCGCGGTGATGTCGCACCGCTCGGGCGAGACCGAGGACTCGACCATCGCGGATCTCGCGGTCGCCACCAATTGCGGACAGATCAAGACCGGCTCGCTCGCCCGCTCCGACAGACTGGCCAAGTACAACCAGCTGATCCGCATCGAGGAGGGCCTGGGCCCGCAGGCACTCTACGCCGGCCCGTCGGCGCTCAAGCAGCTCGCCCGCCGCTGATCGGTAAGATCCTGCTGGCCGGCCTGCTCGGTATCGGGGCGGTCGGCCCCGCCCGCGCGGACCCGCTCTGCGACGGTGCCCGCCCGACGCTCAGCGCGCAGCTGCTGTTCGGCCTGTCGCGGCCGGACGGCGGCCGCGTCTCGGGGGCGGCCTTCGACCGGTTCCTGGCCGAGCGGATCACCCCCCGCTTCCCGGACGGGCTGACCGTGTTCGCCGGCCGGGGCCAGTGGCGCGGGCCGGACGGACGGATCGTCCACGAGGCCGCCCGCATCGTCCTGATCGTCACCGAACCGACGCCCGAAGCGGTCGCCGCCCTGCGTGAGATCCGGGAGGCCTACCGGCGCCGCTTCGTGCAGGGCGCGGTCGGGCTGGTGCTCCAGCGGAGCTGCGCGCTGTTCTGACGACGTCAGCGCGGCGCCTCCCACTTTGTTCCGGGGCGCCGCAGGCGAGCCCGGAAGACGGCGCTCGCCTCAGGTCATCGCCGCACCGGACGACTCCCTCGGCACGGTCCAGACCCGCATCGGCCGCGACAGGCCCCGCAACTCGATCGTCCCGACCGGCTCCAGCCGCCGGGCGCACCGCTCGGCGAAGGAGTCCGACACGAGGAGGTCGTGGCCGAGGGCGGCGCACTGGCTCTCGATCCGGCTCGCCTCGTTGACCGCCCGTCCGATGATCGTGAAGTCGAGGCGCCGCTCGGTCCCAACATTGCCGTACATCACCGTCCCGAAATGCACGACGCCCTCGGCCGGCAGCTCCGGCAGCCCCTCGGCGCGGCGGCGGGCGTTGAGCGCCGCGTTGGCGGCGAGCCCCTCGATCGCGGCGTCGAGGGCGGCCCCGCAGACCGGGCAGGGGAGGGTGTCGGCGTCCGGGACCGGGAAGATCGCCAGGAAGCCGTCGCCGAGGAATTTCAGGATCTCGCCGCCGTGCCGCGCCACCGGGTCGCCGAGGGCGTCGAAATGCTCGTTGAGCCACGTGACGATGTCGGCCGGATCCACCCGGTCGGCCAGGGCCGTGAAGCCGCGCAGGTCGGTCAGCAGGATCGCCGCCGGCACGGCCCGCCCCTCGCCCCTCCGGATCTGCCCGTCGAGGATGCGCTCGGCGGTGGATCGGCCGAGATAGGTGGCCGAGACTTCCCGGAACGTGTGGGCGAGGCCCATCTTGGCCATCGCCAGCGTCAGGAACGGCAGGACACCGGCGATCGCCGCGAGGTCCGCCTCGGTGAAGCCGGCGGCGGCGCGGGTGCAGAACGAGACCGCGATGCCGCGCAGCGCGGTGCCGGGGGCGAATTCGGCGATGTGCAGCACGTAGTCGACGCCGCCCTGCGCCCCGAGGGCCTTCAGGACCGGAAAGTCGACGGCCAGCCCGGGCGCGTCGAGGCGCCAGCGGCCGAAGGTCTCGCCCGTCTCCACGAGGGCGTAGACGGGGCTCAGGAGCCAGTCGCTCTCCTCGTCGGCGCCGTGGGCGTTGGCGACGAAGGACATGCCCTCGCCCGCGTGCCAGTTGAGGCTGACGCCGCGCAGCGTCGGGTCCAGGGCCGGCGCCATGACGCTGACCCGCCAGACGGGGAGGCCGGCCTCGACCAGCGACTCGCAGAAGCCCGAGAGCAGGGTGTCGTGGTCGTCGGTCGCCGTGGCGTGCGCGGCGATCCAGCGTCCCAGATGCGTCAGGTCCATGCCTCAGGCTCGCCCCTGTTCGTCCCGGCCGCGGTCCGGCCCCGTCGCGGTCCTGCCCCGACCGCGGCGCGGTCGAAAAGAACCGTTAACCTTTCCGCGCGAGGGTCGCGCCATGGTCGTGCGCCGCCGAGTCAGAATGGTCGTGTTGCCGCTGGGTCTCTGGACCCTGTCGGCGCTCGTGGTCGGCTATTTCGTGTGGCAGGCCGAGAGTGGCAACCGTGGCCTCGAGGCCAAGAAGGCCCTGAAGATCCGCGCCTACGGCCTCAGCCAGGAACTCGCCGCCGTGAAGGCCGAGCGCGCCGTCTGGGAGCACCGGGTGAACCTGCTGAAGAGCGACCAGATCGACCGCGACCTCCTGGAGGAGCGCGCCCGGATCGTCCTGGGCCGGGTCCACGCCAACGACGTGGTCATCATCACGCCCTGACAGGTCCGCGGAGGTCCCGCGATCGTCCCGCGGAAGTCCAGGGGATCGTTTTCCCTAGTCCCGAAAGTCCTCTGACAAGAGCGGCTTCCTGTCAGAGCGGCAGCCCTCGCTTTCCAATCGTCGCTGTCCTACACCCCCACGAAGTCGCGTGGAATCACGGGGAGAGCGCCGATGGACGCCGCCAAGGAGCCTGCCAAGGAGCCCGCCAAGGACGCGTCGTCCGCGCCGGTGCAGGCCGCGAGCCCTCAGGCCGCCGAGGCGCATCGCCCCGCGCCGAACATGCCCCAGTTCACGCGGGACGAGGATCTCCACGCCTATCACGAGATGCTGCTGATCCGGCGCTTCGAGGAGAAGGCCGGCCAGCTCTACGGCATGGGCCTGATCGGCGGCTTCTGCCACCTCTACATCGGCCAGGAGGCCGTGGTGATCGGCATGCAGATGGCCTCGGTCGAGGGCGACCAGGTCATCACCGGCTACCGCGACCACGGCCACATGCTCGCCTGCGGCATGGACCCGAAGGGCGTCATGGCCGAGCTGACCGGCCGCCGCGGCGGCTACAGCCGCGGCAAGGGCGGCTCGATGCATATGTTCAGCCGCGAGAAGCAGTTCTTCGGCGGCCACGGCATCGTCGGCGCGCAGGTCTCGCTCGGCACCGGCCTCGCCTTCGCCGACCATTACCGGGAGAACGGCAAGGTCAGCCTGACCTACATGGGCGACGGCGCCGCCAACCAGGGCCAGGTCTACGAGAGCTTCAACATGGCGGCCCTCTGGAAGCTGCCGGTCGTCTACGTGATCGAGAACAACCGCTACGCGATGGGCACCTCGGTGGCCCGCGCCTCGGCGCAGACGGACTTCTCGAAGCGCGGCCTCTCCTTCGGCATCCCCGGCGAGCAGGTCGACGGCATGGACGTGCGCACGGTGCGCGAGGCCGCGACCCGGGCGATCGAGCACGCCCGCACCGGCCAGGGCCCCTACATCCTGGAGATGCAAACCTACCGCTATCGCGGCCACTCCATGTCCGATCCGGCCAAGTACCGGACCAAGGACGAGGTCTCGAAGATGCGCGACGAGCACGACCCGATCGAGATGGTGCGCAAGCGCCTGCTCGAGCTGCACGCCGTGCCCGAGGCCGAGCTCAAGGCCACCGACGCCAAGGTCCGCGAGGTCGTCAACGCCTCGGCCGAGTTCGCCACCAACGACCCCGAGCCGGATCCGTCCGAGCTCTGGACCGACATCCTGCTCGAAGCGCACGCCTGAGCGCGCACGACAAAGCTGGCCGCCCCCTAACGAAAAGACGACCGCAGAGCTGAGCATGGCGACCGACATCCTGATGCCCGCCCTCTCGCCCACCATGGAGGAGGGCAAGCTCGCCAAGTGGCTGAAGAAGGAGGGCGACCCGATCAAGTCCGGCGACGTGCTGGCCGAGATCGAGACCGACAAGGCCACCATGGAGGTGGAGGCCATCGACGAGGGCATCCTCGCCAAGATCCTGATCGCCGAGGGCACCGAGGGCGTCGCGGTCAACACGCCGATCGCCGTCATCGCCGGCGAGGGCGAGGATCCGGCGAGCGTCCAGTCCGGCGGCGGCGCCAAGCCCAACGGCGCGGGCGGCCACCCGGCCCCGACCCCCGACATGCAGGCCGAGGGCATGGCCGACAAGGCCGCCCCCGCGGCCAAGACCGGCGACGACGCCCCGAAGGCGCCGGCCGCGCCGGCCGTCATCACCAACAAGGCCCAAGAGCCGGTGATGGAGGAGTTCCCGGCCGACACGCCGATGGTCACCCAGACCGTCCGCGAGGCCCTGCGCGACGCCATGGCCGAGGAGATGCGCCGCGACGGCGACGTCTTCGTCATGGGCGAGGAGGTCGCCGAGTACCAGGGCGCCTACAAGGTCACCCAGAACCTGCTGCAGGAGTTCGGGCCGAGGCGCGTCGTCGACACCCCGATCACCGAGCACGGCTTCGCGGGCATCGGCGTGGGCGCGGCGCTGGCCGGCCTGAAGCCGATCGTCGAGTTCATGACCTTCAACTTCGCCATGCAGGCGATCGACCACATCATCAACTCGGCGGCCAAGACCCTCTACATGTCCGGCGGCCAGCTCGGCTGCCCGATCGTGTTCCGCGGGCCCAACGGCGCCGCCGCCCGCGTCGCCGCCCAGCACAGCCACGACTATTCCGCGTGGTACTCCAACGTGCCGGGCCTCAAGGTGATCGCACCCTACACGGCCTCCGACGCCAAGGGCCTGCTCAAGGCCGCGATCCGCGACCCGAACCCGGTGATCTTCCTCGAGAACGAGATCCTGTACGGGCAGTCCTTCCCGGTGCCGAAGCTCGACGACTTCGTGCTGCCGATCGGCAAGGCGAAGATCCATCGCACCGGCAGCGACGTGACCATCGTGTCCTTCGCGATCGGCATGACCTACGCCCTCAAGGCCGCGCAGGCGCTGGCCGAGCAAGGCATCGAGGCCGAGGTGATCGACCTGCGCACGATCCGCCCGATGGACAGCGCGACGGTGGTGGAATCGGTCAAGAAGACCGGCCGCTGCATCACCGTGGAGGAGGGCTTCCCGCAATCCGGCATCGGCGCCGAGATCGTGGCCCGCCTGATGGTCGACGCCTTCGACTTCCTGGACGCGCCGGTCCTGCGCATCACCGGCAAGGACGTGCCGATGCCCTACGCGGCCAACCTCGAGAAGCTGGCGCTGCCGACGGTGGCGGAGGTCGTCGAGGCCGCCAAGAGCGTCTGCTACAAGTGACGGGCGCGCGGGCGACGCCGTCGCCCGCCCCGGCCAGATCGAGGAACAGCCGGCGCGCCATGAGCCAGGATCCGAGCACCGACTTCGCCGAACTCGCCATCCCGCCCGACGCCCTGGAGCAGGGCGGCATCGAGGTGCTGCGCGCGGCCGTGGTCGACGGCGCGGTGAGCGTCGCCCTGCGCCGCTCCTTCGACGATCCGGCGACCTGGGGCCGGCTGCTGGCCGACCTCGCCCGCCAGGCCGCCCGCGCCTACGCGCTGGAGACCGACATGTCGGAGGACGAGGCGGTCGAGCGCATCCGCGCCGGTTGGGAGGCCGAGGGGCTCGACCCCGGCGGTCTCAACTGACGATGGCGGCCGACCATGGCTGAGGCGGCCGTCCGGCAGGCGACCTACGCGGATCTGGAGGCGGTCCTCGCGCATCGCGTCGCCGCGAAGGTCGACGGGGCGCCGGACCCGCGTCCGCAACCGCCCTTCGACGCCGTGCCGTTCCCTTTCGACGATCTCTTCCCCTTCGACGATCCGGCCGCCCCGGCCTTGCCCGAGACCTGATGCCATGCCGATCAACGTGCTGATGCCCGCGCTCTCCCCGACCATGGAGAAGGGCAACCTCGCCAAGTGGCTGAAGAAGGAGGGCGACCCGATCAAGTCCGGCGACGTGCTGGCCGAGATCGAGACCGACAAGGCCACCATGGAGGTGGAGGCCATCGACGAGGGCGTGCTCGCCAAGATCCTCGTGCCCGAGGGCACGGCGGACGTGCCGGTCAACGATTTGATCGCCATCATCGCCGCCGAGGGCGAGGACCCGTCGAGCGTGCAGGCCGGCGGCGCGCCGAAGGCCGCCTCGAACGGCGAGGCCAAGGCCGAGTCCAAGCCCGAGCCGAAGGCCGACGCCTCTGCGGCCAGCCAGAACACCACGCCGGGCGGCGGCCACATGTCGTACGAGCGGGTGAACGCCGCACCGGAGGGCGCGCAGCCGAGCGGCGCTCCGCAGGGTGGCGCGCAGGCCGGCCCGGGCGGCCGCGTGTTCGCCTCGCCGCTCGCCCGCCGGATCGCCAAGCAGGAGGGCGTCGACCTCGGCGCCGTCCAGGGCAGCGGTCCGCACGGCCGCATCATCGCCCGCGACGTCCAGGCCGCGAAGGCCTCCGGCACCACCAAGGCCCCCGCCGCCGCGCAGGCCGCCGCCGAGGCGCCGAAGGCGGCTCCGGCCCCGAAGGCCGCCCCCGCGGGCGGCGCGCCGGCCGGGCTCACGACCGATCAGGTCAAGGGCTTCTTCGCCAAGGATGCCTACGAGGAGGTGCCCCTCGACGGCATGCGCAAGACCATCGCCAAGCGCCTCACTGAGGCGATGCAGGTCGCCCCGCACTTCTACCTGACGGTGGATTGCGAGCTCGACGCGCTGATGAAGCTGCGCGAGACGCTGAACGGCTCGGCCGGCAAGGACAAAGACGGCAAGCCCGCCTACAAGCTCTCGGTGAACGACTTCGTCATCAAGGCGATGGGCCTCGCGCTGACCCGCGTGCCGGCCGCCAACGCGGTCTGGGCCGAGGACCGGATCCTGCGCTTCAAGCACGCCGAGGTCGGCGTCGCGGTGGCGATCGACGGCGGTCTGTTCACACCGGTGATCCGCCGGGCGGACGAGAAGACGCTCTCGACCATCTCCAACGAGATGAAGGATTTCGCGGCCCGCGCCCGCGCCAAGAAGCTGAAGCCCGAGGAGTACCAGGGTGGCGTCACCTCGGTGTCGAACCTCGGCATGTTCGGCATCAAGCACTTCACCGCGGTGATCAACCCGCCGCAATCGAGCATCCTGGCGGTGGGCGCGGGCGAGAAGCGCGTGGTCGTGAAGGACGGGGCGCCGGCCGTGGTCCAGGTCATGACCTGCACCCTGTCGTGCGACCACCGGGTGCTCGACGGGGCGCTGGGTGCGGAGCTGGTCTCGGCCTTCAAGGGGCTGATCGAGAACCCGATGGGCATGCTGGTGTGAGGCAGGGCCTCTCCTCCCCCTTGTGGGGAGGAGTTGGAGGTGGGGGTGGTGCAGGAGGCACCGGGACGCTCGATCCTGAACCACCCCCACCCCTGACCCCTCCCCACAAGGGGGAGGGGAAAGTGCGTCGCAGGATGTCGAGGTGGGGGAAGGTGACAGGCACCGGTCAGTACACCCTATCCTGCTGCGATGTGCCGTGCTCCATGCTCACGATGAGCATACCGCCATCGGCCACGTTCGATTGACCTGCCGCCCCATGTCCTGGAGCCAGCAGCCCCGGAGATCAGCCTCGCCCAGAGCAACCGCGAACGCGAAGACGCTGCGGCGCTCGCTCACGGAGGCAGAGAAGCGGCTCTGGTGGCACCTGCGTCACCGCCTGCCGGTGGACGGCTCGCATTTCCGCAGGCAGGTCGCCCTCGGCCCTTACGTGGCGGATTTCTGCTGCCTCACCGCCCGGCTCATCGTCGAGGTCGACGGGGAGCAGCACGGCTTCGAGGCCAGTACGGCCTACGATGCCCGCCGGGATACCTATCTTTGCTCCGAAGGCTTCCGCGTCCTGCGTTTCCCGAACCGTACGGTCCTGCGGGAGATCGATACCGTCCTCGAGACGATCCACGCGGCCCTTGCCGCATCCAACGCGCCTCTTCCGGATTCAGCCGGCCAGGCGGAGCCACCCCCACCCCCAGCCCCCTCCCCACAAGGGGGAGGGGCGTTCGCGGAGAGGTAAATGTCCGACACCTACGACGTCCTCATCATCGGCGCCGGGCCCGGCGGCTACGTCACGGCGATCCGCGCGGCGCAACTCGGCTTCAAGACCGCCGTGGTCGACCGCGAGCATCTCGGCGGCATCTGCCTGAACTGGGGCTGCATCCCCACCAAGGCCCTGCTCCGCTCGGCCGAGATTTTTCATTATTTCCAGCACCCCGGTGATTACGGGCTGACGGCCGACAAGGTCGGGTTCGACACCGCCGCCATCGTGAAGCGCTCCCGCGGCGTCTCGGCCCGGCTCAACGGCGGCGTCGGCATGCTGCTCAAGAAGAACAAGGTCGACGTGATCTGGGGCGAGGCCTCGGTCGACAGCGCCGCGCAGGGCAACCAGCCCGGCAAGGTCACCGTGAAGGAGACCAAGCGCGCCGAGGCGCCGAAGGGCGCCAAGGGCGCCGGCACCTACCAGGCCAAGCACATCATCGTGGCGACCGGCGCGCGCCCGCGCGCGATCCCGGGGATCGAGCCCGACAAGAAGCTGATCTGGACCTACTACGAGGCCATGGTCCCCGAGGCGATGCCCAAGAGCCTGCTGGTGATGGGCTCGGGCGCCATCGGCATCGAGTTCGCCTCGTTCTACCGCACCATGGGCGCCGAGGTGACCGTGGTGGAGCTGCTGCCGCAGATCCTGCCCGTGGAGGATGCCGAGATCGCCGGCCTCGCCCGCAAGCGCTTCGAGAAGCAGGGCATCAAGATCCTCACCGGCGCCAAGGTGACCAAGGTCGAGAAGGGCGCCGATTCTGTCACGGCCACCATCGAGGGCGGCGACGGCAAGACCCAGCAGATCACCGCGGAGAAGCTGATCTCGGCGGTGGGCGTCGTCGGGAACATCGAGAATATCGGTCTCGAGAAACTCGGGGTGAAGATCGACCGCGGGATCGTGGTGACGGACGGGCTCGGCCGCACCAACGTGCCCGGCCTCTACGCGATCGGCGACGTCGCCGGGCCGCCGATGCTCGCCCACAAGGCCGAGCACGAGGGCGTCATCTGCATCGAGACCATCAAGGGCCTGCACACCCACCCGATGGACAAGGCCAAGATCCCGGGCTGCACCTACTGCCAGCCGCAGATCGCCAGCGTCGGGCTCACCGAGGCGAAGGCCAAGGAGCAGGGCTTCTCGGTGAAGGTCGGCCGGTTCCCCTTCGCGGGCAACGGCAAGGCGATCGCGCTCGGCGAGCCGGACGGCCTGATCAAGACCGTGTTCGACGCCAAGACCGGCCAGCTGCTCGGCGCCCACATGGTCGGCGCCGAGGTGACCGAGCTGATCCAGGGCTACGTGGTGGCGATGAACCTGGAGAGCACCGAGGAGGAGCTGATGCACACGGTGTTCCCGCACCCGACGCTCAGCGAGATGATGCACGAGAGCGTGCTCGACGCCTACGGCAAGGTGATCCATACCTGATCGGCGGCCGACGCGGCGCGCGGGTCGGACGTGGATCCGACCCGCGCCGCCACCGACCGGTCAGTGCGGACCGGACCGCGCCGCGAGCGTCAGGCTCACGGCCTGGAACAGCAGGATCACCAGAACCGTCGCCACGCTGCCGCCGATCGGGATCAGCAGCAGGGCGACGAGCGGATCGAGCCCCCGGACGAGCAGGAGCGTGATGCAGCTGCCGATCACGGAGGCGATGGTCATCCGAAAGATGCAGCATTCGGACGGTTGCATGCGCCCTCCAATCAGGCCCCCGTCGGGAGTTTGTCGGGGCGCGCCCGATCGTGCAACCGGAGATAGTACTTAGTTGAAAATCAATCTGAGATCATGGATCTGAGGCGGCATTGAGGCGACAGGGCCGATCCCGAACCTCAGCGGTGCCCGGGATCCACGGGCTCGGCCTGGTCCGGGGACGGCACGTAGGCGCACCATTCGCAGATCCCGCGCTCCGCGCCGCGCTGCGCGTTGCGCTGGGAGCAGAGCGGGCAGACGAGCAGGATCAGCCGCGAGCCGGAGCGCAGCGCCAGCCCGCGCCCCCGGAAGGTGACCTCGGTCGCCGCGTCGCCCGAGGCCCGGTCCCGGGCGCTCACGCCGCGCCTCCGCCGTCGCGCGGCCGCCGTACGGGTCTGCACGTGGTCTCGATGGCCATGGCGATGCCGCCCCCCAGCGTTCCTGCCAAGTTGTCGCTGGGTATAAGCGGCGAGTCGGCGAATGGCTCCGCTTGCGCATGTGGATCGGCCGGATGCATGCGGGCCGAAACGCCCGTATGAGAGGGGTTGCGCCCCCTGCTTCCTCAGGTGCGGCCCCGGGCGGATGGGATGCAGGCACGATGCAGGCGACGATGCACGACACCCAGCGGGGCGAGCCCGGCGCGACCGCCGGCGGCCTTCCCACCTTCGCCGACGTGGCCCGCGCCGCGGAGCGGATCGCCGGGGCCGCGCACCGCACCCCGGTCCTGACCTCGCGCACGGCGGACGCGATGACCGGCGGCCGCCTGTTCTTCAAGGCGGAGAACCTGCAGCGGGCCGGCGCCTTCAAGTTCCGCGGCGCCTACAACGCGATCAGCGCCCTGCCGGAAGCGGCCCGCACCCGCGGGGTGATCACCTACTCCTCGGGCAACCATGCCCAGGCGATCGCCCTGGCGAGCCGGCTGCTCGGGGCGCCCGCCACCATCATCATGCCGGACGACGCCCCCGCGGCGAAGATCGCCGCCACCCGCGGCTACGGCGCCGAGGTGGTCCTGTACGACCGCTATACCCAGGACCGCGAGGCCCTCGGCCGCGAGGTCGCCGAGGCCCGCGGCCTGACGCTGATCCCGCCCTTCAACCATCCCAACGTGATCGCCGGGCAGGGGACGCTGGCGCAGGAGCTGATCGAGACGGTCGGCCCCCTCGACGTGCTGGTGGCCTGCCTCGGCGGCGGCGGCCAGCTCGCGGGCTGCGCGCTCGCCGCCGCCGCGCTGTCGCCGGGCTGCCGGGTGATCGGCGTCGAGCCGGAGGCGGGCAATGACGGGCAGCGCTCGTTCCGCGAGGGCCGGATCGTCTCGATCCCGGTACCCCGCACCATCGCCGACGGGGCGCAGTCGACGGCGCTGGGCGACCTGACCTTCGCGATCATCCGCGCGCAGGTGTCCGACATCCTCACCGTCACCGACGCGCAGCTCGTCGAGACCATGCGGTTCTTCGCCAGCCGGATGAAGCTCGTGGTCGAGCCGACCGGCTGCCTCGCGGCGGCGGCGGTGCTGAGCGGCCTCGTGGACGTGACGGACAAGCGCGTCGGCGTGGTGATCAGCGGCGGCAACGTCGACCTCGCGACCTTCGCGCGGCTGACCGGCGAGACGGCCTGAGGCGGCCCCTGGCGGCCCCTCGCGGCGATTGCCGGGCCGGTGTGCCCCCGCCGCGGTGGACCGGCCCGGAGCCAATGCTTATCTTGTGCCGGTCAGAATGCGCGTCCCCGGGCCTTGAACCCGGATGGGCGGGAGGGTGACGATGTCCGCTGGTTTCAAGGTTCTCTCGCTGACCGATCGGGCCGCCGATCGGATCAAGGCGATCATGGCGGAGGCCGACCGGCCGATCGCCGGGCTGCGCGTCGGTGTCCGGAACGGCGGCTGCGCCGGGATGTCCTACACGATGGAATATGCCGAGGCGGCCAAGCCCGGCGAGGACGTGGTCGAGGATCGCGGCGTGCGCGTCTTCGTCGACCCGAAGGCGGTGCTGTTCCTGCTCGGCACCGAGATGGACTTCACCACCAACAAGCTGGCGTCGCAGTTCGTGTTCAACAACCCGAACCAGACCTCGGCCTGCGGCTGCGGAGAATCCGTGGCGATCACGCCGGTCTCGGCCGACCGCCTGCCCGCGCAGGCCTGAGAGGGACCGCCCCGGCGCGCGGCGCGGAGCGGGCCGGAAGCGCGCCGCGCCCTCAGGCCACCTGCGACAGCGACTCGGCGGCGTCGTCCAGGAAGCGGTTCCGCCCGGCGCGCTTGGCCGCGAACATGCACAGGTCGGCCCGCTCCATCAGCGAGGCCGGCGTGTCGCCCGGGCGCAGCACCGCGACACCCAGGGAGATCGTGATCTTGCCGAGCGACTCGCCGGTCGAGCGCTTGACCAGCTCGCGCCCCATGACGCTGGCGCGCACCGTCTCGGCCACCTGCTTGGCCACCGCCCGGTCGACCCCGGGCAGGATGATCCCGAACTCCTCGCCGCCGAACCGGGCGAGCTGCGCCTGCTTGCCGGCATTCTCGCGCATCACGATCGCCACGAGTCGCAGAACCTGATCGCCCGTGAGGTGACCGTACAGGTCGTTGAAGCGCTTGAAGAAGTCGATGTCGAGGATGATCAGGCTCATGGGCGTCGTGCGCGCCCGGGCCGTCTCCATGGACGCCTTCAGCGTCTCCTCGAAATGCTTGCGGTTCGCCAGCCCCGTCAGGGCGTCGGTCAGGCTCTCGCGCCGGGTCGCGTCGAGCTTCTCGCGCAGGGTCTCGATCTCGCTGCGGGTCTCGCGCATGCGGGCTTCGAGGATCCGGTTGTTGGCGGCGACCTCCCGGGTCGTGGCGGCCAGGGTCGCGACGATCTCGCCGAACCGCGCCCGGCTCGGGACGCCCTGGGAGAGATCCTGGGCGACCCCGCGCAGGGACTCGCTGTACTGCGCCGTCGAGCCCAGGGAGAGGTCCAGGATCTCGGTGACGGCCGCGATCTCGCTGAGGACGATGCGGCTGACGTCGTCGGTGGTGCTCGCGAGGCGGCGCCCGTCGAGATAGGTCTCGTGCAGGTCGTCGATGTCGCCCTCGGTGAGGCAGCCGTTCTGGGTGGTGAGACGCTTCACGGCGTCCGCGAGGAGCGGCAGCTCCCCCGACACGTAGGCGTACCAGACGGCGTAGGCGCGCGGCGTCGCGGAGGGGCCGTAGTCGCGAATCAGATCGTGGCTGCGCTTCGCCAGCGCGAAGCTGCGATCCCGATCCGAATAGGTCTCCTGGCTCATCCGTATCCCGCGGTCCGGGGCGACCGGCGCGCATGCGTCGTTGCCCTGACCCAATATACGGCTGCCTGGTAGCCGGACAGTTAAGCCGGAACAGACGTCTGTTACTTATCCTTCTTCGCCAAGACTGGTCGAAGCAGGAACGCCGGGACGTGGGAGCCGAGGCCGACGGGCGTGTCCCCGTCCGCGTCGATCCGGCGCCCGCGCACCTCGCGCGCGGACTCGCCGCCGCGGCCGGCCGAGCGGCCCGACGCGCGGGGCTCGGGACGGTTCTCGGGACGGCTCTCAGGCCGGTCGTCCGGACGGGTCTCCGCCCGCGCCGCGCCGCGGCCGCCGCGCGACCGGGTCGGACGCTCGCGGACCTCCTCGGCCTCGCCGGCGCTCCGGGCGCTCTTCTCGACGACACCCTTGTCGCTGCCGCCCTTGTCGGCGCCCCTGCCGCCGCCCTTGGCGGAGCGCGTGCCGCGACGCCCGTCGCTCGACCGGCCGCGGTGGCGCGTGCCGGTGTCGCCGGACGCGTCGGCCACGCTCGACAGGTCGCCGTCCAGCCACGGGATCGGCTGGCCGATCAGCGCCTCGATGGCGCCGAGGGAGCGCGCGTCGTCGGGGGCGACCAGCGTGTAGGCCGTGCCGCTGCGGCCGGCGCGGCCGGTGCGGCCGATCCGGTGGACGTAATCCTCCGGGTGATGCGGCACGTCGAAGTTGAAGACGTGGCTGACGGCCGGGATGTCGAGACCGCGCGCCGCCACGTCGCTGGCGACCAGCAGGGCGGTGTCGCCGTTGCGGAACCCGTCGAGGGCCGTCGTGCGGGCGCGCTGGTCCATGTCGCCGTGGAGCGCCGCGGCGTCGAAGCCGTGGCTGACCAGGGACTTCTGCAGCAGCGCCACGTCGCGCTTGCGGTTGCAGAAGATGATCCCGTTCTTCAGCTCGCCCTCGCCGCGGATCAGGGTGCGCAGGCGCTCGCGCTTGGCGTGCCCCTCGGCGCCGGTGGCGACGAGCCGCTGGGTGATCGTGGTCGCCGTGGAGGCGGGCCGGGCCACCTCGACCCGCTGCGGGTTGTGCAGGAACATGTCCGCCAGCCGCTCGATCTCCGGCGGCATGGTCGCCGAGAAGAACAGCGTCTGCCGGGTGAACGGCACCATCTTCACGATGCGCTCGATGTCGGGGATGAACCCCATGTCGAGCATGCGGTCGGCCTCGTCGATGACCAGGAGCTCGACGCCGGTGAGCAGCAGCTTGCCGCGCTCGAAATGGTCGAGCAAACGGCCGGGCGTCGCGATCAGCACGTCGGTGCCGCGCATCAGCTTGGCGTCCTGATCGGCGAAGGAGACTCCGCCGATGATCAGCGCCACGTTGAGCTTGTGGTTCGTCCCGTAGCGGTCGAAATTCTCGACCACCTGAGCGGCCAGCTCGCGGGTCGGCTCCAGGATCAGCGTGCGCGGCATCCGCGCGCGGGCGCGGCCGTTCTCCAGCAGCGTCAGCATCGGGAGCGTGAAGGCCGCGGTCTTGCCGGTGCCGGTCTGGGCGATCCCGAGGACGTCGCGGCGCGCCAGCACGTGGGGGATGGCCTCGGCCTGGATCGGCGTCGGCTCGGTGTAACCCGCCGCTTCGACGGCGTTCAGGACTTTCTCGCTCAGTCCCAGGTCGGAAAAAGGCATCTGCGTTCAGGAACCGTTGCGCGCCCGGCCGGCGCGAAGGACACCGTCGCGGCAACGGCTGGGAAAGGCTCGCGCGGGGCGCTCGGACGCTCCCGGGGCCGCGGGGCGCATGCTCTCTGTCAGTTAGGGCCTTGGCGCGACTTGTCAATCTCGCAATGGCGACAGCGCGGGTCGGCGCACAGGGGATCGGCCGCCCGAAGGGTCGCCGATCAGGGCCGGAGACGGTCGCCCGCGGGCGCGACGCAGGGATCCAGGCGGGTGGTGCGGGCGGATCGCGCCGCCGCGATGGCACCGGTCGTCTCGGGCTCGGCCATCGGCGCGAGCGCCGCGGTCGCGAGGGCAGTCCCGGGCGTCGGCGCGTCGGGCCGACTCAGCCGCGCGAGCTGGTAGGCGCCGATCACCGCGACGATCCCGACCAGGCCCGCCACGCGCAGCGTCCAGGGCAGGGGGCCCGCGGACCGCCTCGGCTCGGCGCGCGCCACCCGCGCGGCGGTCGAGCCGGTCCGCGGGCCGGCCTGCGCGCCGGGCGCGGCCTCGCCGGTCCGGCGCTTGCCGAAGGTCGTCCGGCTCCGTTCGTCGGGGCTCTGCATGGACAGCGGTCTCCGCCGGCGGGGGACCGGATTCGGTTTGGGGCGCGACAGGGGTTCGGGGACGGGCCCGCGAGCGACGGACCATCGGGCAACAGGGTTAATCGATCGCTTACGCGCGAGAATCATTCTCGTCGAAGTTGTGCCGGAATAAAACGTCCGCCGCCGACGGCTCCTGCAGAGACCGCGAGCGATGTCGCAGGCCCCGCGCCGGCCGCCGCCAATATGCGCGGCGCGCAAGGCAGCTAGTCATCACGGTCTCTGCAGCTCTCCTCGCCCTCGTCGAGCGCGCGAGCGGGCCGTCTGCTGTCGGGCGGGCCCAGCTAGTCTTCATCTTTCGTTGACGGGATGTCCCTAGCCTGAAGAGGCTTGTTGCAGGAAAGCGACAGACCCGCCATCCGAGAGCGCCTAGAAGGCTGCCGGCTCAAGCTAACCCCAGGACCGAACACCACCATGAAGAAGCTTCTCCTCGCATCCACCGTCCTCGCCGGCATGACCGCCGCGGCGTCCGCCGCCGACCTTCCGCGCCGCGCCGCGCCGCCGCCGGTGTTCACGCCGGTGCCGGTGTTCACCTGGACCGGCTTCTACTTCGGTGTGAACGCCGGCTACGGCTTCGACGCCAACAGCCGCAACACCACCAGCTACGCCCTGCCCGGCGGCTCGCTGATCAACTCCCCCGGCACCGCCGGCGTCGTCAGCGTCAACAACCGCAGCAACAACGACGGCTTCTCGGGCGGCGCCCAGATCGGCTACAACTACCAGTTCACCCCGGGCTCCGGCGTCGTGATCGGCTTCGAGGCCGACGCCCAGTACGTCGACTTCGCCCGCCGCGCCAACGGCACCCAGAACTACGCCTTCGGCGGCGCCCCGGGCATCGCGTTCGCCGCCCCGCGCGCCTTCGTCGCCACCAGCGGCAACGGGCTGGACTACTTCGGCACCGTGCGCGGCCGCCTCGGCTACGCCTTCGACCGCACCCTCGTGTACGGCACCGGCGGCTTCGCCTACGGCTCGGGCCAGGACGACCAGAACTTCGCCGGCAACCGCTTCCGCGACAGCTTCCGCACCGGCTGGGCCGCCGGCGGTGGCGTCGAGTACGCCCTGCCCACCGACTCGTTCCTGAACTTCTTCCGCTCGAACGCCGTGACGCTGAAGGTCGAAGGCCTCTACGTCAGCCTCGACCGCCAGAAGAACTCGGCCGGCGGCGTGTTCTACGGCAACCTCCTGCCCCCGAACGGCATCGCCTACCTCAACGGCGCCGCCGCCAAGACCGAGTTCGCCGTCGTCCGCGCCGGCCTGAACTACAAGTTCGGCTCGTACTGAGACCGGATGCCGGAGCCGGCTCTGCCGGCTCCGCGCTCCCGAAGGGCCCGGCCGCAAGGCCGGGCCCTTTCGCGTTTCGGGACCGCGAACCGGCCTCGGCGGGTGCGACAGGGAGGGCCGGAACCGCGCGGGCCGCCCGCGATTGAGACCGCGGCGCCCCTCAGTGACCCGGACAGGGCCTTCCACGCAGGGACCGGGCGCGCGGAGCGATCAGCCATGCGAAGCCGAATCCTTCTCCTGTCGCTCGCGGCCCTCGGCCTCGCGAACGCGCCGGCCTCCGCGCAGGATGCCAGCGTGATCGGCAAGGACACGATCCTGCCGGCCACGGGACCGGGAACCTCGACGGACGGCAAGGGGGGCGGGCGGCTGACGGAGGCGGCGAGCGCCGAGGACGCCGCCAAGCGTCAGGGGCTCAAGCCCGTCACCTTCCTGACCACGAAGATGATCGGCGTGACGGTTCGCAACGCCGCCGGCGACAGCGTCGGCAAGATCGAGGATCTGCTCATCGCCGACGGCGGGACGCTCAAGGCGGTCGTGATCGACGTCGGCGGCTTCCTCGGCCTCGGCAGCAAGCTCATCGCGGTCGAGCCGGGCGCCCTCGTGCTGCGTCCCGGCGGCGACCGATTCTCGGCGGTCCTCAACATGGGCAAGGACACGGTGGCGGCGGCCCAGCCCTTCGACCCGGCCAAGGTGATCGCGCCGCCCCGATAAGGCGCGGCCGAAACCCGTCAACCGTCTTTGCGAGCGCAGCGAAGCGATCCAGGGCAGCGCGACTTCGGTGAACGTGGCGCTGCTGGGTTGCTTCGCTGCGCTCGCAATGACGGCGCGGCGCCATCGACCGACGCGGCGCGGCCGCGCCGGCGCTCCGGCGTCAAATGTCGAGGTCGGCGCCCTCGGCGAAGGCCGCGCGCTCGCTGATGAAGGCGAAGCGCGCCTCGGGCTTGTTGCCCATCAGGCGCTCGACCGTGTCGCCGGTCGATTCCCGGGCCTCGTCCAGGACCGCGACGCGCAGGAGCGTGCGCTTCTTCGGGTCCATGGTGGTTTCCTTGAGCTGGGCCGGCATCATCTCGCCGAGGCCCTTGAACCGCCCGATCTCGACCTTGCCGCCCTTGAACACGGTCTTGACGATCCGCTCCCGATCCGCGTCGTCCCGGGCATAGGCCACCTTCGAGCCCTGCTGCAGCCGATAGAGCGGCGGGATCGCGAGGTAGAGGTGGCCGCGGTCGATCAGCCTCGGCATCTGGCGGTAGAAGAAGGTGATCAGCAGCGAGGCGATGTGGGCGCCGTCGACGTCGGCGTCCGTCATGATGATCACCTTCTCGTAGCGCAGGTCCGCCTCGCGGAAGGCCGAACCGGTGCCGCAGCCGAGCGCCAGGGTGAGATCCGAGATCAGCTGGTTGGCGCCGAGCTTGTCGCGCGAGGCCGAGGCGACGTTCAGGATCTTGCCGCGCAGCGGCAGGATCGCCTGGGTCGCCCGGTCCCGGGCCTGCTTGGCCGAGCCGCCGGCCGAGTCGCCCTCGACGATGAAGATCTCCGAGCCCGCGGTGCCGGCCGCCGAGCAGTCGGCGAGCTTGCCGGGCAGGCGCAGCTTGCGGGTCGCGCTCTTGCGGGCGACCTCCTTCTCCTGGCGGCGGCGCAGGCGCTCCTCGGCCCGGTCGATCACCCAGTCGAGGAGCTTGTTGGCCTGGGCCGGGGAGGCGGCGAGCCAGTGGTCGAAGGCGTCGCGCACCGAAGTCTCGACGATGCGCTGGGCCTCCACGGTGGCGAGCTTGTCCTTGGTCTGGCCCTGGAACTCCGGCTCGCGGATGAACACCGAGAGCATCGACGCGCAGGTCGCCATGACGTCGTCCGTCGTGACGGCGGTCATGCGCTTGGCCTGGTTCACCCGCTCGGCGTGCTCGCGCAGGCCGCGCAGCAGGGCGACGCGCAGGCCGGCCTCGTGGGTGCCGCCCTCGGGCGTCGGGATCGTGTTGCAGTAGGAGTGCGAGATCCCGTCCTCGGCGACCATCCAGGCCACCGCCCATTCAAGCGACCCGTGCGAGCCCGGCTTGGTGATCTTGCCGGAGAACATGGCGTCGGTGACGAGTTCCTTCCCGTCGATGTCGCGGGCGAGGTAGTCGCGCAGCCCGTCGGGGAAGCGGTGCACCGCCTCGGCTGGCACGTCCTCCAGCCCCTCGAGGAGGGCAGGGGCGCAGCGCCAGCGGATCTCGACGCCGCCGAACAGGTAGGCCTTGGAGCGCGCCATCTTGAACAGGCGGCGCGGGTCGAACTTCAGCGAGCCGAAGATCTGGGCGTCCGGGTGGAAGCGCACGCGGGTGCCGCGGCGGTTCTGCACCCGGCCGACCAGTTCCAAGGCCCCTTGGGCATGACCGCGCGAGAAGGTCTGGCGGTAGAGGGTCTGGTTGCGCGCCACCTCGACCTCGAGCAGGTCGGAGAGCGCGTTCACCACCGAGATGCCGACGCCGTGCAGGCCGCCCGAGGTCTCGTAGACCTTCGAGTCGAACTTCCCGCCGGCGTGCAGCGTGGTCATGATGACCTCGAGCGCCGACTTGCCGGGGAATTTCGGGTGCGGGTCGACCGGGATGCCGCGGCCGTTGTCGGTCACCACGAGGGCGCCGGATTCCTTCAGCTCCACCTCGATGAAGCTGGCATGGCCGGCGACCGCCTCGTCCATCGAGTTGTCGATCACCTCGGCGAACAGGTGGTGGAGCGCCCGCTCGTCGGTGCCGCCGATATACATGCCGGGCCGGCGCCGGACGGGCTCCAGCCCCTCCAGCACCTCGATGTCGGAGGCGGTGTAGCCGCCCTCCGGCTCGGCGGCCGCGAGCGTCGCCACGGAGGCCGCCGAATCCAGCCGCCGCCGCGGCTCGGGCGGGCGGGCCGCCGCGCCCTTGCCGCCCGGCCCGAACAGGTCCCGCGCCGGATCGCTCACGCGCGGCCTCCTGGCGCGCGGCGCGTCGGCCGGCTCGGCTTCGCGCAGACGGGTCTTGGGACGGGTCTCGGGTCGTGGAGCATGAGCCTTCATCCCCGCATGATAGCGGAACAAACCATAAACATCAAAGCCGTTCGCCCTGCGGCGAGGCGGTCGCATCATCGCATGCTGCGCCGCCGCGAGCGAGGGCCGCGTCCGTGCCGGCACACGGTTCCGCGCGCCGGGCCGTCATCACGACGTTGCACAACAATGGGTTAAGGCTTTCTCGTGATCCGCATGCCCGGCTTCCACAGGCGACGCCCGGAACAGAACGGGACGATCGACGTTGGTGGCGGAGATAAATCTTGACCGTGGTCAGGGAGCCGCAGTCCATGAGCGACGCCGCGATCGAGGCCCGCCGCCTCACGTTGATCCGCTTCGAGCACGCGGCCGGCGCCGCCTTCGGCTGCGACGATGACGCGGCCGCGGTGCCGGCCGGGCGGGCGCTGATGAACTCCACCACCCTCGCGCTCGCGACCTTCGCGACGGCCGTGGCGGCGACGATCACCTACCTGGTGTGAACCCGATCGCTGACCGCAACCCGCGGTGAGGGGCGGCAACGCTGCCTCTGCCACGTCCTTGCGAGCGGAGCGAAGCAACCCAGTCGGCGCCACGTTCGAACGCCTCGCGCTGCACTGGATTGCTTCGCTTCGCTCGCAAGGACGGGCGGGCTCGCCGGCCCGCCTCAGCCTCGTCCACGAACGCTTCAGCCCGCGCTCGACGTCTTCGCCGCCGCCTTCTTGGCCGCAGGCTTCTTCGCGGCGGTCTTCTTCGCCGCCGGCTTGTCGGCGCTCGCGGCCCGCGCCGACCCTTTCCGGACCGCCCCGCGCTTCGCCGGCTTGCCGCCGCCCGCGGCGCGCTTGGTGTTCACCAGGGCGATCGCCTCGTCGAGGGTCAGCGCCTCGGCGCTCATCGTCTTCGGCAGCGTGGCGTTGACCTCGCCGTCCGTGACGTAGGGCCCGTACTTGCCGGCCTTGACCACGAGATCGCGGCCGCTGGCCTCGTCCTTGCCGAGCGGCCGGCCCGGATCGGCAGCCGGGCGGCCGCGTCCGCCGCCCTGCTCCTTGGCGACGATCAGGTCGATGGCGCGGTTAGCCCCGATCTCCAGCACGTCGTCGTCCTTGCCGAGATTGGCGTAGGTCTTCCCGTGCTGCACGTAGGGTCCGAACCGGCCGAGATTGGCCAGGATCGGCTCGCCGGTCTCGGGGTGGCGGGCCACCTCGCGGGGCAGCGCCAGCAGGGCCAGCGCCTTGTTGAGATCCACGTCCGAGGGGCTGAGCCCCTTGGGCAGCGACGAGCGCTTCGGCTTCTCGGCGCCCTTCTCGGCGGAGGCCTCGCCGAGCTGGAGGAACGGTCCAAACCGGCCGTCGCGCAGCGTCACCGGCAGGCCGGTCGCGGGATCGTCGCCCAGCACCCGCACGCCCGGCTGGCCGCCCTCGGCCGAGGAGCCGTCACCGTCGCCGTCGACGCCCGAGGCCGAGAGCTGCCGGGTGTACTTGCACTCCGGGTAGTTCGAGCAGCCGATGAAGGCGCCGAACTTGCCGAGCTTCAGCGACAGCTGGCCCGAGCCGCAGGTCGGGCAGGTGCGCGGGTTCGAGCCGTCGCCCTTGTCGGGGAAGATGTGCGGGCCGAGGAGGCCGTTCAGCGCCTCCAGCACGTCGGCGACGCGCAGCTCCTTGGTCTCACCGATCGCCGCGGAGAAGTCGCGCCAGAAGTCGCGCAGCACCGCCCGCCAGTCGATCTCGGCGTTGGAGACCCGGTCGAGCTGCTCCTCGAGGCCGGCGGTGAAGTCGTACTCGACGTAGCGCCGGAAGAAGCTCTCGAGGAAGCCCGTGACGAGCCGCCCCTTGTCCTCCGGCTGCAGCCGCTTCTTCTCGATCTTGACGTATTCGCGATCCCGCAAGGTCTGGAGAACCGCGGCATAGGTCGACGGGCGGCCGATGCCGAGCTCCTCCATGCGCTTCACGAGGCTCGCCTCGGAGTAGCGCGGCGGCGGCTCGGTGAAGTGCTGGGTCGAGCTGATCCGCTCGCGGGCGAGCGGGTCGCCGGCCTTCATGGGCGGCAGGCGGCGGCTCTCCTCGTCCTCCTCGTCGTCCTTGCCCTCTTGGTAGAGGGTCAGGAAGCCATCGAACTTCACCACCTGGCCGGTGGCGCGCAGGTCGATGGTCCGCGGTCCGACCTTGGCGGTGACGTCGACGGTGGTCCGCTCCAGCTCGGCCGATTCCATCTGGCTGGCCATGGTGCGGGTCCAGATCAGCTCGTAGAGCCGGGCCTGCTCGGGCTCGAGGTGGCGCGCCACCGTCTTGGGCAGGCGGCCCATGTCGGTGGGGCGCACCGCCTCGTGGGCCTCCTGGGCGTTCTTGGCCTTGACGCTGTACTTGCGCGGAACGTCCGGCACGTAGCGGTCGCCGAACTCCTTGCCGATCACCCGGCGGGCGTCCTGGATCGCCTCCGGCGCCATGTCGACGCCGTCGGTCCGCATGTAGGTGATGATGCCGACCGTCTCGCCGCCGATATCGACGCCCTCGTAGAGCCGCTGGGCGACCCGCATGGTCTGGGCCGGCGCCATCCCGAGCTTGCGGGAGGCCTCCTGCTGGAGGGTCGAGGTGGTGAAGGGCGGCTGCGGGTGGCGCTTGGCGGGCTTCGCCTCGACGCTCGCCACCTGGAAGGTCGCGAGCTCGAGGTCGCGCTTGAAGGCGGCCGCCTCCTCGCCCGTGCCGACGTCGAGGCGCTGGATCCGCTTGCCGTCGGCGCCGACGAGGCGGGCCTCGAAGGTCGCGCCGTCGGCGGTCGTCAGCGTCGCGATGAGCGTCCAGTACTCGCGCGGCTTGAACCGCTCGATCTCCATCTCGCGCTCGACCACGAGCCGGAGCGCCACGGACTGGACGCGCCCGGCCGAGCGGGCGCCCGGCAGCTTGCGCCACAGGACTGGCGAGAGGTTGAAGCCGACGAGGTAATCGAGCGCCCGGCGCGCCAGGTAGGCGTCGACCAGCGCCTGGTCGATCTCCCGCGGCTTGCGCATCGCCTGCTCGACCGACGCTTTGGTGATGGCGTTGAAGGTCACGCGCTCGACCGGGATGCCCTTGAGCGCCTTGCGGGCGGTGAGCGCCTCCAGCACGTGCCAGGAGATCGCCTCGCCCTCGCGATCCGGGTCGGTGGCGAGGATCAGCTTGTCGGCGCCCTTGACCGCCTTGGCGATCTCCGAGACCCGGCTCGCCCCGCGGTCGGCCAGCTCCCAGACCATGTGGAAGTCCTGCTCGGGATCCACCGAGCCGTCCTTGGGCGGCAGGTCGCGGATATGCCCGAAGGAGGCGATGACTTCATAGTCGCGGCCGAGATACTTATTGATCGTCTTGGCTTTGGCCGGCGACTCGACGACGACGACTTTCATTCAGACCTCTGCCCCTGACGGAGCCTGGGCGCGACGGACGAATTCTGTTCGAGATTCGCGTGGGACGTATGCCCGCCGTCGGGCCGGGGCCGCGCGCCGGGCACAAGTGGGTCACGGGCGGCGGGTTGTCAAATCGCGAGGTTGTTCGGGGGAGCCACTGCGCGGCACTTTTCGGGCCGGGTCCTGATCAGGTTCCGCGTCGCTCCACCTGTCCGGGGAAGAGGCCATGCAGGATGAAACGCGGCCCGGGCTCCAGCACGGAACTTGCCGCGTCAGCAGCTCAAAATCCCGTCAGTCGCCTCAGATCCCCGCGTACCACTCGTAGCCGCGGTCTTCCCAGTAGCCGCCGCTGCCCTGGCCGATCCCGGCGAGCGACTCCACCATCTCGACCCGCATCACGTACTTGGCCTGCTTGTAGCCGAGCTGGCGCTCGACCCGCAGCCGCAGGGGCGCGCCGTTCGAGACCGGCAGCGGCTTGCCGTTGAGGTCGTAGGCCAGGATCGTCTGCGGGTTGAAGGCGTCGTAGAGGTCGATGCTCTCGTAGTAGCGGATCGGGATCCCCGCCGGCTCGGGCTCCGGGGCCGGGCTGCCCTGGCCCCAATCGTCCTTGGGCGCGTCGGTGGCGGTGGCCGGGCCGCCCCAATCGTCGGCGGCGGCGAGCTGCACGTAAGCGTCGCGCACCGCGCCCGGATGGCTCGGGCGCCAGAGGGACGCGCCCTGGTTGCGCCCTCTGCCACCGCCCTTGGGACCGGCCTCGAACTCCAGCGTGTCGGCGCAGTGGAACACCGCGTAGCGCGCCTGCGGCTTCAGCCCGGCCTTCTTGAGCACCTCGGCGAGCGGCACGCCGCCCCATTGCCCGATGCAGCTCCAGCCCTCCACGCAATCGTGCCGGGTGATCTGGGTGCGCGACGGCAGGGCGCGCAGGTCCGCGAGGCTCAGCGACAGCGGGGTCTGGACCAGCCCGTCGACGGAGAGCTTGAAGTCCGAGAAGTTCCGCGCCGCCAGCGCCCGGTAGGCGCGGTCCGGCGGGTCGATCGTGCCGTTCGGCTTGAACCAGGGCGAGATCATCGAGGCCGGGAATTCCCGGGCCAGGGTCGTCGGCGACATCAGCAGGCGCTGGACGTACTCGTTGGCGTCCTCGCCGACCTTGAGGGTGCGCTGCCCCGTCTCGGTCCCGGCGAACTTGTCGCAGCCGGCCAGCAGCGCGGTGCCCATCAGGCCGGCGCCCGCGGTGAGGAGCTTGCGGCGGTGGAGGATCATCGCGCGGTCTCCCGGTCGCGGCCGAGGCTGAACCAGCCGGTGATCATGCCGCGCATGTTGTTGACGAGCCCGGAGACGACCACGAGCAGCACGTGGACCACCACGAACAGCACGATCAGCCCGGCGGCGATGAAGTGGACGCTGCGCGCCGATTGCCTGCCGCCGAACAGCTCGGTGAGCCACGGCCAGGCCGCGTCCATCCCGGGCGACATGGCGAGGCCGGCGAGCACCATCGCGGGCAGCAGGCCCAGCACCAGCACGAGGTAGGTCAGCTTCTGGATGACGTTGTAGCGCTTGGCCTCGGTGCCCTCGGGGAAGCGCAGGAGCAGGTGCTCCTTCACGGAGCCGCCGAAGTCGCGGATCTGGTCGCCGTCCGGGATCAGGCGGCGGCGGAGCTGGCCCGAGACCAGGCCGTAGAGCAGGTAGACCGCCCCGTTGATCACCAGCAGCCACGCGAACAGGAAATGCCAGCGCCGCCCGGTGGCGAGGTCCTGGTTGGCCGGCAGCGTCGCCCAGGACGGGAAGGCGCGCTCCACCTCGGTGCCGCCCTCCCTCGACAGGCCGAGCACGCCGGTCGTGTCGAGGGTGTGGGAACCGACCGTCACGACGCCGCGGGTCGTGCCGTCGCGGCCGGGCTCGCTGGTGATGGCGAGCGACGGATTGTCGAAGGTCGAGACCGAACCCCAGTAGAGCGCCGGGTGGGCGTTGAAGATCTGCAGGCCGCTCATCAGCAGCACCAGCAGCACCGCGGCGTTGATCCAGTGCGCCAGCCGGATGACCAGCGGGTGGCGGTAGAACCAGCGGCGCCCCTGCCGGTCGACGGTCTCGGGGGCTTCGAGGGCAGGGGAGGCGGCCAAGCGTCTGGATCCCGGGCAAGCGGCGCGGGGTCGGGAGCGTACGAATCCCGACCGTTCGGGCAGATACGTGGCGCGGGGGCGGGCGGTTACCATCCGCCGGGAAAAAGGCCGCAGCCGCCTCTCGAAGTGCGACTGCGCCGATGGGCGCGCGCCGTCGATGACGGAGCGCGACGCGCCCCATCCTGCCGCCGGACGGACAGCCTGGGCCTCGAACCCGTGACGCCCGCAGCCCCTAACGGAGCGAGCGTCATGACTGAACCGGGATGAGCGCCGAACAGCCTTGCCCCCCGGGCGCGCCGCACCTACACCCGGGCCTCATCATGACGACGCCTCCGACCCCGGCCTTCCCGCACCGGCACCTCCTCGGCATCGAGGGCCTGACCCGGCCCGACATCGAGGGGCTGCTCGACGCCGCCGAATCCGCCGTCGACATCTCGCGGCAGGTGGAGAAGAAGCGCACGACCCTGCGGGGCCGCACGCAGATCAACCTGTTCTTCGAGCCCTCGACGCGGACGCAATCGTCCTTCGAGCTCGCCGGCAAGCGGCTCGGCGCCGATGTCATGAACATGTCGGTGGCCTCGTCCTCGGTGAAGAAGGGCGAGACCCTGATCGACACCGCCGCGACGCTCAACGCCATGCGGCCCGACATCATCGTGGTCCGTCACGAATCGGCGGGCGCCGTTCACCTGCTCGCCCGCAAGGTCGACTGCGCGGTGGTCAATGCCGGCGACGGCGCCCACGAGCACCCGACCCAGGCCCTCCTCGACGCGCTCACCATCCGCCGCAACAAGGGCCGGATCGAGGGCCTGCAGGTGGCGATCTGCGGCGACGTCCTGCACTCGCGGGTGGCGCGCTCCAACATCATCCTGCTCCAGGCCATGGGCGCGCGGGTCCGCCTGATCGCGCCCTCGACGCTGCTGCCCTCCGGGATCGAGCGCTTCGGCGTCGAGACCTTCACGGACATGCGCAAGGGCCTCGTCGGCTGCGACATCGTCATGATGCTGCGCCTCCAGCGGGAGCGCATGAACGGCTCGTTCGTGCCGTCCGTGAAGGAGTATTTCCGCTACTTCGGCCTCGACGGCGAGAAGCTGGCGCTCGCCAAGCCCGACGCGCTGGTGATGCATCCGGGGCCGATGAACCGCGGCGTCGAGATCTCCTCCGAGATCGCCGACGGGGCGCAGTCGCTGATCCGCGAGCAGGTCGAGATGGGCGTCGCCGTCCGCATGGCCGTGCTGGAGGCGCTGGCGCGGCACCTGCCGAACGGGTGAACCCAAGACAACGGGTGATCCCCAGACAAAGCCGGGCGGCCTTCACCCGCTCCGCTTGCCCGCCGAGCGGCCGTGGCGCAGTTTCCTGCCGAAATCCGGCCCTGATCTGTATAAGGGGCCGTCGCAACATGCAGATCGCTTCATGACCGCCTACACGCTCGCCGACCTCGCCGCCCTCGTGGCGAGCCGCGCCGGGACCGATCCGGCCACCTCCTACACGGCCAAGCTCCTGTCCGAGGGCCCCGCCAAGGCGGCCAAGAAGCTCGGCGAGGAGGCGGTGGAGGCGGCGATCGCGGCCGTGCAGGGCGACAAGACCGGCCTGCGGAACGAGGCCGCCGACGTGCTCTACCACCTCGTCGTACTGCTCCGGGCGGGCGGGGTCGAGCTCGATGCCGTGATGGCGGAGCTGGAGCGTCGCACGGCCCAGAGCGGCATCGCCGAGAAGGCCGCGAGGCGCCACGCGTGAACGCGGCCGCGCTGCCGGGCTCGGTCGAGGCGATCCTCGAAGCGTCCGACCGGCTCTCGCCGTATCGCCGCTTCAGCCGCGAGGAATGGGCGCAGCTGCGCGCCGACACGCCGCTCACCCTCAACCAGGAAGACCTGGAGCGGCTGCAATCGATCAACGACCCGATCTCGGTCGAGGAGGTGGTGGCGATCTACCTGCCGCTGTCCCGTCTGCTCGCCCTGTACGTCGCGGCGACGCAGGGCCTGTTCAAGGCGACGCAGCGCTTCCTGCTGGCCGAGCGCGAGACCAAGGCGCCCTACATCATCGGGCTCGCCGGGTCGGTGGCGGTGGGCAAGTCCACGACCGCCCGCATCCTGACGGCCCTGCTGGCGCGCTGGCCCAACACCCCCAAGGTCGACCTCGTCACCACCGACGGGTTCCTGCTGCCCAACGCCGAGCTCGCCGCCAACGGGCTGATGGAGCGCAAGGGTTTCCCGGAGAGCTACGACACCGCCGCGCTGCTGCGCTTCCTCCACGACGTGAAGGCCGGCCACAAGCGCGTCACCGCGCCGCTCTACTCGCACCTCGTCTACGACCGGGTGCCCGGCGAGGAGCGGGTGGTGGAGAGCCCCGACATCCTGATCGTCGAGGGCCTGAACGTGCTCCAGCCGGCGCGGCTGCCGCGGGACGGGACCGCGATCCCGTTCGTGTCCGACTTCTTCGACTTCTCGATCTATCTCGACGGCCACGAGGACGACCTGCACCGCTGGTACGTCACGCGCTTCATGAAGCTGCGGCAGACGGCGTTCCGCGACCCGCGCTCGTATTTCCGGAAATACGCC
The DNA here is from genome assembly GCF_050281105.1 of Methylobacterium sp. NPDC080182. NCBI lineage: Bacteria > Pseudomonadati > Pseudomonadota > Alphaproteobacteria > Hyphomicrobiales > Methylobacteriaceae > Methylobacterium > Methylobacterium sp. NPDC080182. The sequence continues at coordinate 228,223 of NZ_JBNNWO010000004.1, forward strand.
GAGATCGCCGAGACCGAGGCCCTGGACATCGCCGACCGGCTCTGGACGACGATCAACCTGCCGAACCTGCGCGAGAACATCGTGCCGACCCGCCAGCGGGCGAGCCTGATCCTCACCAAGGGCGCGAGCCACCGGATCGAGAGCGTGGCCCTGCGGCGGCTGTAGGCCGGTTCGGGACGATCGCGCGATCGTCCCGCATGAAGACTGAACCTCCGTCATCACGAGCGACGCGAAGTGACCCAGGGCCGCGCGACGTTCGGGGCGATGTCGCCGACTCTGGATTGCTTCGCTTCGCTCGCAAGGACGTGAACGACCGAGCCCAGGCGCATCACGCGAACGGGAACTCCGCCTCCGCCACGTACGGACCGCCACCGGTCGAGTCCCGCGCCGAGAACAGCGTCACCCGGTCCGACGTGTAAGTCAGCGGCGCGAAGACCGGCGCCTGCGACAGGTACATCGCCGCCGCCTCCGGCGTGGCGTCGCGCCGGAGGCGCGCCAGGGTCACGTGCGGGGTGAATTTCCGCCGCTCCGGCTCGACCCCGGCCCGGCGCACGAGCCGCTCCTGCTCGGCCTGGAGATCCGTCAACCCCGCCTCCGGCACCACCGAGGCGTAGAGCGCCCGCGGCCTGTCGCCGCCGAAGATGCCGAGGCCGTCGAGCGTCACCGTCAGGGCCGGGCGGACCCGCATCTCGGACAGCGCCTCCACCACGTCGTCGGCCGTGGTCGCGTCGACGTCGCCGATGAACCGCAGGGTCACGTGGAAGTCGCCGGGCTCGATCCAGCGGGCCCCGGGCAGGCCGCCCTGCCAGGCCCTGAGCGCGTCGGCGATCGCGGGCGGCACGGCGAGGCCGGTGAACAGGCGCGGCACTACCGCGACGCCCCCTGCCGGAGGCCCCCCAGGAAACCCTCCACCGTCGGCAGCATGCGGGAAGCGATGGTCTCCACGCCCTGCCGGTTCGGGTGGATCATGTCGTCGAGGTGCTGCGCCCGGTCGCCGATGATCCCGTCGAGGAAGAACGGGTAGAGGGTCAGGCCGTAGCGCTTGGCGAGCGCCGGGTAGATCGCGTCGAACCGGGCCTTGTAGTCGGGTCCGAGATTGGGCGCGGCCTGCATGCCGGCGAGCAGGACCGGGATGCCCCGGGCCTTCAGCCGCTCGATGATCGCCGAGAGCGCGCCCTCGGTGACCTTCGGGTCGGTGCCGCGCAGCATGTCGTTGGCGCCGAGTTCGAGGATCACGCCCGCGGTCCCGTCCGGGACCGACCAGTCGACCCGGTCGAGGCCGCCCGTGGCGGTGTCGCCGGAGACGCCGGCATTGGCGACCGTCACGTCCGCGCCCCTGGCCTTGAGCAGGCGCTCCAGCACGGTCGGGAAGGCGGCGTCGGCCGGGAGCTTGTAGCCCGCAGTCAGGCTGTCGCCGAGGGCGACGAGCTTGACCGGCCCGCCGGGCGCGGCCCGCGCTCCCGGCGCGACGGCTGTCATGAAAGGGACCATCAGGAGCGCTAGCGCTGCGGCATACAGGGCCGTGCGCCGGAACACGGCGCGCGCGTCATGGCGCGGCCCCAATGCCGAACCCATATCGCGGTGCACCCGCGGCCCGTAGAGCCAAGATCGAAGCCGAAGGGATCGACCCCACGTGAGGACCTCGCGCGCCATGCTCGTCATCGCCCACAGATCGGCTCACCGGTGAGCCAAGGCAAGGTGCTGCGCGAGCCCGCGATCGCGCTGTCGGACATCGATCTCAGCCTCGGCCGCGGCGCCGCCCGCGTCCACGTCCTGCGCGGCATCTCGCTGAATGTCGACCGCGGCGAGGCGGTCGGCCTCGTCGGCCCGTCCGGCTCCGGTAAGTCGACGCTGCTGATGGTCATGGCCGGGCTGGAGCGGCCCGATTCCGGCGGCGTCGTCATCGAGGACACCGATCTCGTCCGCCTCGACGAGGACGCCCTCGCCCGGTTCCGCGGCCGGCGGATCGGCATCGTGTTCCAGGCCTTCCATCTCGTGCCGACCATGACGGCGCTCGAGAACGTGGCCCTTCCGCTCGAACTCGCCGACCGGCCCGGCGCCCTGGAGCGGGCACGCGCCGAGCTGGAGGCGGTCGGCCTCGGGCACCGGCTGCACCATTACCCGGCGCAGCTCTCCGGCGGCGAGCAGCAGCGGGTCGCCATCGCCCGGGCGGTCGCCCCCGACCCGGCGATCCTGGTCGCCGACGAGCCCACCGGGAACCTCGACGAGGCCACCGGCCGCCAGATCGTCGACCTGCTGTTCCGGCTGAAACGGGACCGCGGCGCGACGCTGGTCCTCGTCACCCACGACAACGGCCTCGCCCGCCTGTGCGACCGCACCGTGCGCCTGCGCTCGGGGCGGATCGAGGAGGCGGTGACCGCCTGATGCACGGCACGATCACCCGCCCCGAACCCGCGCCCCGCCGGATCCCGCTCACCCTGCGCCTCGCGCTGCGCGAGTTGCGGGCCGGGCTCGACGGCTTCGCGGTGTTCCTCGCCTGCATCGCGCTGGGCGTCATGGCCATCGCGGGCGTGGCGTCGATCTCGCGCTCGCTCTCGGACGGGCTCGGCCGGGAGGGCCGGCGCATCCTCGGCGGCGACCTCGCCTTCAACCTCATCAACCGCGAGGCGACCGACGCGGAGAGGCAGGCGCTGGCGGGCGAAGGCCGCCTCGACATCGTCGCCTCCCTGCGGGCCATGGCGGTGGCGGGCAGCGGCGACGCGGCCCTGGTCGAGCTGAAGGCCGTCGACCCCGCCACCTATCCGGCCGCCGGCGACCTCGCGACCGACCCGCAGGGCCGCCTCGCCGACCTGCTGGCGGAGCGCGACGGGGTGCCGGGGGCGCTCGCAGACCCGGCGCTCCTCACCCGCCTCGACGTCAAGGTCGGCGACCGGATCGCGCTCGCCGGGCACGACGTGGCGATCCGCGGCACCATCGTGTCCGAGCCCGACAAGATCGCCGGCGGCATCGGCTTCGGGCCGCGGCTGATGGTCTCCGAGCCGACGCTCCGCGCCACCGGCCTCGTCCAGCCCGGCAGCCTCAACCGCTGGAGCTACCGCCTCGTCCTGCCGCCCGGCACGCCGGACGCCGACCTCGACGCGGCGCAGGCCCGGATCCGCGCCGCCACCCCCGAGGCCGGCTGGGAGATCCGCTCGCGCACCAACGCCGACCCGCGTTTCGCCAAGAGCATCGAGCGCTTCACGCAGTTCCTGACCCTGGTGGGACTCACCGCGCTGATCGTCGGCGGCGTCGGGGTCGGCAACGCCGTCCACGCCTTCGTGGAGCGCAAGCGGCCCTCGATCGCGACGCTCAAGAGCGTCGGCGCGCCGGGCTCGCAGGTGGTCGCCCTGTACCTGACGCAGGTGATGCTGATCGCCGGCCTCGGCACCCTGATCGGCCTCGCGATCGGCGCGAGCCTGCCCTTCCTCCTCGACGCCCTGTTCTCCGCCGACCTGCCGCTGCCGCTGAACCCGACGCTCGCCCCCGGGGAGCTGGCGCTCGCGGCCGCCTACGGGCTGATCACGGCCTTCGCGTTCGCGATCACGCCGCTCGGCCGCGCCCACGACGTGCCGGTCTCCGGGCTGTTCCGCGACACGGTCGACCCGGCCCGCGTCAGCCCGCGCTGGCGCTACCGGATCTGGCTCGCCGTCAGCCTCGCGGCCCTGGTCGGCCTGTCGGTGGCGACCGCCTTCGACCGGCGCGTCGCGCTGATCTTCATCGCGGCCGCAGCCATCGCGTTCGGCCTGCTGCATCTGGTGGCGCTCGGCCTGATGGCGCTCGCCCGCCGCCTGCCGCACCCGCGCTGGCCGGCGCCCCGGATGGCGCTCGCCAACCTGCACCGGCCCGGCGCCCTGACGCCCGCCATCGTCCTGTCGCTCGGCCTCGGCGTGACGCTCCTCGTGACGCTCAGCCTGATCGACGCCAATGTCCGCCGCACGATCAGCGCGACCCTGCCGGCCCGGGCGCCGAACCTCTTCTTCCTGGACATTCCCTCGCGGGACGCCGCCCAGTTCCGCGAGTTCCTGGCGCGCTCGGCCCCGAGCGGAAAGATCGAGGACGTGCCGATGATGCGCGGCCGGATCGTCGCCCTGAACGGCGTGCCGGCGAGCAAGATCCGCCCCCCGGAGGACGCCGCCTGGGTGCTCGACGGCGACCGGGGCATCACCTACGCCGACACGGTGCCGGACGGCTCCAGCCTCACCGAGGGCGCGTGGTGGAGCCCGGAGCAGGGCGCGAAGCCGCTGGTCTCCTTCGAGGCCGACCTCGCCCGCCAGCTCGGCCTGAAGCTCGGCGACACCGTGACGGTGAACGTGCTCGGGCGCGACCTCACCGCGACGATCTTCAACCTGCGCCGGGTGGAGTGGCGCAACCTCGGCATCAACTTCGTGATGGTGTTCTCGCCGGGCACCTTCCGGGGCGCGCCGCATTCCGACCTCGCGACGCTGACCCTGCCCGGCGGCACCGACGCTTCCGCCGAGAACCGCATCCTGCGCGACGTCGCCAAGACCTTCCCGTCGGTGAGCGCCGTGCGGGTGAAGGACGCCCTGGACGCGATCGGCGACCTCGTCGGCCGGCTGGTCCTGGCGATCCGGGGGGCGAGCGCCGTGGCGGTGCTGGCGAGCCTGTTCGTGCTGGCCGGCGCCATCGCGGCCGGGCACCGGGCGCGGCTCTACGACGCCGTCGTGCTCAAGGTGCTGGGCGCGAGCCGGGCGCGGCTGCTGACCGCCTACGCCCTCGAATACGCCGCGCTGGGGCTCGCCACGGCGCTGTTCGGCCTCCTGGCCGGGACGCTCGCCGGCTGGGTGATCGTCGCCAAGGTCATGCACCTCGACTTCCGCCTCGACCTGTCGGGCGCGCTGGTCGCGGCCGTGGCCGCGGTGGCGCTGGCGATCCTCCTCGGGCTCGTCGGTACGTGGCGGATCCTGGGGCAGAAGCCGGCGCCGTATCTCCGGCAGGCCTGACGGAGGCCGATCCCGCAGGCTCCGTATCCGGTTCAGCCCCGGCGGAGGCCGCGATCGAGGCCGTCGAGAGCGGCGGACCGCGCCCGGCCGGAGACGGTCCGGCGGGATATCGAAGCCCTCGGTCCGTGGGGGAGGGGCTTCCAACCGTCGAACCCCGCGCTCACGGGTCGCCGCGCTCCGCATTCTCCGCGGTGCGCGCGCATGCCTCGGTCGGTTCGGGGCCGACCAGAGCTTGGACCGCCTCACCGAATCGCCTCCGCGCCGCAGGATCGAGTCGGCGCAGGTGGACCCCGACCAGCATCAGCAGCCGCTCCGTCTCCCGCTCGATGGCCGGACGGTCCACAGATCCGCAGTGATCGGAACCGTAGAACGCCTCGATCGGCAAATCGAGGGACTGCGCAATCCTGTTCAGCGCGCGCGCGGCGGAGGATTCCACCTTCGGGTCAGCAATCGTCCGCAGGAATTCGAGTCCGTTCTCATCCATGGCGGCCCCTCGAATCACTCGCGACGGGGGAAAATTTCCCAACCATGACAAGAGGTGCCCCCGTGAAGGGGTATTCGCAAGTGAACTCTTTGTCATTTCGCCGGAAGATTGGTACGGAGCTAGACATTCGAGCTTCGAGCGGCCCGGGGGGACCGTCCACCATGCGCATCAACGTCATCGATGGCTACGCGGAGAACGCCGACCGTCTCCGGGCGGCTCTCGAAGCCTCGTGCGTTGTGGGAGCCTGGGAGTGGGACCACGTCCGCGGCGTGGTCGTCTACGACGCGGGCGCGGCCCGGTTGCTGACCGGCAATCCCGACCTTGCCGACCGTCCGATCAACGGGCCGATGGCTCTGGCCGCGGTGCATCCCGAGGACATGACGTGGTTGATGGACCACATGCTCCGGGCCGTCCGATCGAGCGGGCTGGTCCTTGCCGAGTACCGCGTGTTCAAGGCGGACGGCACCGTGCGCTGGCTCCTCAGCCGGGGGCGGACCCATCGGAACGAGGACGGCGAGCCGCAGCGCTCGCACGGCATCCTGATGGACATCACCGAGATCCGCGACGGCGGCGACCGCTACGTGGTCGGCAGGCCCATGGCGGGCGGCGACCCGCTGGAGCGGGCGGCCGACCTCGCCGTCGCGCTCAAGGAGACGCTCACCGACGACATGCCCGCGGAGGTGCGGGCGGCCGCCGACCTGATGCTGCTGGGTCTGGGCCGTGCCCTGGCCCGCCGGATGACGCACTGAACCGCCCCTCCCGGGCCGCCCAGATCCCGCGCGCCGGAGAGCGGATCTTCGAGGCTGCGGACCCGCCTTGCAGGCACGAACCCGCCGGGACTTGGCGGTCCGGACCGGAGAAACCGGGGCGCATGCGGACGCACGTGGCATAAGGAAGCCGTTAAGACTTCGCGCGGGCGCATCGAAACGCCTGGACGGCGGCAACCGTCAGTCGAACAACCCGACGACGGAGCGGAATGCATTTTAATCCCGGCCCAGATGGACAAAAATACATCCGCCGGACACGGAAAAGCGGACCCGGAACCGTGGCCGGGGACTTGTGTCGCGGCTTCGGGCGCAACATATTCCCGACCGAGGCGCCAGCCCGGCGCCAGAGGTCCTGCGTGGGCCTCGACCGAACACCACGCTGAGAGAGCCTCCGCAAGGAAACTCCCATGGCATTCGAGAACAGCCCCTTCCGGTACGGCGCCCAGCAGCCGACCGGCTACGCCGGCACCCAGGTCGAGGTCGATCAGGGCCTGCGCACCTTCATGCTCGGCGTCTACAACAACATGATCGTCGGGCTTGGCATCTCGGGTCTCGTCGCGCTCGGCCTGAACATGGCCTCCGTGGCGGCCTACCAGGGCACCCGCCCGATCCTGACCCCGTTCGGTCAGACCCTCTACCTCAGCCCGCTGAAGTGGGTCCTGATGCTCGCCCCGCTGGCGTTCATCTTCGTCTTCTCCATGCGGATGGACCGGATGTCGGCCTCGTCCGCCCGGACGATGTTTTGGGCCTTCGCGGCGGTGATGGGCGCCTCGATGTCCTCGCTTCTCCTGGTGTTCACCGGGGGCAGCGTGGTGCAGGTGTTCTTCATCACGGCGGCGGCCTTCGGCTCGCTCAGCCTGTGGGGCTACACCACCCGGCGCAGCCTCTCCGGCATGGGCTCGTTCCTGATGATGGGCCTGATCGGCATCATCCTCGCGTCGCTGGTGAACATCTTCTTCGCCTCGTCGGCCCTCCAGTTCGCCATCTCGGTGCTGGGCGTGCTGATCTTCGCGGGCCTGACCGCCTACGACACCCAGAAGCTCAAGGAGATGTATCTCTACGGCGGCTTCGACGGCGAGATGGCGGCCAAGATGTCGGTGAACGGCGCCCTGACGCTCTATCTCGACTTCATCAACATGTTCCAGTTCCTGCTGAGCCTGATCGGCGACCGCCGATAAGCCAGCCCGAACAAGACGGGACGAGGGAACCCCGGCGGGACACCGCCGGGGTTTCTTTTTGCCTGGCCGCCGCGCGCGGATGCGCTAGGCTCGGGCCATGCCCGCGCTCTCCGACCTCTCCGGCCTCTCCGCTTTCCCGATCACCCCGAGCGACGCAGACGGCCGCGTCGACGCGGAAGCGCTGCGCCGGTTGCTGGAGCCCCTGGCGGCCGCCGGGGTCGACTCGATCGGCCTCCTCGGCAGCACCGGGACTTACGCGTACCTGAGCCGCGAGGAGCGGCGCCGGGCGGTGGCGATCGCCGCCGAGGCCGTGGCCGGACGGGTCCCGCTCCTCGTCGGCATCGGCGCCCTGCGCACCGACGAGGCCGTGCGCCTCGCGCAGGACGCGCGGGCGGCCGGCGCGGATGCCGGGCTCCTCGCCCCCGTCTCGTACACGCCGCTCACCGAGGCGGAGGTCGAGGCGCATTTCGCGACCGTAGGGGAGGCGGGCGGCCTGCCCCTCGTCCTCTACGACAACCCCGCGACCACGCATTTCCACTTCACGCCGGCGTTGATCGGCCGGATCGCCCGCCAGCCCGGGATCGTGGCCGCCAAGTGCGCCGCGCCGGAGCCGGCGCGGGCCGCCGCCGGGATCGCGACCCTGCGGGAGGCCGTCCCGGCGGGCTTCCCCATCGGGTTCAGCGGCGACTGGAACGTCACCGAGGCGCTGATCGCCGGCGGCGCGGCGTGGTTCAGCGTGGCGGGCGGCCTGTTTCCCCGGACCTGCCTGGCGATCGTCCGGGCCGTGGCGGCGGGCGAGACCGAGCGGGCCCGCGCCCTCAACGCCGAGCTGGAGCCCCTCTGGACGCTGTTCCGGACGCATTCCAGCCTGCGGGTGGTCTACGCCCTGGCCGATCTCATGGGCCTGTGCCGCGTAGAGCCGCCGCGGCCGATCCGGCCCCTGGCGCCGGAGGCGGTGGCCGAGATCGCCGCGACCGTCCGGCGCCTGTCCCTGTCCTGAACGGGCGCCGTCAGACCGCCGCCGGTGCCGGTTCCAGCACGGCGATCACCCGGGCGAGCTCGGTGCCGCGCTTCAGGATCTGGCCGCTCGCGGCGACGACGGCGTAGGCCCCCTGGCGCCGGGCGAGCTTGGGATCCTTCTCGATGCGGTAGAGCGGCATCTCGGAGGAGCGCCGGTAGATCGAGAACACCGCCTTGTCGCGGCGAAAATCGAGGGCGTAGTCGCGCCACTCGCCCGCGGCGACCTGCCGGCCGTAGAGGTTGAAGATCGTGCGGAGCTCGTCCCGGTTGAAGGCGATCTGCGGAGGGGCCGCGCGGGCGGGGAAGGGGATGACATGGCCCGCCGCCTCGTCGGGCCTCGACCCGGCGCTCGTCCTCTCGGTCATCACGGCTCCCGTGCATCGATGCTTTGCCGGATGATGGGCCTCGCCGCCGCGGCCCGCAAGGGTCGCGCACGCCGTGTCCCGCAAGACACGCCCAAGCGACAAAAAACACGGTTTGGCCCGATTCACGCCTTTTGCAGGCCGCGTTGCGGCGCGACAACAGACGTCGAACCTCGCCGGGTTCTGCCCGGTCGGCGACCGACACCCAGCTCCCCAGCCATCGGTCGCCGCTCGGGATCCCAGGATCCGGCACTCCGAGGTTTCGAGACCCAAGACTTCAGGCCGCCCCTCGGGCGGCCTTTTTTCCGTTTCCCGTCGGGCCGGGGTTGCGGCTATGCCAGCCGCACCATGGGCCCGCCCGCCTTCGACGCCGCCTTCCTGCACGACCTCGACGCGCTGTTCGCGTGGCGCCGCGACGTGCGCCGCTTCCGGACGGATCCGGTCGACGAGGACGCCCTGCGCGCCTGCCTCGCGGCGGCCCACCGGGCCCCCTCGGTCGGCAACAGCCGGCCCTGGCGCTTCGTGCGGGTCGCGAATCCGGGACGCCGCCGCGCAGTCGCGGAGAACTTCGCCGGCTGCAACGAAGCCGCGGCCGCGGGCTACGCGACCGATCGGGCCGCGCAGTACCGCGGCCTGAAGCTCGCCGGCCTGCGGGAGGCGCCGGTCCATCTGGCCGCCTTCTGCGACGCGGCCACCGAGACCGGCCTCGGCCTCGGCCGGGCCAGCATGCCGGAGACCCTGGCCTACTCGGTCGTGGGGGCGGTGCAGTGTTTCTGGCTCGCCGCCCGGGCCCGCGGCCTCGGCGTCGGCTGGGTCTCGATCCTGGAGCCGGAGACGGTCACGGCGATCCTGGCCGTGCCGGAGACGTGGCGGCTCGTGGCCTATCTCTGCGTCGGCTACCCGGTGGAGGAGCATCTCGACCCGGAGCTGGAGCGCCACGGCTGGCAGTCGGAGGACCGGCGCGGGAGCGAACTCCACGAGCGCTGAGACGCGCGCGGAGCGGCGGCCCCGCCGCGGGGCAACGGCCCGTACACTCTGGTTAGTGGTTGCTCTTTTACCGTACCCCGCGGATCCGCAGAATGACCCCGCGTCAACCATAGCTTTTCTCGGAACGGTAAGTTCGGCCGGGGATTACTTGCCCGCGTCTAGTCTAGCTTTGCGAGGATCGCGGTGATGTCGGGTCGGGTGGCGACTCTATTCGGTTTGGCCGGCGCGATGCTGGCCGGTTGTTTCCAGGCGGCGCAGGCGCGCGAGATCGTCCCCTTCGCCAACGGCGTCGCGCCGGGCTCGGTGGTGATCAGCGTGTCGCAGCGCAAGCTCTACTTGGTGAACGGCGACGGCACGGCGATCCGCTATCCCGTGGCGGTGGGCCGTCCCGGCAAGCAGTGGTTCGGCATCAAGCCGATCGACGGCAAGTACGTCGCCCCCGCCTGGTCGCCCCCCGCGGAGGTGAAGCGCGACAACCCACGGTTGCCGAACCTCATCGCGGGCGGCTCGCCGCACAATCCCATGGGGGCGGCGGCGATGACGCTCGCGGGCGGCGAGTACGCCATCCACGGCACCAACCGGCCGAACTCGGTGGGCACCTACGCGTCCTACGGCTGCATCCGAATGTACAATCAGGACGTGGTCGACCTCTACGCGCGGGTCGATGTCGGCACGCAGGTCTACATGACCCACTGAACCCACTGAGGCCCGCCGGCCTCACCCGGCCGGCGGCGCGGTCGCCTCGACGGCCGTGAAGGTCTCCAGGATCCGGTAGGTGTGCGCGGCGCCGGCCGGCACGCAGTAGGAATCGCCCGGCGCGAGCGCCACGGTCTCGCCCTCCAGCACGAGCTCGGCCCGGCCGCTGATGACGTAGCCGACCGTCTCGTGCGCCGAGGTGGTCATCGGCTTGTCGGCGTTGGGCTCCTCGGCCCGCCACATCCGCATGCCGAGCCGCTCGCCGCGGGCGAGGTGGATCTCGCCGTGCGGACCCGCGGCCGCGCTCCGGGCCGATACTGTCGTCGCCATCGTCGCCTCCCTCCGGTGAACCTCGCCAACGGGGCCCGGCGCCCGACGTTCCGCGCCCGACAGCGCGACACGTTCGGCAAGCCCCGCGCCGGCGCGCCGCTTGACGGCCCGCGCCGCGCCCCGACAGGATGACGCACCGGTCCGAGAGGCGCCCGACAGAGGCGCGGGCCGGCGCGGCGTCCGCGATCCCGCCCGGATCCGGCGCGTCGGCGGACGACCCGGATCGGGAGGGACGCGCCATGCAGATCAAGGCGGCGATCGACAGGATTCCCGGCGGCCTGATGCTAGTGCCGCTCCTGCTCGGGGCCCTGTGCAAGACCTTCGCGCCGGGCGCCCCGGCCTATTTCAAGGGCTTCACGCAGGGGATCATGACCGGCGTGATCCCGATCCTGGCGGTCTGGTTCTTCTGCATGGGCGCCTCGGTCAGCCTGAAGGCGACCGGCACGGTGCTGCGCAAGTCCGGGACGCTGGTGGCGACCAAGCTCGTCGCCGCCTGGGCGATCGTGCTGGTGGCCGGGCTGTTCATCCCGCCCGAGGGCATCCAGACCGGCTTCTTCGCCGGCCTGTCGATCCTGGCGATCGTCTGCGCGATGGATATGACCAATGGCGGCCTCTACGCCTCGCTGATGCAGACCTACGGCAGCCGCGAGGAGGCCGGCGCCTTCATCCTGACCTCGATCGAGTCCGGCCCGCTGATGAGCATGATCATCCTCGGCGCCTCCGGGGCGGCGCATTTCGAGCCGCAGATCTTCGTGGGCGCGGTGCTGCCCTTCCTGGTCGGCTTCGCCCTCGGCAACCTCGACCCGAAGCTCCGGGCCCTGTTCGCGCCCGGCGGCCAGCTGATGATCCCGTTCTTCGCCTTCGCGCTGGGGAACACGGTCGACCTCAACAACCTGCTCTCGCCGCTCGCGGGGCTCGGCATCGTGCTGGCGCTCGCGGTGATCGTCCTGACCGGCATCCCGCTGATCCTGGCCGACCGGGCGATCGGGGGCGGGACGGGCACGGCCGGCTTGGCCGCCTCTTCCACCGCCGGGGCGGCGGCCGCCAACCCGCTGGCGATCGCCGCCGTCGCCCCGCAATTCGCCCCCTCGGCGCAGACCGCCACCGTGCTGGTGACGATCTGCATCATCGTCACCTCGATCCTCGTGCCGATCCTGACCGGGCTCTGGTACCGGCGCTTCGGGGCTGGCGTCGCGGAGGCCCGGGCCGAGGAAGAGGCCGGCGCGCCGCTGGCGGTCCCGGCCGAGTAGGCGCCCCGCGGCGGGTCTCTCAGAAGTCGACCGCGAGGCCCTTCACCTCCCAGTCGTCGTAGCGGACCGGCTCCAGACCGCCGCGCCCCTGGCGCTCGGGCTTGGCGCTGATCTCGGCGGCCCGGGCGTCGATCGCCGCGCGGCGCTCGGCGGCCTCGGCGAGGGCGCGCTGCGCCGCCGGGCTGAGGATGCGGGGCGGGGCGGCGCCGTCTCCGGCCTCCTCGGCCGGGTCCTGTCGGTGCGGGTCCTGTCGGTGCGGGTCCTGTCGGTGCAGGTCTTGTGCGGTCGGCTCTTGCATCGCGCTCGCTCGGGTGTGAGGGCGTGGGTCGGGAAGACGTCGGATCTGGAGCAGAAGTGGCATCGCGGGACACAGGCCGCAACACGCGGAACGCAGCGGCACCGGGCGGGACCGGTCCGGACATCGCGGGACTGGGCGCGCGCCGCGCGGCGATGCAGGCGGTCGCGGCCCTGATCGGCCAGGAGCGCCCCCCCGCCCTCGACGACGCCCTCGCCCAGGCGATCCGCGCCGAGGCGCTGGCGCCGGCCGATGCCGGGCTGGCGCGGGCCATCGCGGTGGCGACCTTCCGCCGCTACGGGCTGATCCGCGCCGCCCTGGCCGCGCGGCTCGAGCGCGGGCTCCCGGCGGCCAAGCCGCAGCTCACGGCCCTGCTGGCCACCGCGACCGCCCAGATCCTCGACCTCGCGGTCCCCGACCACGCCGCGGTCGACCTCGCCGTGCGGCTCGCCAAGGCGGATACCCGCACGGCCCATCTCGCCGGGCTCGTCAACGCGGTGCTGCGCCGGGTCGCCCGCGAGCGCGACGCGATCCTGGCCGCGGACGCCGACGCCCTGGCGGTCAACACCCCGGACTGGCTCGCCCGCCGCTGGGTCGCGGCCTACGGGCCTGAGCGCGCGGCCGCGATCGCCCGCGCCCACCTCGCGGGGGCCGCCATCGACCTGACCCCGCGGGGCGAGCCCGCCGATTGGGCCGCGCGGCTCGGCGCCGTGACCCTGCCGACCGGCTCCCTGCGCCTGCCCGAGAACGGCCCGGCCATCCCCGAGCTGCCGGGCTTCCAGGAGGGAGCGTGGTGGGTCCAGGACGCCGCCGCGGCGCTGCCGGCCCGGCTCCTGGCGCCGGGGGACGGCACCCGCGTCCTCGACCTCTGCGCGGCGCCCGGCGGCAAGACCCTGCAGCTCGCCGCCACCGGCGCCCGGGTCACGGCGGTCGATCGGTCCGCACCGCGGCTGGAGCGCCTGCGCGAGAACGTCGCGCGGCTCGGCTTCGCCGTCGACGTCGTGGTCGCCGACGCCCTCGCGCTGGAGCCGCAGGACCACGACGCCGTGCTGCTCGACGCGCCGTGCTCGGCCACCGGGACGATCCGGCGCCATCCGGACGTGGCCTGGACGAAGGCCGAGGCCGATATCGGGCGGCTCGCCGCGCTCCAGGCGAAGCTCCTCGACCACGCGGCCGGGCTGGTGCGGCCGGGCGGCCTCCTCGTCTACTGCACCTGCTCGCTGGAGCCGGAAGAGGGCGAAGCGCAGGTGGCGGCGTTCCTGGCCCGCGATCCCCGCTACGCGCGGGTGCCGGTCGGGCCCGAGGAGGTCGGCGGCGCCGCGGCGCTGATCGACGACCGCGGCGACCTGCGCACGCTGCCGTGCCACCTGCCGGAGTTGGAAGGCGCCCGAGGCGGCCTCGACGGCTTCTTCGCGAGCCGCCTCCGGCGGGCGGACTGACCGGTCGCCCGCCTCCGCCCCGTCATTCCGGGGCGCCGCAGGCGAGCTCGGAACCCGGATTCGCCGACGGTGCGTTCCCGATCGTGTTGCAAAGGCCCGGGAGACAGGAGTCTGCCGGTCGGCACAGCCGCGCCGCGACGCGATCCCTCTCTCGCACGGGAGAGGGACCCGCGCCCGACTCTCATATTGTTTCCGGGTCATGGGATCGGTTCCGCCGTCCTCGCGAGCGGAGCGGAGCGGGCCAGGGGCGCGCCCCGCTCAATGACGTCGCGCCGCCCTGGGTCGCTTCGCTGCGCTCGCGAGGACGGAGAGGGGCGTCGACCGGGGCGCGCGGCTCAGTTTACCTTGACAATGTTCCTATTTTGTGCTTCCTGACCGCACCTGTCCGCGGCGGCCCGGGAGCGATCCCGGGGCGTCCTTCGGGGGCCCGCCCGGTGGCTGACCGTGCGGGTCCGGGGACGGGGCGGCGCCCGCGTCGGTGGCTCTCAGCCGCCATCGCCCCGGGCGACGGACCGGTGCGGGGCGTGCCTCGGACGCGGGCGTGAGACCGGGCGGCACTGTGCCCGGCGGGGTGAGGAAATGCCCCCGCGCCGACCCGCCTCTGGGCCGACCCTGAGCGACCTGCGGACCCGCCCACTACGAGGCGGGGAACGGCTGGAAGGCCACGGCGCCGATGCGGGTTCCGGAGGTGCGGGCACGGCGTGCGAGTACGGCGTGCACGCACCTCGACAGAGACCGCTCACGGGGAGTCGCAGGACCGGGACGTCGGAGACGTCGCGACGAGACAGACGGCACCGGCCGGGGACCATGCCCGGTCGATGCCGCGGGGCGCCGCGGGGATCGGATCCCGCGCGTACTTGGCCGACACCTGGGTTCCCGCGGCGTCCCGCGTCCCTCGTGCTCGCCTCCCGGGCCATGCCCCCGGCGCCAGTCGGCGCGCGGGGACGATCACGCGTGTCCGCGAGCCTCGGCGTTTCGCGCCCGAATCGGCGCCGGAGCGCCCCCCGGCCGGAGCGGGCGCCCAGGCCCGCGGCGACCCGCGACCCCTGGAAAGTTGACGGCGGCCCGGCGGACTGCCATCCGCCCGTCCGACACGTCCGCCCGCCCGCGACATCCTCGAGTCCGAAGAGCCCATGACCGACCTGATCGAGACGATCCGCCGGACGCTCGTGCCGATCCACAAGGAGGGCTATCCCTTCATCCTGATCGGCATCGTGCTGACGGTGCTGGCCGGCTACTTCTCCCAGTTCTTCGGCTGGATCTTCCTGATCCTCACCCTCTGGGTCTGCTACTTCTTCCGCGATCCGGAGCGCGTCACCCCGGTGGCGGACGGGCTCGTGATCTCGCCCGCCGACGGGCGCGTGAACCTCATCGCCACCGTCCTGCCGCCGCCCGAGCTCGACCTGCCGCAGGTGCCGACCCTGCGGGTCTCCGTGTTCATGAACGTGTTCGACTGCCACGTGAACCGGGTGCCGGTGGCGGGCCGGATCGGCCAGATCCACTACACGCCGGGCCTGTTCCTCAACGCCGAGCTCGACAAGGCCAGCGACGACAACGAGCGCAACGGCATGGTCATCGAGACGACCCATGCCGGCCAGCCGAAGCGGGTCGGCGTGGTGCAGATCGCCGGCCTCGTGGCCCGGCGCATCGTCGGCTTCGTCGCGGCGGGCGACGTGCTCGGCGTCGGCGAGCGGTTCGGCCTGATCCGCTTCGGCTCGCGGGTGGACGTGTACCTGCCGGCCGGCTCGACCGTGCTGGTCGGCCTCGGCCAGAAGGCCGTGGCCGGCGAGACGGTGCTGGCCGATCTCGGCGGCGGCCCGGAGCGGCTGTTCAAGCGGATCTGAGGCGGCCATGGACGATCTCTTCCCGCCCTTCGCGCCCGACCCGAACGAGCCGCGGCCGCGCCGGTTCAAGCCGGTGCCGTTCCGGATGATCGCGCCCAACATGATCACCCTGATGGCGCTCTGCCTCGGGCTGACGGCGATCCGGCTCGCCTTCGAGGGCAAGTTCGAGCCCGCCGTCATCGCCGTGGTGGTGGCCGGCGTGCTCGACGGCATCGACGGGCGGGTGGCGCGGCTGCTCAAGGGCACGTCGCGCTTCGGCGCGGAGCTCGACTCGCTCGCCGACTTCGTGAATTTCGGCTGCGCCCCGGCCCTGATCCTCTACGGCTTCGTGCTGTTCCATCTGAAGTCGGTGGGCTGGATCGTGGCGCTGATCTTCGCCATCGCCATGGCGCTCCGCCTCGCCCGCTTCAACGCGATGCTGGACGACCCGAACCGGCCGGAATGGAAGAAGGACTTCTTCGTCGGCATGCCGGCCCCCGCGGGGGCGCTCACCGCGATGCTGCCGCTCTACCTGCACTTCCTGGGCTTCGGCATCGAGACCTGGGCGGCGCCGGCGGTCCTGATCTACGTGCTGTGCATCGCCCTCCTGGTGGTCTCCACGGTCCCGACCTACTCGGGCAAGACCATGGGCAAACGGGTGCCGCGCAGCCTCGTCCTGCCGATCTTCCTGTTCGGCGTCGCGGCTTTCGGCATCCTGATCAGCTACCCGTTCGAGGCCCTGGTGGCGGTGAGCGGCGGCTACCTGCTGACCATCCC
The DNA here is from genome assembly GCF_050281105.1 of Methylobacterium sp. NPDC080182. Lineage (NCBI taxonomy): Bacteria > Pseudomonadati > Pseudomonadota > Alphaproteobacteria > Hyphomicrobiales > Methylobacteriaceae > Methylobacterium > Methylobacterium sp. NPDC080182. The sequence goes on from NZ_JBNNWO010000004.1 coordinate 244,592, forward strand.
GGTCGTCGCCGCCCAGTATCGCCGGCGGCTCAAGGCGGAGCCGGCGCTCCCGGCCGGGGAGCGGCCCGCCGCCGGGGCGGACGCGCAGCCCGAGAGCGGCGCGGAGGCGCGGCCGCCGGCCGTCTAGCCGGACCGGGCGCTGGCCGCCGCGGGATTCTCCCCTACCTTGGCAGCGTTCGTGGAGGGGGTTCCGGAGATGCTCGAGGAATTCAAGAAGTTCGCGCTGCGCGGGAACGTGGTCGATCTCGCGGTCGGCGTGATCATCGGCGCGGCCTTCGGGGCCATCGTCAATTCGGCCGTGCAGGACATCTTCATGCCGGTGATCGGCGCGATCACCGGCGGGCTCGATTTCTCGAACTACTACATCCCGCTCTCGTCCAAGGTGCAGGCCGGCCTGCCCTACGTGGACGCGAAGAAGCAGGGCGCGGTCCTCGGCTACGGCCAGTTCCTGACGCTGACGCTCAACTTCGCCATCGTCGCCTTCGTGCTGTTCCTGGTGATCCGGGCGATGAATCGTCTGCAGCACGCCGAGGTCAAGAAGCCCGACGAGGTGCCGGCCGACGTGAAGCTGCTCTCCGAGATCCGCGACCTGCTGGCGACGAAGCCGCGCGTCTGACGGCTCAGCCCGCGCGCGTGTCGTCGTCCCGCGGCTTCACCCCGAAGGCGTCGAGGATCTGGTCGAGGGCCTGCCCGACGGCGCCGGTGCCCTCCTCGTGGGTCTTCAGGCGGGTCTCGAGCCTGCGGATCTGCGGCTCGAACGCGTCGGGCACCGGGTCGTCGCCCAGGAAGCGCGGCTTGTCGGTCCCGACCGGCAGGACGCTGCGCAGCTGCTGGCCGAGATGATCGCGCACCGGCTCGGGGAGCGTGGATTTCGGATCGGCGGAATTGTCGCTCATGATCGCCTCACGGGTCGAACCGTTCCTCAACGGCCGGACGGATGAAGCGTTGCGCCGGCGGCCGCGTCTGCGGGAATGCCCCCGGAGCCAAGCTCCGGGGGCGTTCGGGCCGGCACGAGACCGGCCCAGGGCCTTAGTCGATGACCTCGACGATGCGGTGACCGCGGTCGACCAGCACCGGGCGGTCGTTCACCACGGTGTAGCGGTAGCCCGGCTGCACGCGGTACTCGCTCGGCACGTCGTAGTAGGTCACGCCCGAGTTCGGCAGGGTCGTGCCGACGGCGACGCGGCCGTCGTAGTCGTACGAGCGGACGTTGCGCTCGCGGACGTAGCTGCGGAAGCGTGGGGCCATGTCGACGCCGAGGATGCCGCCCACCGTGCCGGTGGCCGCGCCGACCGCGCCGCCGACGATGCCGCCGATCGGGCCGGCCGCGTCGGCACCCGCGGCCGCGCCGCGCTCAGCGCCCGGGATGGTGCCCTGGGCCTGCGCGGCCAGCGGCAGCGACAGGGCGAGGGCCGAGGCGGCGATGAGGGTCTTGAAGGTCATGCGGTGCGTCTCCGTTCCGTGGTGTTTCGCCGCGCTGGCGCAGCGAAGCTCGGGCCGGTAACGCCCGATCCCCGGAATCGGATGCATCTTTTTTTGTGGACCGCCGGACCGTGGCGGCCCGGGCGCCTACGCGTCCTTGGGCATCGCCGACTGGATGAACCGGTCGGAGCCGAGATCCTCCTCGTCGTAGCCCAGGAGCTCCGCGAGGCGGCCGCGGGCGCGGCTGACGCGGCTCTTCACGGTGCCGACCTTGCAGCCCATGATCGTCGCGGCCTCCTCGTAGGAGACGCCCTCGGCGCCGACCAGCACCAGCGCCTCGCGCTGGTCCGGCGGCAGCTTGGCGAGCGCCGATTGCAGGTCCTCGACGTCGAGCCTGTCGCCCTGGTGCGGCGCGGTGGCGAGCCGGGCCGCGTAGGACCCGTCCTGGTCCTCGACCTCGCGGACCCGCTTGCGATGGTCCGAGTAGAAGATGTTGCGCAGGATCGTGAACAGCCACGCGTTCAGGTTCGTCCCCGGCTGGAACCGGGCGCGGTGCTGCCAGCCCTTCAGCAGGGTGTCCTGGACGAGGTCGTCCGAGCGGGCCGGGTTCGAGGTCAGCGACAGCGCGAAGGCGCGCAGCGATGGCACGGCCGCGAGCAGGCCGTTGCGGAATTCGGGCTCGATCGCCTCGCCCCGGGCGCGCAGCGCCGCCTCGAGCTTCTCGATCAGCTCGGCGAAGCGGGACGGCAGCGTCTCCTCGCCGATCCGGTCGTAGACCGTGCGCAGGTGCTCCCCGAGATGCGTGCGGATGCCGGGCGCCAGGTTCGGGCGGCCATCCCGAGTCCCGTCCTCCTGGGACAGGACGGTGTCGGTGTCGTCGCGGGTCATGCGTATCGCGCTCGTCAACTCATCGTGGCTCGACCTGTGGTCCCGAGCGGGTCGAGGCGGAGCGCTTGCCGGCTCGAACCGGTAGTGAGGTCCGGCCGATGCGCTCCTGTTACCGGGATTCTAGCGCATCGGCCGCGGCCATGCACCCTCGGGCAAAACACACTTAAGCTAAGTTGGCCGGTCTCAACAGCCGGATCGCCCCGTCGCGCAGGGTCAGGACGTCGCCGCGGGCGAGATCGGTCCAGCACTCGTCCCGGGTCAGCGCCTGCGTGGCGATGACCGTCACCACGTCGTGCTCGGTGGTCTCCTGGGCGAAATCCACCTGCCAGTCCTCGTCGATCAGGGTGGCCTTCCCGAAGGGCGCGCAGCGGGTGAGGTAGCAGAGGCGCTTGCCGCAATGGGCGTAGAGGGTGCGGCTGTCGGTGAGCAGCATGTTGAACACGCCGAGCGCGTGCAGCTCGCCCGCGAGGTCGGCCACCGCCCGGTCGAGGGTCTCGGGGCGGGGCAGGGCGCGGAACCGGGCCTGGAGCCGGCCGAGCATCCAGCAGAAGGCGTGCTCGCTGTCGGTGGAGCCGATCGGCATGAAGCCGCCCAGCGGCAGCCGCTTCACGCCCTTGAGCTGACCGTTATGCGCGAAGGTCCAGCGGCGGCCCCACAACTCCCGGGAGAACGGGTGGGTGTTCTCCAGGCTGACCCGGCCGCGATTGGCCTTGCGGACATGGGCGACCACGATCCGGCTCTTGATCGGCATGTCGCGCAGGAGCCGGGCGAGCTGCGAGCGGGCGCTGGGCTCCGGCTCGTGGAAGCTGCGGCAGGTGCGGCCGTCGTAGAAGCTGATACCCCAGCCGTCGGCGTGCGGCCCGGTCTCGCCGCCGCGCCGGGCGAGGCCCGCGAAGGAGAAGCGGATGTCGGTCGGCACGTTGGCGCTCATGCCGAGCAGTTCGCACATCGTCTTTCAGCCGGGCCATGCGGGGAAGCGGCTCCGTTTAGGAGCGTTCGGCCGTCCCGACAACGGCTTTCGCGCGGGTCAGCGGGCGAGATAGTCGGTCAGCGTCATGCCGACCATGATGGCGACCCAGAAGAAGCCGAGCCCCGAGAACAGCCGGATCAGCGGCGGCTCGTGGATCACCTCCATGGAGACGAGGAGGATCAGCGCCACCATCACGGCGACGACCGCGAGCTCCACGATCCAGACCTGCGCGAAGGGGAGGGTGGCGCCCAGCGTCACGTTGACGGCGAGCAGGGCGAGCAGCGCCAGGAAGGTGAGGACGGGCGTGCGCAGGCGCTTCCGGAGCAGGGCGCGGTCGTCGGCGCTCAGGGTCGCGAGGGGGTTCCGCATCCTACCGGTTCACCACGTAGAGGATCGGGAAGGCGAGGATCCAGACCAGATCGATGAAGTGCCAGTACAGGCCGTAGACCTCGATCCAGTTCTGGTGCCGGGCGAGGAACCCGGCTCTGGCGGCCATCCACGTCATGCCGAGCAGGAGCGTGATGCCGGTGAACAGGTGCAGCGCGTGGAGCAGCGTCGCGACGTAGTAGAGGTTCACGAACAGCCGCGCCGCCGGCGTCTCGGCGAGGGCGAAGGGCCTGTCGCTGAGGAACGGCATCATGTGCTCGGCCCAGTCGGCGTAGTACTCGTAGCCCTTGAGCACGAGGAACAGGCCGCCCAAAGCCGCGGTCGCCAGCATCGCCCGGACCATGGCGCGCTGCCAGCCCATGCGCGAGAACTCGATCGCCATCGACATGGTCAGGCTGGAGCAGATCAGCACCACGGTGTTGATGGCCCCGATCCAGAACTTCAGGTGCTTGGCCGCCGCGACCGTCGCCTCGGGGTGCTGGATCCGGGTGATCAGCGCCACCAGGAACAGGGCCGCGAACAGCAGCAACTCGGTGATCAGCCACGCCCAGATGCCGAGCGTCGCCGCTTCGCGCTGCTGCGCCACGCTCTCGAAATGGTGGGCGCGGGCGACCCCGACGCCGTCGGCGAGGGGCTCGCTCATCCGTGCTGGTCCCGGGCTTCCTGGGCCTGGATCGGGTAGTCGTAGGGGATGCGCGGCACCTCCGGCGGGGACAGGAAATTGTGCGTCGGCGGCGGGGACGACGTCTCCCACTCGAGCCCCTTCGCGTTCCACGGGTTGGCGGGCGCCTTCCGCCCGAACCAGAGGGAGTAGACGAGGTAGAGCATCGGGAAGAGGTAGCCCGCCGCCAGGATCGTGGCGCCGGCCGAGGACAGGACGTTCAGGAGCTGGAACTCGGCCGGGTAGGTCGCGTAGCGCCGCGGCATCCCCAGATAGCCGAGGATGAACTGCGGGAAGAAGGTCACGTTGAAGCCGAGGAAGATCAGCAGCGCCGAGACCCTCCCCCAGGGCTCGCTGTACATCCGGCCGGTGAATTTCGGCCACCAGAAGTGCAGGCCGCCGAGGAAGGCCAGCACCGTGCCGCCGACCATGATGTAGTGGAAGTGCGCGACCACGAAGTAGGTCGCGTGGATGTGCTGGTTGATGGCGAGCGTCGCGAGGTAGAGGCCGGTGAGCCCGCCGAGCACGAACAGGCCGATATAGCCCATCGCGTAGAGCATCGGCGTGTCGAGCCGGAGCGCCCCCTTATGGATCGTGGCCGTCCAGTTGTAGACCTTCACGGCCGAGGGCACCGCCACCGCGAAGGACAGGGCGGAGAACACCAGCGAGGCCAGGTCGCTCTGGCCGTTGACGAACATGTGGTGGCCCCACACGAAGAAGGTCACCGAGGCCAGCCCGATCGAGGCGTAGGCGACGAAGCGGTAGCCGAACAGCTTCTTCTGCGCGAAGGCCGGGACGATCTCGGAGATCACCCCCATGCCGGGCAGGACCATGATGTAGACGGCCGGGTGCGAGTAGAACCAGAACAGGTGCTGGAACAGCACCGGGTCGCCGCCGTAGGCCGGGTCGAACACGCCGATATGGAAGGCACGCTCCGCGATCAGCAGGATCAGCGCGGTGGTGATGACGGGGGTGGCCAGCAGGAAGATCAGGCTCGTGGCGTAGTGCGACCAGACGAAGATCGGCAGCTTGAACCACGTCATGCCGGGCGCCCGCATGGTGTGGATCGTGACCACGAAATTGAGCCCGGTCAGGATCGACGAGAAGCCCACGATCGTGACGCCGATCAGCGCCGGCAGCACCCAGGTGTTCGAGAAGGCGGTGGAGAGCGGCGCGTAGAAGGTCCAGCCGGTGTCGACCCCGCCGAGCACCACCGAGACCAGGGTGAACAGGGCGCCGGCCATGAACACGTACCAGCTCGTCAGGTTGAGCTTCGGGAAGGCGAGGTCCTTGGCCCCGATCATCAGCGGGATCAGGAAGTTGCCGAAGGTCGCGGGGATCGACGGGATCAGGAAGAACCAGACCATCACCACCCCGTGGATGGTGAAGGCCTTGTTGTAGGTGTCGTTGGTCATGATCGCGCCGTTCGGCACGACGAGCGCGAGGCGCACCACGCCGGCCGCCAGGGCCCCGATCACGAAGAAGCCGGTGATCGAGGCGAGGTAGAGGATCGCGATGCGCTTGTGATCGGTGGTGAGGAACCACGAGCGCAGGGTCGATTCCGCGTGCAGGTAGTCGGATTTTCGCCCGATCGTGGATTCCGGGGCGTGGGGTTCCCGGCGGGCGGTGCCGCCGACGCTGCCCGATGCGCTCATCGTGTCGCTCCCGGCAGCGTCGCGTCCGCGGCCTTGCCGGAGGCCGGACCGGCGTAGGATTTCAGGAAATCGATCAGCGTGCCGAGCTCGTCCGCCGGGATCCGGCCGGCGAAGCTCGGCATCACCTGCTTGCCACCGCCGGCGAGCCGGTCACCGTTCGGGTTCAGGATCTTCTCGCGCAGCCACGCGTCGTCGGCGGTGACGGTGCGCCCGTCCGCGAGCTTGACTTGGCTGCCGTAGAGGCCCGCGAGGCTCGGCGCCTTCACGGACGAACCGGGGTCGTGGCAGCCGGCGCAGCCATAGGCCTCGTAGAGCGCCCGGCCCGCCGCGACCTTGCCCTGCTGCGCGCCGGCGTGGGTCAGCCAGTCCTGGTAGTCGCCGGGATTCATGAAGGTGACCTCGCCGCCCATCACGGAATGGTCGGTGCCGCAATATTCCGAGCAGTAGAGATGGTAGGTGCCGGTCTTCTCGGCCTTGAACCACAGGTCGGTGTAGCGGTCGGGCAGGGCCGCCACCTGCATCCGCACGGCCGGCAGGTAGAGGGCGTGGATCACGTCCTGGCTGATGATGTGCAGCCGGATCGGCTGGCCGATCGGCAGGTGCAGGTTGTTGATCTCGGACTGGCCCGTCGGGTGCTGGAACTTCCACATCCACTGCCGGCCGATCACCTCGACCACCATGGCGTCGGGGGGCGGGTTCTTCGACTCGACGAACAGCCGGGCGCCCCAGACGAAGAAGATCAGCGTCAGCAGGAACGGGATCAGCATCCAGCTGATCTCGATGAGGTTCGACCGGATGCCCGAGGGGCTCCGGTCCGCCTCGGAGCCCTCGCGATAGCGCAGGGCGAAGTAGGTGATCGCCACGAAGACCGGCACGGTCAGCAGCAGCGTCAGCACCGTGAAGGCCAGGATCAGCCAATCGGTCTCGATCGCCGTGGCGGAGACCGCGGCGGGCCAGAGCTGGAGGGAATCGTGGCTCGGCGTCATCGCGCAGCGGGCTCCGCCGGTTCGAGGGAGCGGCCGACGGTCAGGTCCATGGCGCGCCCGATCGGGATGCGGGCGCGGGTGTGGGCCTCGTCCCTGTAGCCGTAGCCGGAGAGGCGCGCCGCGGCCTCGGCCCGCTCGCGGTCGAGGTCGGCGTAGGGGTCGGCCTGCAGGTTCGGCGGCGGCGGCGCCAGCCGCGTCGTCTGCTGCGGCGTCAGGGCGGGCAGCGCCCGGCGCTGGCTCGCCGCGAAGGTGCCCATCAGCCAGACCATCGCGCCGACGACCGCCAGCGCCGCGAGCGCGAGGCCCGCCATCACCAGCACGGTGTTGCGGACGTTGACGTCGCGCGTCTCGTGCCCGGGATCGTCGGGATGGCGCTGCGTGTTGGCCGCCGGGCGCGGCGGCCGCCCGTTCAGGAGGCCGCTGCCGCGCAGGGCCAGCCCCGCGAGGATCGCCGGGATCAGGCCGGTGGGTCCGTCCGCGCTCATGCCGGCCTCCCGGCGCGGCGGGCGGTCGCGGCCGCGCGGTCTGCGCGCGGACGCATCAGCGGGCGCAAAGCGGCCGCGAGGCAGGCCACGGCGCCGGCGGCCAGCACGTCGCTCGGCCGGAGGACGAAGCGGTCGCGCACCGCCGGGGTGACCAGCCAGAACATCTCCAGGGCGTGGACGGCGAGGGCCGCGCCGGCCAGGATCCGGGTGGTCGGGCGCCCGGGACGCAGGGTCGCGAGCCCGGCGAGCACGACGACCGCGCCGGCCACGATCGCCAGCGCCCGCCCGACCCAGCCGCCGCGGGCGAGGTACCAAGCCACCTCGGGCGGCAGGTTGGCCGACCAGACGATCAGGAACTGCACGAAGTGCATGTAGGCCCAGAGGCCAAGGAGCACGACGAGGGGGACGAGCCGGCCCCGGCCAGGGGCCGTGCGGCCGCGACCCACGGGCTCCGGCTCCTCCCAGGCCAGCAGGATCGCCGCCGCGAAGGCGAGGCCGCTCCACGCCGTCATCACCAGGAGACCCAGGAGGGTGGAGTCGAGCCGCGGATCCAGGGAGGCGACGACGTCGGTGACGAACAGCGTGCCAATGACCGCGTGCAGGCCCACCGCCGGCACGGTCCGCCCCTCGCCGGGCGCGTCGAACGGCCTGGCGAAGCGCAGCGCCAGCCAGGTCCAGGCCGCGAGGTAGGCGATCACCCGGACCGCGAAGAACGGCACCGTGAACCACAGGGCGGCCAGCGGCGTGCGCGCCGGGGCGCTCACCCACGGATAGAGCAGCGGCGCGGCGGCCAGCAGCGGCAGCGCCAGCACGGCCGCGACCGGCATCAGAGCCGTCAGCCGGCGCAGGCCCGCCAGCATCTCGATGCCGCCGCGCTCGCGGACCCGCTTGCCGAAGCGCTCGGCCACGATGACCACCGGCAGGGCGCCGACCGGCAGGGCGAGGAGGACCAGCCACGCCGCGAGATACGAGGCCGCGGCTCCGCGCCAGCCGCCCGCGATCAGGCAGACGGCCAGGAGGACGAGGCCGGCGAGGCCGAGCAGGGCGGGGCGCCTCACCGCGTCGCCTCCAGCCGCGCGCGATCCGCCTCGGGCAGGCGCGCCACCGGGGCGTCCTGGCTGAGCTGGAGGGCGCGGACGTAGGCGACGATCGCCCAGCGGTCGGCGGAGGGGATCATCTGGGCCATGCCGAACATCGCCTTCCGGCCGTTCGAGATGGCATCGTAGAGGTCGGACGCGGAGGCCGCGCGCACCGGCCCGGCGGTGAGGTCGCCGGCGGACGGGAAGCCCCGGGCCACGATCATCCCGGCGCCGCGGCCGTCCTGCCCGTGGCAGGGGGTGCAGAACACCCCGTAGCGCTCGCGGCCCTGGTCGAGCAGCGCCCGGCTGATCGCCTGCGGCTGCGGCGCCGCGCGGGCCGGATCGCTCCGCGGCACGGTGCCGGCCACCGGCTGGCGCATCGTGATCTCGCGGGGGAAGAACGGGTTCTTGTCCCAGGTCTTGGCCCGGGCCTGATCGGCCATGTCGGCCTCGCCGCAGGCGGCGAGCGGCGCGAGGGCCAGGCAGGCGAGGAGGGCGCGTGGCCCGGCGCGGCGGGCGGTGCGGCGGACGGCGCGCCTCATCGCGGGATCCGCCGGATCTCGAGGGGGCGCCCGGCCTCGGCCGGCAGGGAGGCGAGCCGCCGCTCGATCCGCGCCGCGTCGAACCGGTCGCCCCGCGCCTCGGCGGAGAGGAAGAACCGGTCCTCCGAGGCGCGCAGGAAGCCCGGGATGTTGAAGGCCGGGTGGTTCAGGCGCGGCAGGCGGTTGAGCACGAGGAGCGCGAGGTGGATCGCCACGCAACCGGCCATCATCGCGAAGGAGACGCTCGGGACCACGAAGGACGGCCAGGACAGGCGCGGGCGGCCGCCGATCAGGAACACGTAGTCGTAGGCCGTGGCGTAGATGCACAGTGCGAAGAAGCCGAAGCCGCCGAGCAGGGCGCCCGCCAGGGCGTAGGGCAGGATCGAGCGCCCCTCCAGGCCCAGGGGCCGCAGGGTGCGGGGCATCGGCACCGGTCCGTGCCCGTCGAGATGGACGTGGTCCGGGCCGATCCCGGAGACCGCCTGGAGGGCGGCGGCGAGGTCGCCCTGGCTCGCGAAGGTCGCGGACACGCCCCACAGGGGCGCGGTGACCGGGTTCTCCTCGGGGCGACCCGTGGCCCCGGACGCGGCCGCGCGGGCGGCCTCCTGCGCGGCCGGCGACGCCGTCAGGGCGAGGCGGCGGCTCTCGACGATCGAGACGGCCGGCAGGTAGCGCAGGAACAGGAGCAGCAGGGTCAGGAACAGCCCGATCGAGCCCGCGAAGGTGGCGATGCCCCAGATGTCGGTCGTGTAGGGCAGCCTCGAGGAGGGCAGGAAGTCCTGCGTCAGCGTGACGACCAGGACCATGACGTGGTCGGCGTAGGCACCGATCGCCACGAGCAGCCCCACCGCCGCGATCGCCGGCGGCGCCGTGCGGGCGCGGGCCGACCACAGGATCTGCGCGGGCAGGACGAGGCACAGGACCGCCGTCCAGGACACCAGGGCGTGGTCGCCGGTCATGCGCCGGACCAGGACGCCGCGCCCCTCGGCGTCGCCGTTGAGGAAGGTGTCGAAGTACTCGGCCGCGTAGCAGTAGGCGCTGGCGCAGCCGAGGCAGAGCAGCAGCCGCCCGAGGACGTCGAGATGGCGGTCCGTCACCAGGGCGTCGAGGCCGTAGACGAGGCGGATCAGCATCACGGTCACCGCCGTGACGCCGACGCCCGAATAGACCGCGTTGACCAGGAAGCTCACCGGCAGCAGCGTGCTGTGCCAGCCGGGCATCAGCGAGCCCGCCAGCATGACCGAGGCCCCGGTCTGGACCGAGACCACCAGCAGCACGCCGAGGAGCGCCACCGTCCGGTAGGCCTGGACCCAGATCTGCCAGTGGGCCGCCGAGCCGCGCCAGCCCGAGGCGAGGATGCCGTAGACCTGCGCGCGCAGGAGGGCGAGCTTGCGGGTCGGCGCCTTCGCGTCGAACTGGCGGAGCGCCTCGACGTGGGCCCGGTCGCGCAGCGTCGCGAGGTCCGGCAGCAGGCCGATGAACCAGAGGCTGACGCAGATCACCAGGAACGACACGATGTCGATCGCGTCCCACAGGAGCGGCGAGCGGAACTGCGGCCAGAGATCGTAGGTGTTGGGGTAGGGCAGGTTCCAGAAGAAGAACCAGGGCCGCCCGAGATGGATGATCGGGTAGAGGCCGGCGGCCGCGGTGGCGAGCAGCGCCAGGGTCTCGGCGACGCGGTTCACCGCTCCGCGCCACTCCGCGCCGAGCAGGAGCAGGATCGCCGAGACCAGCAGGCTGCCGGAGGCGACGCCGATCCACCAGTCGTAGCTCGCGATGTCCAGCGCCCAGACGACGGCGTTGTTGTTCGCCCAGATGCCGGGGCCGGCGTAGAGCAGGTAGCCGAGGGTGAGGACGAACAGGCCGAGGAGCGAGGCCGCCCCCGCGAAGGCGATCCACCAGCGGCGGTTACCGGGATGCGTCAGCGGGATCTCCACGACCGCGCCGCCGATGTCCTCGAGGGTCGCGTCGGGCCGGATCAGGGCGCCGGACATGCTCAGCCCTCCCGTCCGTTGGGATCGGCGGCCGGGGCGAGCCCGGCGAGGTAGGTGGTGCGCGGCCGCGTGTTGAGATGCCCGAGGAGCGCGTATTCCCGCGGGTCCCGGCGGGCGGCCGAGACCTGGCTCCCCGGGTCGGCGACGTTGCCGAAGGTGATCGCCCGGGTCGGGCAGGCGCCCTGGCAGGCGGTCTCGACGCTCCCGTCGGGGATCGGCGCGTGGGCGTCCTTGGCCGAGGTGATCCGCGCCGCCGTGATCCGCTGGATGCAGTAGGTGCACTTCTCCATCACGCCGCGGGACCGGACCGTGACCTCGGGGTTGCGCTGCTGCTGCTCCACCGGGGTCGTGCCGCCGGTATAGTCGCGGTAGTTGAAGCGCCGGACCTTGTAGGGGCAGTAGCTCTGGCAGGTCCGGGTGCCGACGCAGCGGTTGTAGACCTGCAGGTTCAGGCCCTCGCTGTCGTGGAGCGTCGCCTCGACGGGGCAGCCGAGCTCGCAGGGCGCCTGCTCGCAATGCATGCAGGGTACCGGCTGGAAATGCGTGGTCGGGGCGTCGAGGCCGCCCGCGTAGTAGCGGTCGACCCGCAGCCAGCCCATCCAGCGGCCGAGCGCGACCTCCTCGCGCCCGACCACGGGGATGTTGTTCTCCGCCTGGCAGGCGGTGACGCAGGCGTTGCAGCCGATGCAGGCGTCGAGGTCGATGGCCATGCCCCACTGCGCGGCGACCCAGCGGTCCTGGCTCTCAGGGGGCGGGTAGAACGAGGCGGGGGTCGGCGCACCCTTCGGGTCGCCCGCGGGCGCGGCGCCGAGCGCCTGGACGCGCACGAGGTCCTGCCCCTCCATCGTGCCGAGGTGCTGGGTGGTCACCGGCTTGCGCACGCGGCCGGTCTTCGTCAGCCGGGCGCCGACGAGGCGCCAGGCCGAACCGGCCGGGCGCAGGGGCGCGGAATCGTAGCCGAGGCCGCGGGCGAGGTGGTCCGGCACGTCGCGGCCGTAGCCCAGGGTGAGGGTGACGGTGTCGTCGGCCTGGCCGGGCAGGATCCAGGCCGGCCCCTCGACCGCGCGGCCGCCGGCCTCGACCCGCAGGATGTCGCCCGTCGCGATCCCCGCGCGCTCGGCGAGGCGCGGGCTCACCGCGACCACGTTCTCCCAGACCACCTTGGTCAGGGGCTTCGGGAGTTCCTGCAGCCACGCGAGGTCGGCGTGGGTGCCGTCCCAGATCGTCGGATCGGGCCGGAACAGCACCTCGACCTCGCCGGCGGACGCGGGAGATGGAGCGACCGCGGGGGCCGCCGCCTGCGTCAGCGCGACGGTCTCGGCCGGGCGCGCGCTGCCCGCCCAGAAGCCGAGGCGCAGGGCCTCGGTGAAGCGGGCCTCGAAGGCCGCGTCGTCCTCGCCGGCGCTGCGCCCGCCCGCCTTGAGGAGGTCGAGGGCGTCCTGGCCGCTCTCCCCGCCCTCGCCGCCGGCCAGGAAGGCCAGCATCTCCGAGGGCGTCCGACCGTTGTAGAGGGGCGCGACGGTCGGCTGGATCAGCCCCACGGTCCCGTCGAGGGACCGGATGTCGCCCCAGGATTCCAGCGGGTGGGCGGCGGGCAGGTGCCAGTCGGCGTGCGCGCCGGTCTCGTCGTAGTAGAGTCCCGCGTGGATCTTGAGCGGGACGCGCGCCATCCGGGCGGCAAAGTCGAGGGCGCCCGGCGCCTCGTAGACCGGGTTGGCGCCGAGCACGACGAGCGCCTTGACGGCACCCTGATCCATGGCCTCCGCGAGCTCTGCCAGGGTCCCGGCGCCCGTCTCCTCCGCGGGCGCCCTGTGGACCAGGGTCGCCCCGGTGTTGCCGAGGGCGCCGTTGAGGCGGTGGACCAGCGCGTGCAGTTCCGGGCTCGCGGTCAGGCCGGCGGTGACGATGCCGCTTCCCCGGGCCTCGATGAGCGCCGTGCCGGCGCCCCGCGTCCAGCGCGCGACGGGGTCGTCGCCCATCGGCGCCGCGCCGCCCGCGGCCAGGGCGAGGAGGTCCCGGGCGAGGTCCTCCAGCCGGCCGGCCGGGACCGCGAGACCGTAATCCGCCTTGGCGCTGGTCAGCGTCGGCGTCGGCGCCGCCGCGTGGAGGGTGAGGAGGCGCCCCTCCGCGTAGGCCACGCGCCGCGCTTCGCTCCATCGCCGCGCCAGGCCGACCTGGCCGGGCCCGAGGTCCAGGAAATCGCCGTCCAGCGCCACGATGGTGCGGGCGCGGCCGAAATCCGGGATGGTCTCCAGCGGCCGGCCGTAGGCCTGGCGGGCGCCCTCGTAGATCCCGCCGCGGCCGGCCCCGGCGCCGGTGTACCAGCGCAGAGCCGGGTAGGCGGCCCGCAGCCGCGCGATCTGGGCCGCCACGCCGGGTGACGTCACCGGGCCGGTGAGCAGGGCGAGACCCTCGCCCCGGCTCTCGCGCCAGCCCGGCATCCGCGCCTGGAGATCCGCCCGGAACGCCGGCCAGGAGCTCGGCCGCCCGAGATGCTGCACCGCCTGGGAGCGGAACGGGTCGTAGAGCCCGAGGACCGAGGCCTGGGCCAGCACGTCGGTGCCGCCGCGGCTCCAGGGATGCTCGGGGTTGCCCTCGATCTTCAGGGGGCGGCCGTTGCGGGTGGTGACCAGGACGCCGTTGCCGAAGCCGTCGAACACCGCCGAGGAGGCGTAGGACAGGTCCGTGCCGGGCACGATCCGCTCGGGCTGGTTGACGTAGGGCACCTCGTAGTCGCGGCCGCTGCCCCCGCCGCAGGCCGTGAGGCCGCCCAGCGCGAAGGAGGCGGCCATGAGCTTCAGGAAGCCGCGCCGCTCCGGGGCGGCGGCGAGCCGGGACGCCGACGGGAACTCGGCCGCCAGGTAGGCGCGGAACTCGGGGCTGTCGGCCACGGCGTCGAGGCTGCGCCAGAAGCGCGGTCCGTCGCCGCCGGCGAGTTTTTCGCGCAGGGCCGCGATGTCGGGGGCGCCGGTCATCGGTGGCAGATCCCGCATTCGGTCAGCCGCTCCCCGCCGCGGATATGGTACTGGGCCACGAGCTTCGGGCCCAGACTCGCCTGATCGGCCGGCGGCTTCCAGGTCATGTTCCAGACCTGATCCGGCGTGCGGACGTACTTCTCCGGGGCCCGGTGGCAATCGAGGCAGAACTGCATCTCGAAAGCGTTGGCCCGGTAGGTCATCTGCATCGACGTGACGTCGCCGTGGCAGGTCGAGCAGCCGATCCCCTTCGTCACGTGGACGGAGTGGTTGTAGTAGACGTATTGCGGCAGCTTGTTCAGCCGCTTCCATTCCAGCGGCTTGTCCTGCGCGTAGCTGTCGCGCACCGGCTTGAGCATCTCGGAGCCGGTCCAGATCTGCGAGTGGCAGGTCATGCAGGTGTGCGTCGGCGGGATGCCGGCGGTGGCCTCCCGGTCGACCGTGGTGTGGCAGTAGCGGCACTGGATGCCGAGCTCGCCGGAATGGTGCTTGTGGCTGAACGGCAGCGGCTGGGCCGGCGCGATCCCGACGCCCGTGACGTAGTTCGAGCGCACGATCCCGGCCGCCAGGACCGGGACGCCCACCAGGCAGGCCACGCCGGTCATCAGCGCGAGGCGGTAGAGCGCGTCGGCGCCGGGGGTGAACAGCTGCGCCATCAGGCCGTCCCGGACGTCGAGCCAGCCGGGCCGTGCCCTTCGGTCTGCTCAGCCCCTCGCCGCACGCGTCACCCCATCCTCTGGTCCCGCCCGAGATCGGCTGCGCCGGCACGCCCACGCGACGCGGCCCGGGCGGACGCGGCGACCGGGCCTCGCGGCAGCCTCCAGGGTCGCACCGCGCACGGAATCCAACCTAGAGCGCTTCCATTCCAGGGCTAGAACTTGGATCAGTCCGGCCGACATGTCGCACGGGGCCGGGCCGCGCCGGCCGCCCTTTCCGCCGCGGCCCCGAAGGCCTATGCCGCGGACGGCGGCGGACCGCGGCGGACCCGCCCGATGCTGTCCGGAGACGCATGGAATCCGATCCTCTCCTCCTGACGTGGCGCGCCGCGCGGCCGCAGCACACCGTCGCGGCGGCCCTCGCGGTCGGGGTCGGCGCGCCGCTCTGCGCGCTCGCGCTCCTGTGCCTGCGCGACCTGATCGCGGTCCTGCCGCGCGACGAGGCGCCGGTCCTCCCGTTCCTGCGCGTGGCGGCGGAGCTCCCTGGCCGGGAACTGGTGCTCGTCCCCGGCATCCCGATGCGCCCCGCCGAACTCGAACTCACGGCCTTCCTGTGCATCGCGGTCTGCGCGCTGGCGCTGGCGGGGGTCGGCTGGTTCGTCGCGCGCCTGTGCTTCAAGGCGCAGAACAAGGCCGGGGACGCCGTCCGCGAGGGCGTGCTGCAGGCGATCCTCGACGCGCCCGCGGGCGCGCGGGACGAGGCGCGCGGCCTCACCCGGATCGTCGGCGAGGTGCTGGCCCGGGCCGACCGCCTGCTGGCCGCCGGCATCGTCCTGCCGGCGATGACCCTCGCGGCCCTGATCCTGGCCCTCGGCTTCGCGGCGCTCGCCGCGCCCAGGCTGGTCCCCGCGGCGGTGATCGGCCTCGCGGCGATCGGCCTCGCCTACGGGCTGGTGCTCGAGCGCGCGCGCGACCGGCACGATCTGCGCCTGCGCTCGAGCGCGCGCGCCGAGGAGAGCCTGAACGACCTCGTCCGGCGGCTGCCCGCCGTGCGCAACCACGGCGCGGCGGCCATCGAGCGCCGCCGGATCGCCGCCCGCGTCGCCGCGATGCGGGCCAATGTCGGGCGGGCCGAGGCGCGGCTGGCCTATGCCCGGGCGCCGGCCCTGGCCCTGGCGGTGATCCTTCCGGCGATCGCCGCCGGCACCGCGCTGTGGCGCTCGGGACCGGGCCAGCCGCCCGCGGCCCCGGTGGATCCGGCCGCCCTCGTGGCGGCCGTGGGCGCCTTCGGCCTCGCCGGCTGGCTCGCGGCGATCTGCGCGCGGCTCTGGATGGTCCGCAGGTCCGTGCGCCCGCGCCTGCGCGACCTCGCCCGCACCATCGCGGCCCTCGAGGGGCGGCGGGCCCGGGCCGCCCGCAGCGGCGCCGCCGTCCTGCCGCTGCCCCGGTCCGGGATCCTGGCCACCGAGGGCGTCGGCGCCTTCGATCCGGCCACGGGCGAGCGCCTGACCGGCGTCGACGTGGCCGTGTCGATGCCGGGGCACGTGGCGATCACGGGCAGCCGCGGCAGCGGCGCCCGCGCGCTGGCGGCGGTGCTGGCCGGCCAGGTCGAGCCGACGGCCGGCGCCGTCACCTACGCGGGCACGGACCTGCGCGACTTCGACCCCGCCGAGCGCGCCCGGCGGATCGCCTTCACGTCCGGCGAGGCGATCCTGATGGAGGGCTCCCTCCGGCAGAACCTGCTCTACGGCACCGATCCGGCGACCGCGCCCGACGACATCGCGCTGATCGGTATCAGCCGGCTCACCGGACTCGACGGCTTCGTGTACGCCCGCGGGCTGACCGGGCGGCTCGACCCGGCCGCCCAGCCGCGGCTCGCCGCCGCGATCGTCGCCGCGCGCCGCACCATGCGGGTGGCGCTGGCCGCCAAGGGCGCCGAGCGCCTAGTCGAGCCCTTCGACCCCGACCGCTACAACAATCAGGCGAGCATCGGCGAGAACATCCTGTTCGGCGAGCCGGTGGGCGGCACCTTCGCGCCCCTGCGCTTCGCCCGCCACCCCTACCTGCGGGCGGTCCTGGAGGCCGAGGGGCTGGTCCGGCCGCTCACCGAGATCGGCCTGTCGGTGGCCCGCAGCACGGTGGAGATCTTCGCCGACCTGCCCAATGACCATCCCCTGTTCGACGCCTACTCGCTGTTCCAGGCGGCCGAGCGGGGCTATTTCGAGGATCTCGTGGCGCGCCTGCCAGGCGCGGCGAGCCTGCGGCGGGGACCGGCGGGCCAGCGCGACCGCGCGCGGCTGATCGGCCTCGCGCTGCGCTACAACGAGTCCCGCCACCGCTTCGGCCTGATCGACGGCCCGTTCGAGGAGCGCCTCGTGCAGGCGCGCCGGTCCTTCGCCCGGATGCTGCCGGCCCACCTCGCCGGCGCGGTGGTCTTCCACGATCCCTCGCGGGTCAATCCGGCCGCGAGCCTGGAGGAGAACCTGCTGTTCGGCCGGATCAGCCTCGGCGAGGCCAATGCCGAGCCGCGGGTGCGCGAACTGGTGCGGCGGGTGCTGGCGGACGAGGGCCTCGAGGCCTCGGTCTACGGCCTCGGCCTCGACAGCAAGGTCGAGATCCAGCCCAGCACCGGGGCGCTGGCGGACGGCGCGATCAACGCCCGCGAGCGGGTGGCGATCGAGCTGAGCCGGTGCCTCGCCCGCGACCCCGACATCCTCGTGGTGGCGGTCGCGATGGACGAGCGGAAGGCCGAGGGCGCGCGCGAGCGTCTCGCCCAGCTGCGGCAGGCGCGGACCGGGCGCGGCCTCATCGTCTTCCTGTCCGAGACGGGCCTCGCCGAGTGCGCCGCGCCGTTCGACGCGGTGATCGCCGTGGAGAACAGCGCGGTCGTCGCGCCCGTGCCGGCGGATGTCGAGCGGGAGCCGGAACCCGCGGCCTGAGGGGAACCGGCGGCGGTGCCCGTCCGTGGGGGAGGCGGCGCCTCCGCGGAGCGACGGGCGGGGCGGCGGGCGGACCGGACGCGCAGCCTCACGGCCGCCGCAATACTCCGTCAGGTCGCGAGGCCGCGCCCGTCCGGCAGCCATCCCGGCCGATCCAGCGCGGACGGTTCATGCCCCTGTCGACCTCGCTTCCCCTCGCCGCCGGCCTCGTTCTGCTGGCCCTCGCAGGCCCGGCCGCCGCGCAGGCGGGCAAGGCCGAGGCGCCGATTCCGGCCGCGACCCTCGCGCTGATGGCGCAGAAGGGCGTGACGGCCGCCTCGCCGGTCCTGTTCCGGGCCTACAAGAAGGAATCGGAGATCGAGGTCTGGAAGAAGGGCGCCGCGGGCTACGTCTACATCAAGACCTTCCCGATCTGCCGCTGGTCCGGCCAGCTCGGGCCCAAGCGCAAGACCGGCGACCGTCAGACCCCGGAGGGGTTCTACGCCGTGCCCCGGCGCCAGATGAACCCGAACTCGCACTACTATCTGTCCTTCGACGTCGGCTATCCCAACGCCTACGACCGGGCCCATGGCGGCACCGGCTCCGCCGTGATGGTGCACGGGATCTGCTCGTCCATGGGCTGCTTCGCCATGACCAACGGCACGGTCGGCGAGATCTACGCCATCGCCCGGGACGCGCTGAACGGCGGGCAGGCGGCCTTCCAGTTCCAGTCCTACCCGTTCCGGATGACGGCCGAGAACATGGCCCGCCACCGGACCGATCCCAACATCGCCTTCTGGCGGGAGCTCAAGGCCGGCTCCGACCGGTTCGAGGCCAGCCGGGAGGAGCTGCAGGTCTCGGTCGTCGCGGGCCGGTACGCCTTCGCGCCCGCCCGGGATCCCGCCGTCGAGGCGGCCGTCACCACCCGCCGGGCGGTCGAGGAGGCGCGGATGGCCGCGCTCGCCGAGGCGGGCGAGCCCGCCGTGCGCACCACCTATTCCGACGGCGGGCAGAACGCCTTCTGGGCGGCCTACACGGCCCGGGGCGGCGCGGTGGGGGACATCAGCCGGCCGGAGGCCCTGGCCTTCGCCGGGCAGGAGGTGGTGGTCGTGCCGGGCCATCGCGTCCATCGCCCGGTGCCCGAGACGGTCTGGGCCGGCTGGGCCGCGCCCGGATCGGGCCTGTCGCCGCGGCAGATGGCGGGCTTCGTGCCGGTCTACGAGCGGGCGCCCGACCCGTTCGGGGCCCTGGTCGCGCCGCTCCCGACGCGGTACAGCGACGCACTCCCGTCCTGGCTGGCCGCGGGACTCGCCGGATCGGCGACCGGCCGCCCGATTCTGGCCGGGTCGCCGGCCGGTCTCCTGGCCGCCGCGGAGCCTCTCTGAGCATGCGAAGGCCCTTCGCGGCGGCCCGTGCGTGTGCGCGGACGCACATCACGACCGCGTGCGGCACACCAATTCATGATACGGCAGGGGATGAGCGGTACACCTGCTCCGTCGGCCTGCCGTATTCAGAGCTACCTTCCCGGAACGGCGACGGGGTTTCGATCATAAGTGATCGGGACCGACTGTCCGCGGATTCGTGATCGCCATGTCGAACAGTTCCGAGCCGACCATCCTGGCGGCCGACCAGGACCTCGCACTGCGCTTCTGGGGCGTCCGCGGCTCGACGCCCGTCAGCGGCCCGCAATACGCCGAGTTCGGCGGCAGCACGCCCTGCATCGAGGTGCGGTGCGGCCAGCGCATGTTCATCGTCGACGCGGGCTCGGGCATCTACAACCTCGGGCAGGGTCACCGGACCGATCTGCCCCAGGAAGTCGACCTGCTGTTCAGCCACCTGCATCTCGACCACACCGCGGGTCTGCCCTTCTTCAAGCCGGCGGTCCTCGATCCCGACCGGGTGATCAACACCTATTGCGGCAACCTCGGCGGCGAATCGGCCGGGCCGACCCTCGACCGCCTGTTCGCGCCGCCGCTCTTCCCGGTTACGCTCGACAAGCTGTGCTGCACCTTCCACCACCACGGCTTCGAGGCGGGTCAGACCCTGGCCTTCCCGGACGGCACGCGCGTCGCCACGATCCTGCTGAATCATCCGCAGGGATCGGTCGGCTATCGGTTCGAGCACGGCGGCCGACGCCTGTGCCTGATCAGCGACATCGAGCACAGCGACCCGTGGCCGGATCCGGAGCTCGCCGCCTTCGTCGCCGACGCCGACCTGATGGTCTACGACGGCATGTTCACCGACGGGGAATATCCGACCTGCCGGGGCTGGGGGCACTCGACCTGGCAGAAGGGCGTGGAGCTCGCCCGGAACGCCGGCGTGAAGGCGCTCGGGATCATCCACCTGCACCCGGCCCATTCCGACACGGCGCTGCGCGACATGGAGGCCGACCTCCAGGCCGAGATGCCGACGGCGTTCATCGCGCGCGAGCGCCAGAGCCTCATCGTCGGCGCCCCGCGGGCGGTGAGCGGCCGGCCGAGCGCGCGCCCGGCCGTGGCGCGGGAGATGCGCCGCCGAATCAAGGTCGCCTGAGGCCGGGCGTCAGACGGAGCGCCGCCGGCGCGTCCGGCTGTACCGGGCCCAGGTGAACAGCACGAACAGCGCGACGCCGATGATCAGGATGCTCCAGCCGTAGTTGCTGACGAGCTGCGCGTCGATCGGGTGGCCGACGTACCCGAGCGCCACCAGCAGACCGAGCACCGCGATCGCCGCGGAAACGAGCATCCCTACAATCATCGAAGTCCCCGGCGCGTCCCATCCGCGCGATTCGGCAGGGCCGTATGGTGGGGAAGAATGCACGGCGGCGGCACCCGTTCCAGCCCCGTGATCAGCCTCCCGCGAGCCGGCGCGCGGTCCCTCGGCCGCGATCATCCGCCCCGCGCTGTTCACCGGAATGGCGCGGCGGCGCATTCGGCGGCTCCCATCGCGCCGAAGTTAGGCTAAGTAGGCCGCCTGACGGCGCCCCGAGGCGCGCGAGGAGCTCGAGACCACGGCGATGAGCGGCCAAGACAACACGACGGCGTCCGGGACGGCGCACACCAGCGAGCAGACGCATTCCGCCGCCGCGCCGGGCCCCCTGCGCCCGCAGGACCAGCTCGTGACCATCTACGGCGGCTCCGGCTTCCTGGGCCGGCACGTGGTGCGGGCGCTGGCCAAGCGCGGCTACCGGATCCGCGTCGCGGTGCGCCGGCCGGACCTCGCGCTGTTCCTGCAGCCGCTCGGGAAGGTCAACCAGATCGTCGCCGTCCAGGCGAACCTGCGCTACCCGGACTCGGTGGCCCGGGCCGCCGAGCGGTCGGACGTGCTGATCAACCTCGTCGGCATCCTGCAGGAGACCGGCTCCCAGAGCTTCGCGCGGCTGCAGGTCGACGGGGCCGAGGCGATCGCCCGCGCCGCGGCGCGCCAGGGCGCCCGGATGATCCAGGTCTCGGCGATCGGCGCCGATCCGGCCTCGCCGTCGCTCTACGCGCGCACCAAGGCGGAGGGCGAGGCGCGGGTCTTCGCCGCCTGCCCGGACGCGGTCGTGTTCCGGCCCTCGCTGATCTTCGGGCCGGGTGACAGCTTCTTCAACCGCTTCGCCGGCCTCGCCCGGGCGCTCCCGGTCCTGCCGCTGGCCGGCGGCCAGTCCCGCTTCCAGCCGGCCTTCGTGGGCGACGTCGCCGAGGCGATCGCCCGCGCGGTCGACGGCACGCTGGCGCCCGGCAAGGTCTACGAGCTCGGCGGCCCGGAGGTGGGCACGCTGGAGCATTTCGTGCGCTACATGCTGAAGACGATCCGGCGGAAGCGGGTCGTCGTGGACCTGCCCGTGCCGGCGGCCAAGCTCCAGGCCCGCATGCTGGAGATCGCCGACACGCTGACCTTCGGCCTGCTGCCGGATTCGCTGAAGCTGACCCGCGATCAGGTCACGCTGCTCCAGAACGACAACGTCGTCTCGGAGGCCGCCAAGGCCGAGGGCCGGACCTTCGAGGGGATCGGGATCACGCCGACCGCCGCGGAGGCGGTGGTGCCGGGCTATCTCTGGACCTTCCGCAAGGCGGGCCAGTTCGCCACCGATCGCGACGAGGAAGTCCTGTCCGAGGTGCCCGACACGCTGGCGTCGCAGCCCCTGGCGGCCGGCTCGCAGCACCGGCCGAAGACCGCCTCCGGCCCGGCGATCGGCGCCGATGCCGGCAGCTCGCCGGGGGCCGGGCAGGGCAGCATGGGCGTGCGCTGGGGAACCCGGAACCCGGGCTAGGTGACGCTCCCCGCCCGGATCGCGCCGTGAGCGCGCCCTCTTCCCACGGGTCCGGCGGCCCGGTCCCGCGGCGCATCCTCGTCACCGGGGCGGCCGGTTTCGTGGGCGGCCACGTCTTGCCGCTCCTGGCGGGGGCTACGGCGGGGTCGACGGCGCGGGCGGGCGACTGCGTGGCCGGGATCGGGCGGGGGCGGTCGCCGCGCCTGCCGGAGGGCGTCACCTACGCGGCGATCGACCTCCTCGACGAGACCGCGCTCGGCGGCTTCGTGGCGCGGTTCCGGCCGACCGCGATCCTGCACTTGGCGGGCCTCGCCTCGGTGGCGGATTCCGCGAGCGGCCCGGGCCAGACGTGGCGGGTCAACGTCAACGGCCTGATGAACCTCGTGGCCGCGGTGGAGGCGGTGCCGGGCTGCACCTTCTTCTTCGTCAGCTCCGGCGAGGTCTACGGCAGCGCGTTCCTCGCCGGCCACGCCCTCAGCGAGGCGGTCGAGCCCCTGCCGCGCAACACCTACGCCCGGTCGAAATGGGTCGGCGAGCAGCTGCTCCGCGACCTGCTGCCCCGCATCGGCGTGAAGCTCGTCGTGCTGCGGCCGTTCAACCATATCGGTCCCGGCCAGGACGAGCGCTTCGTCGTGGCCTCCTTCGCGGGACAGATCGCCCGGATCGAGGCCGGCCTCGTGCCGCCCTGCCTGGAGGTCGGCAACCTCTCGTCCTACCGCGACTTCCTCGACGTCGCCGACGTGGCGAACGCCTACGCCGACCTGATCGGCCGGGCGGACTCGCTGGCGGACGGGAGCGTGTTCAACATCAGCTCGGGCCAGCCGCGGACGATCGCCAGCGTCCTCGAGGACCTGCGCGCCCGGGCCCGGGTCCCGTTCGAGATCCGCATCGCCCCGGAGCGGGTGCGGCCGACCGAGATCCCCCTGGCCGCGGGCGATGCCGGCCGCCTCCACGCCGCCACCGGCTGGCAGCCGCGGGTCACGTGGGACGCGGCCCTGACCCGGGTTCTGGACGACGCGCGGGCGCGGCTCGCGGACGCGCGCGCGACCCGCTGAGGCGCCGGGCCCCGCGCGAAGCGGCGCTCAGCGCTCCGCGACGCCGATCAGCGCGGTGGAGGGGATCGGCAGGACGGGTCGACCGCCCGCCATGCGCCGCGCCTCCGCGATCACCGCGGCCCGGTCGTCCGCGCTCAGGTCGACCCAGTCCGGCGACAGGCCGAACACCGTGTCGGGGTCGTCGAGCAGGGCGACGTCGAGCGCGTAGTCGAAGGTCACCCGGTCGATCCGGGGGGGCGCGTACCCGGCCGCGACCAGTTCCCGGGTGAAGCCGGCCGGATCGCCGAGCGCCCGCACCCCGTCGGGCATCGCCCGGCTCTCGCGTTCGGGGAACAGCCGGCGGCGGATCTCGCCGAGCAGCAGGAACGTCGCCGCGCCCTGGTCCTGCCAGGTCGCGACGACGCCCAGTCCCCCGGGCCGCGTCACGCGCGCCATCTCGGCGAGGCCCTTCCGCCAGTCGGGGAACATGATCACCCCGAAGATCGAGAACACCGCGTCGAAGCCGCCGTCGGGCAGGGCGAGGGCCTGGCCGTCCATGACCCGCGCGTCGACGTTGGGCAGGGCCGCCCCGGCGATGCGCGCGACCATGCCGGGCGCGAAGTCGACCGCGAGGACCTGCGCCCCCGTCCGCGCCGCGGCCAGCGCGAGGGCACCGGTGCCCGCCGCGACGTCGAGGACGCGGCTCCGCCCGGTCAGCGGCACCCGCGCGAGCGCCGCCTCCGCGAAGCGCGCGGTGAAAGGGTGGGCGGTCGTCGCGTAGTGCTCGGCGACCTTGTCCCACCGATCGGGGTTCTCGAACTCGCGCACCGCTCGGGCTCCGCTCCATCACGCAACTTGATAAGTATCGTGATCGGGCACGGTTGCCAATCCCGGGCCCGGTGTGATGGATCGGCGGGTGCGCACCGACAGCCGCCTCTCCCGCACGCTCCATGTGCTGCTTCACATGGCCCGCCACGACGGACCGATGACGTCCGAAGCGATCGGGCGGATGCTCGGGACGAACCCCGTGGTCGTCCGCCGGACGATGGCGGGGCTCAGAACCGCGGGCTACGTGAAATCCGAGAAGGGGCACGGCGGCGGATGGTCCATCGCGGCGGACCTGAACGCGGTCTCGCTGCTCGACGTCCACCGCGCGGTCGGCGGCCCCCGCATCTTCGCGATCGGCAGCGATCGCGCGAACCCGGCCTGCGCGGTCGAGAAGGTCGTCAACGCGGCGGTCGAGGACACGCTGCGCGAGGCCGAGGCGCTCCTGGTCGCGCGGCTCGGTTCCGTCAGCCTCGCCGAACTCGCGCGAAGCTTCGACGCCCGGTGCCGGCCCGACGGGCCGTCGGATGCCTCGACCTGCGCCTGACGGCGGGCGGTTGCCGCGGCGACGCTCAGGCGCCATCCTCGGCATCGACGCGGACCAGCACGAGATGAGCGGCCATGGGCCTACTGGACGGATTGCTCGGACACGGCTCGGCCGTCGACGCGGCCTCCCTGGAGCGCCGGCTCGACGGCATCCTGATCGAGGGCGAGACGGCGCGGCTCGCCTTCAAGATCATCCGGGACGTGTTCGTGTTCACCGAGCGCCGCGTCATCCTGATCGACGTCCAGGGCGTGACCGGCAGCAAGGTCGAGTTCCTGTCGGTGCCGTACCGCGCGATCGTGCGCTTCTCGGTCGAGACCGCCGGCACGTTCGACCTCGACGCCGAGTTGAAGATCTGGGTCTCGGGGGCGGCGGAGCCGATCCAGCGCACCCTGAAGAAGGGCGCGGATGTCCGGGGCATCCAGCGGGCCCTCGCCGAGGGCGTGCTGCGCTAGCCCGGGGCGCGCGCCGGCGGGCGGCGGCAGCCTAGCGGACCACGCCCTTCGCCCGCAGCGCGTCGCGCGCGGCCTCCGGATAGTCCAGGTGCTCGGCCAGGATCTCGGCGCTCGAATCCCCGAGGCCGGGCGGCATGCGGCGCACCGGCAGCCGGCGGCCGTCGAGCCGGTAGGGCGGGGCGATGACGTGGGCGGTCGCGGAGGCCGCCTCCGGTGCCGCGACCACCAGCCCGGCCTCCCGGGCGCGGTCGCAGGTGAGCGCCTCGCGCAGGCCCATCACCTCGCCGCAGGGGATGCCCGCCGCCCGGAGCCGGGCGATCAGCGGCGCGCGCTCCCACGTGGCGAGCTCGGCCTCCAGCACGGGGATGAAGGCGGCGCGGTTGCGCGACCGGTCGAGGTTGGTGGCGAAGCGCGGGTCAGCGACCCAGTCCGGCCGCTCCAGCACCTGCTCGCAGAAGCGGCGGTACTGCCCGTTGTTGCCGACCGTGATCACCACCGGCCCGTCGCCGGCCTCGAACACCCCGTAGGGCACGATCGACGGGTGGGCGTTGCCGTAGCGGGGCGGATCGATCCCCCGGGCGAGCGCCTCCAGGCCGTAATAGGAGGTCAGCGCCACGCCGCAGTCGAACAGGGCGAGGTCGACGGTCCGGCCGCGCCCGGTCCGCTCCCGCTGGTACAGGGCCGCCAGCACCGCCTGGGCGGCGAACTGGCCGGTGAACAGGTCGACCGCCGCGACCCCGAACTTGAGGGGCGGTCCCCCGGCCTCGCCGTTGAGCGCCATCACGCCGGATTCGCCCTGGACCACGAGGTCGTAGCCGGGCCGGCCGGCCTCGGAGCCGTCGGAGCTGTAGCCGGCGATCGAGCAGTAGATCAGGCCGGAATTCTCCGCCGACAGGTCCGCGTAGCCGAGGCCGAGCTTCTCGGCCCCGCCGGTCTTGAAGTTCTGGACGAGCACGTCGCTCTCGCGGGCGAGCGCCTTGACGATCGCCAGCCCCTCCGGCGTGGCGAGGTCGACGCCGATCGAGCGCTTGTTGCGGTTCACGCTGTCGAAATACGAGGTGTTGCCGGGGCTCGTCGGCACGCCCCAGTCGCGGGTGTCGTCGCCGCGCTCCGGATGCTCGACCTTGATCACGTCGGCGCCGAGATCGCCCAGCACCTGCGCGCACCAGGGCCCGGCCAGGACCCGGGACAGGTCGAGGACGCGGATTCCGGCGAGCGGCAGGTCGGCAACGGCATCCATCGCGATGGTCCTCAGGCTCCCATGACGCCGTCGAGGCTGCGCACGGCGTCGATCAGTCTCGGGCGCGCCACCTCCAGGAGGAAGCGCGCGTCGGTGATGACGGTGGGGGCACCGCAATTGACCGACATGGGCGGCAGCCCGCCGCCGGGATGGAACCCCACCGCGATGGCGCAGACCGTCTCCTGCCACTCGCCGAACGAGGTGCAGCAGCCGAGTTCCCGGTGCTCCTCCACCGCGCGGTCGAGGCCGGCGCGCAGCACCGGCCAGGCCACGGGATCCAGCGCCTTCAGGTCCTCGTAGATGCCCGCGCGCTCCCGGTCCGGGCAGACCGCCACGTAGGCGCGGCCCATGGCGCTGCGGGCCAGCGAGATGCGCGAGCCGGTGTCGAGGTTGAGCGAGATCGCCGCCGGGCCGCGCTGGCAGTCGACGTAGCGCATGCTGAGCCGGTCCCGCACCCCGAGGCCGACCGAGGCGTTGGCCGCCTCCGCGACCGCGCGCAGCACCGGCCGGGCAATGGCGCGGACGTCGAGGCCGCCCAGGGCGGCCGAGCTCAGCGCGATGGTGGCGGTGCCGAGCCGGTAGCGGCCGAGCTCGGCCATGTGCTGCAGGTAGCCGAGCTTGGTCAGCGTGTAGGTCAGCCGCGACACGGTGGAGCGCGGCAGGCCGCAGGCCTCAGCGATGTCGTGGTTGGCGAGGCTCGTGCGTCCCGGGCCGAAGCAGGCGAGCACCGACAGCCCCCGGGCCAGGGCCGTGACGAAGTGCCGATCCTCCTTCGCGCCGGCCCCGGCCGCGTCGGGCTCGGCCGTGTCGAGCCCGATGTCGGATCCGGCGCGCGGGCCGGCCTCCACCTCCATCCGCCCGCTCATCGGCGCAGGAACGCCGCGAAGGCCGCCTGCGCCGCCGGACCGCGGCGGAGGGCGTGGAAGACCTCCGCCTCGGCGTCGAGGGCGCGGGCGACGCTGTCGTCGTGGCCGCGCCGCAGCGCCTGCTTGGTGGCGGCGATCGAGACCCGGGGCAGGGCGGCGAGCGCGCGCGCCTTGGCGAGTGCGGTCTCCAGGGCCGTCCCGGCCGGGACGGCGGCGTTGATCAGGCCGGCCGCGGCGGCGTCCGCGGCCGTGAAGGGCTCGCCGAGCATCAGCAGCTCGGCGGCGCGTTTCGATCCCGCCACCAGGGGCAAAAGGTAGCTCGACCCGCCCTCCGGACTGAGGCCCAGGGCCGTGAAGGGCAGGCGGAACCGTGCCCCGTCCCCCGCGTAGGCGAGGTCGCAGTGGAGCAGCAGCGTCGTGCCGATGCCGACCGCGTGGCCCTCCACGGCGGCCACGACCGGGAGCGGGCAGGCGCGCAGGGCCTTGAGGAAGGTCAGGCCGGGACTGTCGCCCCCGGTCTCGACGTCCTGGAAATCCTTGAGATCGTTGCCGGCGGTGAAGCAGCCGCCCGCGCCGGTGAGGACCAGGGCGCGCACCTCCGCGTCCCGTCCCGCGGCCTCCAGGGCGTCGGTCAGGCCCGCGTAGGTCGCCCGGTCGAGGGCGTTGCGCCGGTCCGGCCGGTCGATCGTGACGAGCCGGATCCCGGGCTCCGGATCGGCGAGGCGGACGCTCACGGAACGGCCCCGCCGTCGCGGTCCGCAACGTAGTCCGCGGAGCTGCTGGCCGTCCGCGCCCGCGCCGCCGCGTATTCCCGGGTGAGCCGGGCGACCAGGTCGGCGGTCGCCGGCGCGTCCGCGATGGTGCCGACACCCTGGCCGGCACCCCAGACGTCGCGCCACGCCTTCACGCTGGCGCTGCCGAAGTTCATCGCGGTCTTGTCGCGCACCGGCAGGGCCTCGGGATCGAGCCCGGCGGCGCGGATGCTCGGCGTCAGGTAGTTGCCCGGAACGCCGGTGAAGTAGGGGGTGTAGAGGATGTCGGCGGCCGCGCTACCGGCGATCATGTCCTTGTAGGCCGCCGCCGCGTTCGCCTCCCGGGTGGCGATGAAGCGGGTGCCCATGTAGGCGAGGTCGGCACCCATGGCCTGGGCCGCCAGGATCGCGGAGCCCGAGGTGATCGCCCCCGACAGGATCAGCGGCCCGTCGTAGAACCGCCGGATCTCGCCCACCAGGGCGAAGGGGCTCAGTGTCCCCGCGTGCCCGCCCGCCCCGGCGCAGACCAGGATCAGCCCGTCGACGCCGGCCTCCAGCGCCTTCTCGGCGTGGCGGACATTGGTGACGTCGTGGAACACCACCCCGCCATAGGCGTGGACCGGGCGGATCACCGCGTCCGGCGCCCGCAGCGAGGTGATGATGATCGGCACCCGGTGCCGGACGCAGGCCTCGACATCCTGCGCCAGCCGGTCGTTGGAGGCGTGGACGATCTGGTTCACCGCGAACGGCGCGATCTTCCGCGACGGGTCGGCGGCGCGGGCCTCTGCGAGCGTCTGCGTGATCCGCGCGAGCCACGCGTCGAGGAGTTCGGCCGGCCGGGCATTCAGCGCGGGGAAGGAGCCGACGACCCCGGACAGGCACTGGGCGATGACCAGCTCCGGGCCGGAGACGATGAACATCGGGGCGCAGATCACCGGCAGGGCGAGCCGGCCGCGCAGGATCTCGGGCAGGCGCCCGCCCGGGTCGCGCTCGGGACCGTCGCTCACCGCCCGCTCCCCTCTACCGGAACCCGCGCCAGACAGCCGCTCCCGGGCCGCTCGCCCCGATCCTTGCCGCGCACCGCGATCCTCCCCCGTGCCTCCGGCGGCCCGGCCTTCGCGCGCCGGGCGGCGTCCGCAACCGAGTCTCGTTCAGGGCCGTTGTGATGGCATGGCCCCGGGCCGCGGGTCAAACGGCCGAGGCGACGCTTTTCTGCACTGCAGAACAGTTGGCCGCATCCCGATGACAGACCTTGCCTGTCCTTGACGCTGGCGGGCACTCGGACCAACATCCTGCCGAAATGCAGACACTTATTCTGCATTGCAGAACAACAGGGAGTATCGGGTGGTTCGTCAGGAGGTCGACGGCGGCGTGGCCGTGCTCACGCTCGCCAACCCGCCGGTCAACGCGCTGGGCGCCGCGCTGCGGGCGGCCCTCGACGAGGCCCTGACGAAGGCCATCGCGGACGCGTCGGTCCGGGCCGTCGTCCTGGCCGCGGAGGGCAAGGTGTTCGTCGGCGGCGCCGATATCGGCGAGTTCGGCAAGCCGCAGCACCCGCCGAGCCTGCCGGACATCCTGGACCGGCTCGATGCCAGCCCGAAGCCGGTGGTGGCGGCGATCGGCGGCGCGGCCCTCGGCGGCGGCCTGGAGCTGGCGATGGCCTGCCACGGACGCGTCGCGGCCCCGTCGGCGCGGATCGGCCTGCCGGAGATCAAGCTCGGGATCATCCCGGGGGCGGGGGGCACGCAGCGCCTGCCGCGCCTGATCGGGCCCGACGCCGCCTTCGCGATGATGCTCACCGGCGAGCCGGTCTCCGCCGAGACGGCGGCGACGCTGGGCATCGTGGACGCCGTGGTGCTCGGCGACCTCGTCGCGGAAGCCCGCAAGCGGGCGCTGGAACTCGCCGATTCCGGCGCCCTGCCGCGGGTGCGCGACCGGTCCGAGACGCTGACGCCGGGGGCGCGGGAGAGCTTCGAGGCGCAGGCCGCGGAGGCCGTCAAGCGCGATCCCGACGCCACCAACGTCCACGCCCTGGCGCGGGCGGTGCGCGCCGGCCTGGAGCAGGATTTCGATGCCGCCGTGGCGCTGGAGCGGGCCGAGTTCCGCGCCCTGGTGGAGGATCCGCGCTCGAAGGCCCTGCGCTACGCCTTCTTCGCCGAGCGCGAGGCCGGCCGGGTGCCCGGCCTGCCGAAGGACACGCCGCGCCGCCCCGTCCGCACGGCCGCTGTGATCGGCGCCGGCACGATGGGCGGCGGCATCGCCATGTGCTTCGCCAATGCCGGGATCCCCGTGACGGTGATCGAGACGGAAGAGGGCGCCCTGGCGCGCGGCCTCGACCGGGTGAGGGGGCTCTACGCCGGCTCGGCCAAGCGCGGCTCGATCACCGAGGCCCAGCGCGACGAGCGGGTCGGCCGGATCACGGGCGCGCTCGGCCTGGAGAACGCCGGGGAGGCCGACATCGTCGTCGAGGCGGCCTTCGAGGACATGGGCGTCAAGCGCGAGATCTTCTCCAAACTCGACCAGGTCGCCAAGCCGGGCGCGATCCTGGCCACCAACACCTCCTACCTCGACGTGAACGCCATCGCGGCGGTGACGGGCCGGCCGCAGGACGTGCTCGGCCTGCACTTCTTCAGCCCGGCCAACGTCATGCGCCTCGTGGAGGTGGTCCGTGCGGAGAGAACCGCGCCGGACGTGCTGGCCACCGCGCTGGATCTGGGCAAGCGCCTCAACAAGCTGCCGGTGACGGTGGGCGTCTGCTTCGGCTTCGTGGGCAACCGCATGCTGGAGCGCCGCAGCCGGGCCGGCGAGCGGCTGCTGCTCGAGGGCGCGCTGCCGCACGAGGTCGACGCGGCGGTGACCGGCTTCGGCTTCCGGATGGGCCCCTTCGCCATGGGCGACCTCGCGGGGCTCGATATCGGCTGGCGCTCGCGCAAGGATTTCGGCGGCCGGGCGCCGGTGGCGGACTCGCTCGCCGAGCAGGGCCGGTTCGGCCAGAAGACCGGCCGCGGCTTCTATCTCTACCCGGACGGCGCCCGCGCCGGCACGCGCGACCCGGAGGTGGAGGCGCTGATCGCGCGCGTCGCCGCCGAGCACGGCGTCGCGCGCCGCAGCTTCACGGCCGACGAGATCGTCGCGCGGCTCATGTACCCGATGGTCAACGAGGGCGCGCGGATCCTGGAGGAGGGCATCGCGGCTCGGCCCGGCGACATCGATACGATCTGGATCAACGGCTACAATTGGCCCGCCTGGCGCGGCGGCCCGATGCACTGGGCCGACACGGTCGGATTGAAGACCGTCGCGGAGGCCTTGTCGCGCTTCGCGGCCGAGACCGGCGACGACAGCCAGGAGCCGGCGCCGCTCCTGAAGAAGCTCGCCGCCGAGGGCGGCAGCTTCGCCGGCTTGAAGAACGCTTGAGCGGGAGAGCGATCATGACCGACGCGGTGATCGTCTCGACCGCCCGCACGCCCATCGGCAAGGCGCATCGCGGCGCGCTGAACCTCACCCGCGGCGCCGACCTCGCGGCCCACGCGATCCGCGGCGCCCTGGACCGGGCGTCCCTGGAGCCCGCGGCCGTCGAGGAGGTGGTGCTCGGCTGCGGCTATCCCGAGAACGCCACGGGCGGCAACGTCGCCCGCCACGCCGCCCTGGTGGCGGGGATCCCGGTCGAGTCGGCCGGCGTCACCGTCTCGCGCTTCTGCGCCTCGGGCCTGGAGGCGATCGCCAGCGCGGCGCGCCGGATCATCCTCGACGGCGTGCCGGTGGCGGTGGCCGGCGGCGTCGAGTCGATCAGCCTCGTGCAGCCGAAGGTCCAGCGGGAGCTGACCCGCAACGCCTGGCTGGAGGCGCATCTGCCGGCGATCTACATGCCGATGATCGAGACCGCCGACATCGTGGCGGAGCGCTATCGGATCTCCCGGGAGGCGCAGGACCACTTCGCCCTGGAGAGCCAGCGACGGACCGCGGCGGCGCAGGAACGCGGGCTGTTCGACGACGAGATCGTCCCGATGAGCGCCGTCATGGCGGTGACCGACAAGGCCACCGGCGAGACCCGGGAGGTCGAGACGCGGCTCGCCAAGGACGAGGGCAACCGGCCGGACACGAATCTGGAGGGTCTCGCCAAGCTCAAGCCCGTGCGCGGGGAGGGTGCCTACATCACGGCGGGCAATGCCAGCCAGCTCTCGGACGGGGCCTCGGCCAGCGTGCTGATGTCGGCCGACGAGGCGGCGCGGCGCGACCTCGAACCGCTGGGCACTTTCCGGGGCTTCGCCTCCGCGGGCTGCGGGCCGGACGAGATGGGCATCGGCCCGGTCTTCGCGGTGCCGCGGCTCCTGGAGCGCCAGGGCCTGCGCGTCGCCGACATCGACCTGTGGGAGCTGAACGAGGCCTTCGCGTCCCAGTCGGTCTATTGCCGCGACACGCTCGGGATCGACCCGGACAAGGTCAACGTCAACGGCGGCGCCATCGCGGTCGGCCACCCGTTCGGCATGTCGGGGGCGCGGCTCGTCGGCCATGCCCTGCTGGAAGGCCGCCGCCGCGGCGCGCGCTACGCCGTCGTGACCATGTGCGTCGCCGGCGGCCAGGGCTGCGCCGGCCTGTTCGAGATCGCCCGGAGCTGAGCCGATGGACCTGCGCTTCACCGACGACGAGATCGCGTTCCGCGACGAGGTCCGGACCTTCTGCAGGACGGAAATCCCGGCGGAGATCCGGAAGAAGGTCTCGGAGGGGCGCAGTCTCTCGAAGGAGGACTACGTCACGAGCCAGCGGATCCTCAACGCCAAGGGCTGGGCGGTGCCGCACTGGCCGCAGGAATGGGGCGGCCGGGACTGGACCCCGATCCAGCGCTACATCTACACCGAGGAGCTGTTCCAGGCGGCGGTGCCGCTACCCCAGCAGTTCAACTGTTACATGTTCGGCCCGGTGCTGGCGACCTTCGGCCGGCAGGACCAGAAGGCGCGCTTCCTGCCGCGCGCCGCCAACCTCGACGACTGGTGGTGCCAGGGCTTCTCCGAGCCCGGCGCCGGTTCGGACCTCGCCTCGCTGAAGACCAGGGCGGTGCGCGACGGCGACCACTACGTCGTGGACGGCCAGAAGACCTGGACCACGCTCGGCCAGCACGCCGACTGGATCTTCTGCCTCGTGCGCACCGATTTCGAGGCCAAGAAGCAGCGCGGCATCTCCTTCCTGCTCATCGACATGACGACGCCCGGGATCACCGTGCGGCCGATCCTGACGCTGGAGGGGCGGCACGAGGTCAACGAGGTGTTCTTCGACTCCGTCCGCGTGCCGGTCGAGAACCTCGTCGGCGAGGAGAACCGGGGCTGGGACTACGCGAAGTTCCTGCTCGCCAACGAGCGCACCGGCATCGCCCGGATCGGGCTGACCAAGGAGCGGATCGCCCGCATCAAGCGGCTGGCCCGCGAGATGCCGGCCGGACCCGGCACGATGTGGGACGATCCCGCCTTCCGCGCCCGCGTCGCGGAGGTCGAGGTCGAGCTGAAGGCCCTGGAGATCACCCAGATGCGGGTGGCGGCCAAGCAGGGAAGGGCGGATTCGGTGGAGCCGGACCCAGCCTCGTCGCTCCTCAAGATCCGCGGCTCGCAGCTCCAGCAGGCGGCGACAGAATTGCTGGTGGAGCTCGCCGGGCCCTTCGCCCTGGCGGCGCCCGCGCGCGGGGCCGGGGCCAACAACCTGCCCGGCGGCTTCGACTGGGTCGACGCGGCGGCGCCGAGCTACTTCAACAACCGCAAGGTCTCGATCTACGGCGGCTCGAACGAGATCCAGCACAACGTCATCGCCAAGGGCATCCTGGGGTTGTGAGCGGTCGCCTCGCCCCGTCCTCCCCCTCATCCTGAGGTGCCGGGCGCCTCCGACGACATCCGCGAGGGAACACCATGGATTTCGACCTGAACGAGGACCAGTCGCTCCTGCGCGACAGCGTCGAGCGGCTGGCCGCCGACCTCTACCCGTCGCTGGAGAGCCGGCAGGCGCGCCTCAAGGCGCCCCTCGGCTTCCCCGAGGACGGCTGGGCGGCCTTCGCGGAACTCGGCGTCGCCGGCCTGCCCTTCTCCGAGGACGAGGGCGGCCTCGGCGGCGGTCCGGTCGAGACCATGCTGGTCATGGAGGCGGTGGGCCGCAACCTCGTGGTAGAGCCCCTGCTCGCGAGCCTCGTGCTGGGCTCGACGGCCCTGCGGCTCGGCGGCAGCGCCGCGCAGCGGGAGCGCCTCGTCCCGGGGCTCGTCGCCGGCGACCTCCGCCTGACCCTCGCCCACACCGAGCGCCAGTCCCGCTACGACCTCGCCGACGTGGCGACGACAGCCCGTCGCAGCGGCGACGGCTACGTGCTGAGCGGGGCGAAGAGCGTCGTGCCCAACGCCGACGCGGCCGGCCTGATGGTGGTCTCGGCCCGCGTCTCGGGCGAGCGGCGCGACCCGAGCGGGATCGGCCTGTTCCTCGTCCCGACCGACGCCGCCGGCGTCGCCATCGAGGCCTACCCGACCCAGGACGGCGGCCGGGCCGCCGAGGTGTCCTTCTCCGACGTAACGCTCCCGGCCGACGCGGCGCTAGGCGACCCGGAGAGCGGCCTGCCGCTCCTGGAGCGGGTGGTGGAGCACGGGATCGCGGCGCTCGCCGCCGAGGCGGTGGGCTCCATGGACGCGCTCCACAAGCTCACGGTGGAGTACCTCAAGACCCGCAAGCAGTTCGGCGTCAGCGTCGGCTCGTTCCAGGCGCTGCAGCACCGGGCCGTCGACATGCTGATCCAGCTGGAGCAGGCCCGATCCATGGCGCTCTACGCCGCCATGATGGTGGACACATCCGAGCCGCGCGCGCGGGCCGCGGCCCTCTCGGCCGTGAAGGTGCAGATCAACAAGGCCTGCCGCTACGTCGGCCAGGAGGCGGTGCAGCTCCACGGCGGCATCGGCATGACGCTCGAGTATATCGGCGCCCACCACTTCAAGCGGCTCGCCATGATCGAGTACCAGCTCGGCGACACCGCCCACCACCTGCGCCGGATCACGCAGGACGAGAACGGGCTGCTGGCGGCGTAGTTCGCCTCAGGCGCTGGCACCGTCTCCGCGCGCGGAGCGAAGCGATCCGGTGGCGCCGCGCGCGACCGTGTCGCGCTGCCCTTCGTCGCTCCGCTCCGCGCGCGATGACGGAGCGATCAGTTGAACAGCGTGCCGACACCGCCCTGCACGCGGCCGAGGCCGGCCCGCGCGACGGTGTTGTTGGGGTCGATCGTCGAGGCGCGCTGGTAGTTCTCCATCGCCTCCTTGCGCTGGCCCTGCTTCTCGTAGGCGAGGCCCCGATAGGCCCAGGACGTGGCGTCCTTGGCGTTCACGTTGAGCGCGGCGTTGTAGTCCTCGATCGCCTTCGCGTACTGGTTGGTCGCGATCAGGCTCTGGCCGCGGGCCGCGTAGGGCGCGGCCACGAACGGGTCGCGGTCGATGGCGGCGTCGAAATCGGCGATCGCCTGGGTGTCCTGGCCCTGCTTCTGCTTCACGAGGCCGCGGGCATGGTACGCCTGCGCGGATTCGGGGCTCAGGCGGATCGCGACGTTGAGGTCGTTCAGCGCCTGGTCGAGGTTGCCCTGCGCGCGCTCGACATTGGCCCGGCCGATATAGGCCGGCCCGTAATTCGGATCGATACCGATCGCCTTGGAAAAGTCCTGCAGCGCCGGGCCGTCGCGGCCGATCTGGCGGTTCGCCAGGGCGCGATTGTTGTAGGCGGAGGCGGAGTTCGGATCGAGCTGGATCGCCTTGGTGAAGTCGCCGATGGCGTCGTTGAACTGGCCGGCGCGGGCGTAGGCGGCGCCGCGGGTGTTGTAGGCCGCCGCGTCGTTCGGGTTGCGCTGCACGACCTCGGTCAGGGAGGCGATGTTGACGTTCGTGGCGCCGGTCGTGTCCTTCTCCAGGACCGCGTATTGCCGCGGACCGGCCGCGCTGCCGACGGTCTCGCAGCCCGCGAGGCCGGCAGCCGAGACCAAGGCCGCGCCGATCAGTGCCGTCTTCCGTCCCAGCCGGTTGCGTACGTTCATTGCCCCACTCTCCCCGAGGCGTCGCCCGCTCCGCGCGCGCCCGCCCCGCCCCTCACAGTCCAAGAGCCCGCGCCGAGCGCCGGGCACGCCCGAGTTCGGGGCACCGTCGCGCATCACGGTGAAGGCCGGCTTAAGAAGCGCCGCGTCGTGATCCGGCCCCCGCCGGTCCCGGCGGGACCGAGCGGTGCGGGCGGGTTCGAGCGACAGCATACGGAACCGACCACACTGTCGTGGAAGCGGCGGGATGTGGCGAAGGTATGGCTCGACCGTTCCGCGGGGCCGCGGACGGCCCTCCGGCGATCACGCGGCGACGCGGGTGTGCCCTCGAAGCCTCAGGATCCGGTCGGACCCGGCCCGAGGCGCGTGACGTGGCCCATCTTGCGGCCGGGGCGCGCCTCGCCCTTGCCGTACAGGTGCAGGTGGGCGCCGGGCTCGGCCAGCAGGGCGTGCCAGTCGTCCGCCTGGGCGCCGATCAGGTTGCGCATCTCGACGGGCAGGCCGCCGACCCGGCCCGCATCGCCCAGCGGCCAGCCGCAGACGGCCCGGACGTGCTGGGCGAACTGCGAGGTCAGCGCGCCTTCGCTGGTCCAGTGGCCGGAATTGTGCACCCGGGGCGCGATCTCGTTGACCACGAGCCGCTCCGCCCCGTCCTCGCGGACGAGGAACATCTCGACGGCGAGCACGCCGACATAGTCGAGGGCGTCGGCGATCCGCCGGGCGATCTCGACGGCGGCACGGCCCGTCTCGGCGGACACGCCGGGCGCCGGCACCCGGGTCAGCGCGAGGATGTGGTCGCGGTGCTCGTTCTCGCAGAGGTCGTAGGCCGCGAAGCTGCCGTCGCGCCCGCGCGCGCCCACCACCGAGACCTCGCGCTCGAACGGCACGAAGCCCTCCAGGATCAGCGGCGCGCCGCCGAACTCGGCGAACAGGGCGTTGCGGTCGCCCTCGGCCCGCTCGCGGAGCATGCGCTGCCCCTTGCCGTCGTAGCCGAAGCGGCGGGTCTTGAGCACGGCCGGCAGGCCGATCAGCTCGATCGCCCGGTCGAGGTCGTCGGGCGTGTCCACCGCCCGGAACGGCGCCGTCGGGATGCCCAGGCCGTTGATGAACTCCTTCTCGGAGAGCCGGTCCTGCGTGGTCGAGAGCGCGCGCGCGTTCGGGTGCAGCGCGGCGTGCCGGGCGAGGACGTCGGCGGTGGCGTGCGGGATGTTCTCGAACTCGTAGGTCACGACGTCGACGCCGCGGGCGAAATCCGCCAGCGCCGCGGCGTCGTCGTAGGCCGCGCAGGTGGTCCGGGCGGCCACGTCGAAGGCGGGGCTGTCCGCGTCGGGCGCGTAGACATGCGCCTTGAGGCCGTAATCGGCCGCCGCGAGCGCGATCATGCGCCCGAGCTGGCCCCCACCGACGATGCCGAGGATGGAGCCGGGGCCGAGGATCTTGTCCGTCACGCGTTCTCTTCCGTCACCGGCCGTTCGGCCACCGAGGCGCTCTGGGCCGCGCGCCACGCCTCCAGGCGCTCCGCCAGGTCCGGATCGGTCAGCGCCAGGACGGCGGCGGCGAGCAGGGCCGCGTTCACCGCCCCGGCCCGGCCGATCGCCAGGGTCCCCACCGGGATGCCCGCCGGCATCTGGACGATGGAGAGCAGGCTGTCCTGGCCGGAGAGGGCCTTCGACTCCACCGGCACGCCGAAGACCGGCAGGCGGGTCATCGCGGCCGCCATGCCGGGCAGGTGCGCGGCGCCGCCCGCACCGGCGATCACCACCTTGAGGCCGGCCGCGACCGCGCCCTTGGCGAAGGCGACGAGCCGGTCCGGCGTGCGGTGGGCCGACACGATGCGCGCGTCGTACGGTACGCCGAGCGCGTCGAGCGTCTCGGCGGCATGACGCATGGTCGCCCAGTCGGACTGGCTGCCCATGATGATCGCGACCGGAGGAGGCGACGCCATCGTTGATCCCGGCAAAAGAGGGCGCTTACAGGCGGCGCGGGCCTGCGGCAAGGCGGGGCCGGAGGGCGTCCACCGGCATCAGGCGATGATGTCCGGCGTGAGCGCATCCTCGATGTGATAGATGCGGTCGCGCAGCGTGAGCTTGCGCTTCTTCAGGCGCTGGATCTGGAGCTGGTCCCCGGCGACGCTGCGCTCCAGCGCCTCGATGGCGCTGTCGAGATCCCGGTGCTCCTCGCGCAGCCGCGCCAGCTCGCCCTGGAGGTCCGACTGCGCACCCTCACCCGCCTCGTCCGCCATCGTCACCTGAGAACCCGAAGACCGTTCGTCGCCCGAGAGCATGCGTCACGCTCCGGCGCCGGACAA
The DNA here is from genome assembly GCF_050281105.1 of Methylobacterium sp. NPDC080182. Taxonomy (NCBI): domain Bacteria; kingdom Pseudomonadati; phylum Pseudomonadota; class Alphaproteobacteria; order Hyphomicrobiales; family Methylobacteriaceae; genus Methylobacterium; species Methylobacterium sp. NPDC080182. The sequence goes on from NZ_JBNNWO010000004.1 coordinate 282,500, forward strand.
GGCGGCGCGGTAAGCAATCATCAGACTTAGCAGCAGAAAACGCTTCGACAGGTCCGGCATCCTGTGCCAATCTCGTTGTGTCGAAACGATGACAGGAGATTCGACTCATGTCGCTGCAGACGCATCTGAACCAACTCGCCCGGAAGCACGAAGCCCTCGAGCGCGAGATTCAGGAAGCGATCCACAGACCTTCGGCGAACGACCTCCACATCGCCGAGCTGAAGCGACGGAAACTCCTCCTCAAGGACGAGATCAACAAGCTTCAGGCGGGCAACGACACGTTGCACTGACGCCTGAGACGTCCAATCCGATAGCGAATTCACGCTGACGACCGCCGCATCGGGAGCCCCGGTGCGGCGGTTTTCTCATTGGGGGGCACCGAGCCGCGGCCGTCACGCCCGTGGCCACTCCCTCCCGTGGCCACTCCCTCCCGTGGCCACTCCCTCCCGTGGCCACTCCCGCGCGCGCGAGAATGGGCTACTCTGCAGCCCGCCGCCGGAGAGCGGTCCGCGAGGAAACGCCCAACCGATGACGAGAGCCAGCCTGCCGGGCCGCTACCCGGAGATCTACGAATCGGCCTGCCGCGACCCCGAGGCGTTCTGGCTCGGTGCGGCGCGGGCCCTCGACTGGGCGCGGGCGCCGGAGCGGGCCTTCGCGCCGGATTCCGGCCCCTACGGACGCTGGTTCCCGGACGGCACCCTGAACGCCTGCCACAACGCGGTCGACCGCCACGCGGACGGGGGCCGGGCGGATCAGGTGGCGATCCGCTACGACTCGCCCGTGACCGGGACCAAGCGCAGCATCACCTACCGGGCGCTGCGCGACGAGGTGGCGGTGCTGGCCGCCGTGCTGGCCGACCTCGGCGTCGGCAAGGGCGACCGGGTGATCCTGTACATGCCGATGGTGCCCGAGGCGCTGTTCGGCATGCTGGCCTGCGCCCGGCTCGGCGCGGTCCACTCGGTGGTGTTCGGCGGCTTCGCGGCCAGCGAGCTGGCGGTGCGGATCGAGGACGCGGCGCCGAAGGTGGTGCTCGCCGCCTCCTGCGGGATCGAGCCGAACCGCGTGGTCGCCTACAAGCCGCTCCTCGACGCGGCGATCGCGGCCTCGCGGCACAAGCCGGAGGCCTGCCTGATCCTCCAGCGCCCGCAAGGGCCTGCGACCCTCGTCGCGGACCGGGATCGCGACTGGGGTGAGACCGTCGCGGCCGCCCGGGCGGCGGGGCAGAGCGCGGCGTGCGTGCCGGTCGCCGCCACCGACCCGCTCTACGTCCTCTACACCTCCGGCACGACCGGGAAGCCGAAGGGCGTGGTCCGCGACACCGGCGGCTACCTCGTCGCCCTGGCCTGGTCGATGCCGAACCTCTACGGCGTCCAGCCCGGCGAGACCTACTTCTGCGCCTCCGACATCGGCTGGGTCGTCGGCCACTCCTACATCGTCTACGCGCCGCTCCTGCACGGCTGCACCACGGTCCTCTACGAGGGGAAACCTGTCGGCACGCCCGATGCCGGTGCCTTCTGGCGGGTGGTCGCCGAGTACGGGGTGGTCTGCCTGTTCACCGCGCCGACGGCCCTGCGGGCGATCAAGAAGGAGGATTCGAAGGGCGCCCGGATCGCCGATCACGACCTCTCGGCCTTCCGCAGCCTGTTCCTGGCGGGCGAGCGCGCCGATCCGGACTCGGTCGCCTGGGCCGAGCGCGTGCTGGGCCGGCCGGTGGTCGACCATTGGTGGCAGACCGAGACCGGCTGGCCGATCGCCGGCAACCCGATGGGCCTCGGCCTCCTGCCGGTGAAGCACGGCAGCACCTGCGTGCCGATGCCGGGCTACCGGGTCGAAGTGCTGGACGAGGGCGGCAAGCCGGTTCCGGCGGGCACCATGGGCACCATCGCGATCCGCCTGCCCCTGCCGCCCGGCTGCCTGCCGACGCTCTGGGGCTCGGACGACCGGATGCGGTCGAGCTACCTCGCCACCTTCCCGGGCTACTACGACACGTCGGATGCCGGGGTGATCGACGCCGACGGCTACATCACGGTCCTTGGACGGACCGACGACATCATCAACGTCGCGGGCCACCGGCTGTCCACCGGCGGCATGGAGGCGGTGCTGGCGAGCCACCCGGACGTGGCGGAATGCGCGGTCATCGGCATCCGCGACGCGCTGAAGGGGGAGGTGCCCTGCGGGTTCGTGGTGCTGAAGGCCGGCGTCGCCCGGCCGACCGAGACGATCGAGCGGGAACTCGTCGCCAAGGTGCGGGACGAGATCGGCCCGGTGGCCGCCTTCAAGCTGGCGCTGACCGTGCCGCGGCTGCCCAAGACCCGGTCGGGCAAGATCCTGCGGGCCACGATGAAGCGCATCGCCGATCACGAGCCCTGGACGATGCCGGCGACGATCGACGACGCGGCGGCCCTCGACGAGATCGGCGACAGCCTGAAGGACCGGGGGATCGGCGCGGACCGGTAGGGTGCCGGACCGCGCCGCTTGCGCGTTGACGGGCGATCGCGGCCCGCCTCAATCCGCCTCAATCCGCGTCAGCGCCGTCGTCGTCGGTGTCGATATCGACCGTCGGCGCCGGCTGCGTCAGGGCGGGCGCGTAGGTCCCCGCGGTCGGACCTGTGGTGACCGAGGCCGGGACGCGCCGGGCGTTCGGCTCGGACGGGATCAGCGTCGCGGTGGCGGCCACGAGGCCGGCGAGGGACCGGACGTCCTGCGGCTGCCGCGGATCGCGCGAGATCAGCGTCGCCTCCTGTTGCAGGCGGAGATTGCAGGCCTCCGAAGGCAGGCCGCCGTTCGGCGTGCAGGCATCGTGCCGGGCACAGGCGGCGTCGAGGGCGTCGATCGGCGGGAGCGGCGCGTTGTTGCCTGGCCCGCAGTAATTGCCGTGGATCAGCATCTTCGGCCCACCGAAGGCGGCGGGCTGGGCCTGGGCGGTGCCCGCGAGGGCGGCGCAGCCGGCGGCCAGGGCGAGCGGGACGGCGAGTCTGGTGAGCATCATCTGGACCTCGGGCGATCTCGCCCCCTCAGGCGGTTCGCGTCGATTGCCGCGATGCGGCGACAGGCCAGGAAACGGGCGGCCACATCCGCAAGTTCCCGCACCGCCCGCCCGCAGAGGTGCTCTGCCGCACCGCACTGGCCGCCGCGCCCGTCCTGAGCCAGAGTGAACCCTCCACCAGGAGTTGCCGATGACCGCTCGCCTGTTCGAACCGCTGACACTCGACGCGCTCACGCTCGAGAACCGCATCCTCGTCGCGCCGATGTGCCAGTACTCGGCGCGGGACGGCGAGGCGACCGACTGGCACATGATGCATCTCGGCCAGCTCGCCATGTCGGGGGCCGGCCTGCTGACCCTGGAGGCCACCGCGGTCTCCCCGGAGGCGCGGATCACCGCCTGGGATCTCGGCCTCTACAACGACGGCTGCGAGCGGGCGCTGGGCCGGGTGCTCGACGCCGTGCGCGAGTACGCGCCGATCCCGGTCTGCATCCAGATCGCCCATGCCGGGCGCAAGGCCTCCAGCGAGGCCCCCTGGGCCGGCGGCCAGCAGATCCCGCCGGAGCACGCCTACGGCTGGCGCACCGAGGCGCCCTCGGCGGTCGCGCACGGGGAGGGCGAGGTCCCGCCCAACGCCCTCGACGCCGCCGACCTGAAGCGCGTCCGCGACCAGTTCGTGGCCACCGCCAAGCGGGCCGTGCGCCTCGGTATCGAGGCCGTCGAGCTGCACGGCGCCCACGGCTACCTGCTGCACCAGTTCCTGTCGCCGATCGCCAACAAGCGGACAGATGAATACGGCGGCAGCCTCGCCAACCGCATGCGCTTCCCCCTCGAGGTCTACGACGCGGTGCGGGATGTCGTGCCCGCCGGCAGCCCGGTCTGGCTGCGGGTCTCGGCCACCGACTGGGTCGAGGACGGCTGGGATCTCGACGAGACGGTGGAGCTGGCCCAGGCGCTCAAGCGGGCGGGATCGCCGGCGCTCCACGTCTCCACGGGCGGCGTCTCGCCCAAGCAGGCGATCAGGCTCGGGCCGGGCTATCAGGTGCCCTACGCCGAGCGGATCAAGGCCGAGACGGGCCTCACCACCATCGCGGTCGGGCTGATCACCGAGGCCCGGCAGGCGGAGACGATCCTGCAGGAGGGCCGGGCGGACGCGATCTCGCTCGCCCGCGCCATGCTGTACGATCCGCGCTGGCCCTGGCACGCCGCCGCCGAGCTCGGCGCCCGGGTGCGCGCGCCCAAGCAGTACTGGCGCTCGCAGCCGCGGGAGTACAAGGACCTGTTCAAGGACACGGCCTTCGGCCAGCGCTGAGGGCGGCCCTCACCGCGGCAGCGCGCCGACCAGCGGCCCGAGAGGGCGGCTGATGTCGGTGCGGCCGAGGTTCGGCGCGTAGAGGCTGGAGACCGAGCCGTCGAGGAACAGGGCGTTGCGGCAGCCGAGATCGTCGCGGAACAGCCGCGCGAAGGCCCCGAAGGTCACCGGGCGCTCGGAGATCGCGAAGATCGCCACGTGCCCGTCGCCGGGCACGCCGACGCCGTTGCGGATCTTCTGGCTCGGCCCGTCGGCGGCGATCTTCGGGTGGATCTGGCCGTCGATCACCAGCATCGGCCCGGACTGCGTGGCGAAATCCGGCCGGATCTTCGCCCGCAGGTAGCGGGACGTGTCGACCACCCCGGCGCGCTCACCCTTCAGCCAGAAGATCCCGTTGGGCTTCAGGTGGAAATTGCCCGGCCCGTCCGCCGTGGAGACGCGCTTCAGCTCGTGCCCGTTCTCGACGTAGAGGCCGACCGGCGCCTGGTCCTTGTCGTACATGCCGGCGTTCATCGCGAAGGCGAGGCGGCCGCCCTGCTTCTCGGCGAGGGTGCCGAGGGCGCCGTAGGGCTTGCCGTCGTCCTGGAGCCAGAACAGCCGCAGCCGCTGCTTCCGGAGGTCGATGGTGCAGACCGTGAAGGTCTCACCCTGCGCCTCGACCGCCCGGCAGGGCTCCGTCGCGGCCGGGGCGGCCGCCCGGGCCGGGGCCGCGAGGGCGAGCAGCGTGATCAAGAGGGCGTGAGCCGGGCGCAGCATCATCATTCGTTCCAGGCAGCTCGGGGACGGCGAGTCGGGGACGGCGAAGCTCGTTCGGCCCGCCCTTCGCCCTGGAAAGCGGCGAATTTCGTGTCCGAGCCGCGCCCGCATGGGTCCGGACGCGGCCGGGTGCGTCTCGCGACCGCGCGCCGCGGCCGGGGCTGGACCGTTTTACCGGTTCGAGCGTTCTTAGCCGCAGAGGGCGTGTTTCCACGGAGATGACGTGATGAAGGGTGCAGTGCTCGGCTCGGCCCTGCTGGCGGCAGGTGCTCTGGCCTTGGCGCCGGCCAGCGCGGACGCGCGCGGCTTCGGCGGCGGCGGCTTCCATGGCGGCGGTTTCGGCGGCGGCTTCCACGGTGGCGGGTTCGGCGGCGGCTTCCGCGGCGGCGGCTTCGGCGGGTTCCGCAACGGCGGCTTCGGCGGCGGCTTCCGGGGCGTCGGCTTCCGTCCGGGCGGCTTCGGCTACGGCCGCGGCTTCTACGGCCGGGGCTACGGCTGGCGCGGCGGTTACGGCTACCGCGGCGGGTACGGCTACGGGCTCGGCGGCCTGGGCCTCGGTGTCGGGCTCGGCCTCGCGGCCGGGGGCCTCTACGGCGGCTACGGCTACCCGGGTTACGGCTACGGTTACGGCGGCGGCTACGCCCCCGTCGGCTACGGGTACGGCGGCGATTACGGCTACGGCGGCGGCTGTTACACGGTCCCGCGGGTGCGCTGGACTCCCTACGGCTACCGGCGGGTTCTGGTCGAGCGCTGCTACTGAGCGTCGATCGAGCGTGAAAAGAACGGGACAGGCCGCCTCCGGGCGGCCTTTTCCTTTCCGGTTGCTTGCGTGATCCGCCGCATCGTTGGACAGCTCTGCCCGGGACGCTGATACTGGTATCGGGCGGCGGGAGGCGGTGATGAGTTCAGCAACCGGGCAGGGGCCCACGGGCGTGGACGCGGTCGAGATCCGCGACGCCAGCCTCACCGCCTTCTACCGATCGATGACGCCGCCGGAGCGGCACACCTTCTGGGCGTGCGCCGCCGGCTGGTGCCTCGACGGCATGGACTTCATGATCTACCCGCTGGTGATCGGCACGATCATGGCGCTGTGGCACGTCGATGCCGGCACGGCCGGGCTCGCCGCCACGGTGACGCTGCTGGCCTCGGCGCTCGGCGGCTGGCTCGCGGGCTTCGTCGCCGACCGCATCGGCCGGGTGCTGACGCTGCAGATCACGATCCTCTGGTTCTCGCTGTTCTCCCTCCTCTGCGCCTTCGTGCAGAACTTCGAGCAGCTGCTCATCGCGCGGGCGCTGCTCGGCCTCGGCTTCGGCGGCGAGTGGGCGGCCGGCGCCGTGCTGATCGGCGAGACGATCCGGGCCGAGTATCGCGGCCGGGCGGTGGGCTCGGTCCAGTCCGGCTGGGCGATCGGCTGGGGCCTCGCGGTCCTGTCGCAGGCGGTGCTGTTCTCGCTTCTGCCGCCCGAGACCGCGTGGCGCTGGATGTTCGCGGTGGGCGCGCTGCCGGCGCTGCTGGTGTTCTACCTGCGCCGCTACGTGAAGGAGCCGGAGGTCGCCGCCGAATCCCGCGCCCGGGCCGCCGCCACGGGCGACCGGCCGCAGATCTGGGAGATCTTCTCCGGCCCGATCCTCAAAACGACGCTGCTCGCCTCGCTGGCGGCGGCGGGCTGCCAGGGCGGCTACTACGCGATCACCACCTGGGTGCCGCGCTTCCTGACCACAGAGCGCCACCTGTCGATCGTGTCCTCCACCGGCTACCTCGCGGCCCTGATCATCGGCTCGTTCACCGGCTACCTCGTGGGCGCGTGGCTCGCCGACCGGCTCGGCCGGCGGCCGCTGTTCCTGATCTTCTCGCTTGGCGCCATCGCGGTGATCGTGGCCTACACGCAGATCCCGCTCTCGAACGGCGTGCTCTGGGTGCTGGGCTTCCCGCTGGGCTTCTTCGCCTCCGGCTACTTCTCCGGCATGGGCGCCTTCCTGACCGAACTGTACCCGACCCGCCTGCGCGGCTCGGGGCAGGGGTTCTGCTACAATTTCGGCCGCGGCATCGGCGCCCTGTTCCCGGCGCTGGTCGGCTACCTCGCGGAGCGCGCCGGTCTCGCCTCGGCCATCGCGATCTTCGCGGCCGTCGCCTACGGGATCTTCTTCCTGGCGGCCTTCGCGCTGCCCGAGACGCGCGGCAAGGTCCTGCACGCGGATTCCTGATCATGCCCGAGATCCGAGACTGCCCCGCCCCGGACCCGCATCCGGAAGGCCCGACCCGCTACGCCGTGCCGGAGGGTGCGGTCGACACGCACGCCCACGTCATCGGCCTGCCGCCGGACTATCCCCTGGTGGCGGACCGCAGCTACACGCCCCCGGCGGCGCCGGCCGAGCGGTATCTGGCGATGCTCGACGGGACCGGCATGGCCAACGGTGTGCTGATCCAAGTCAGCGTGCACGGCACCGACAACCGGCTGATGGTCGAGACGCTGCGCGCCCACCGGCGGCGCCTGCGCGGCGTCGCGGTGATTCCGCTCGGCCTGCCCGACGCCGAGCTCGCCGCGCTGAAGGAGGCCGGCGTGGTCGGCCTGCGCCTCAACGTCCTGTTCGGCGGCGGGGTCGGGCTCGACGCGGTCGAGTCCTACGGGGCGCTCGCCCGCGAGATGGGCTGGCACCTCCAGTTCCTGCTCGATGCCCGCGAGCTGCCGGCGATCGCCGGCCGCCTGGCGCGGCTGCCCGTGCCGCTGGTCTTCGACCATATGGGCCACATGCCGACCTCGGCGGGCGTGGACCATCCGGGGTTCCGGGCACTGCTCGGCCTCGTCGCCGACGGCAACTGGGTGAAGCTCTCGGGCGCCTTCCGGGACTCCGTCACCGGGCCCCCCTACGCCGACACGATCCCCTTCGCCCGGGCGCTCAACGACGCCGCGCCGGAACGCTGCCTCTGGGGCTCGGACTGGCCGCACGTGGCCGCCTGGGACGGGCCGCCGCGGACGCGGGAGCTCCTCGACCTGATGGCCGACTGGGTGCCGGACGCGGACCGGCGCCGGATGGTGTTCGTCGACAACCCGCGGCGGCTCTACGGCTTCGGGTAAGGGCGGACCGACGGGCGGCGGGCGCGCGGGGCGCCGCCGTCACACCCGCAGGTCGACGCTCTGGCCCTGTCCGGGAGGGGCCGGCGGGCCGGCGCTCGCCGCCTGGGCGGCGCTGTCCGCCACCAGCCCGGCGACCGCCTTGTCGGCGGAGAGCTGCTGCTTGGCGACGGCGATGCCGATCTGCTGGTTCTGGGACGAACCCAGCATCTGGACGGCGGCTGCGGCGATCGAATCCATGCCGCCGATCCTGGACCACCGGTCTGAATCCCGCGTTACCCGGATCCGGCGCCTTTGACCGGTCGCGCTCACCCGTCGAGGAAACCCCGCTGCCGCGCCCGGTAGCCGCCGATCGCCGTGACGCACAGGAACGACACGCCGGCCAGCGCCGTGCCGAACACCGCGATCGGCCACCAGTGGCCCTGGAAGCGCTCAGCCAGCACGGTGCCGACGATCGGGGTGAGGCCGCCGGCGAGCGCGCCGCAGAACTGGTAGGCGATGGAGATCGCCGTGTAGCGCACCCGCGTCGGGAACGCGCCCGCGAGGTAGCCGGCGATCACCGCGTAGAAGGTCGCGCTGCCGACCACGTTGAGGGCGAGACCCAGCACGATCAGCGGCACAGACTTGGTCTCGACCAGCCAGAACAGCGGGTAGGGGGCCAGCATCGCCCAGACCAGCGTCCCCTGGAGGAACAGACGCTCGTTGCGGATCAGCTCGGCGATCCGGGCGCCCACCGGGGTCATCACCAGCTGGACCACGGCGGCGATCAGCAGGGCGTCGAGGATCGTCGCCCGCGCGATGCCGAGATACTGCGTGGTGAACGCGATCATGAAGGTGTTGAACAGGTAGACCGAGGCGATCGCGAAGGTGTTGGCCCCCGCCGCCAGCAGCACCGGCTTCAGGCAGGTCGTCAGCACCTCGCGCACCGGCGCCGGCGGCGGCCCGCCGGCGGCCCGGGCCTTCTCGAAGGCCGGGGATTCCGCGACGCCGAGGCGGATCGCGAGCCCGACGCCGAGCAGCAGGATGCTGACGAGGAACGGCACACGCCAGCCCCAGCTCAGGAAGCTCTCCTTGTCGAGGAGGCCCGCGAGCCGGAAGGCCAGCAGCGACAGGATCTGCCCGGCCGGGCTGCCGAGCTGCGCGAAGGAGGCGAAGAAGGTGTTGCGCCCGGCCGGCGCGTGCTCGGCGGCCATCAGCACCGCCCCACCCCACTCGCCGCCGACCGCGAGACCCTGGATCAGCCGCAGGACGACCAGCATCACCGGCGCCCAGAGGCCGACCGACGCGTAGGTCGGCAGCAGGCCGATACACGAGGTGGCGATGCCCATCATCACGAGCGTCGCCACCAGGGCGCGCTTGCGCCCGAACCGGTCGCCGAGATGGCCGAAAATCAGGCCGCCGAGTGGTCGTGCGAGGAAGCCGACCGCGAAGGTGCCGAAGGCCGAGAGCGTCGCGATGTAGGGCGATTCCGCCGTGAAGAAGAGCGGCCCGAACACCAGGGCCGCCGCCGTGCCGTAGATGAAGAAATCGTACCACTCGATCGTGGTGCCCACGAAGGCCGCGAGCGCCGCGCGCGCCGACTGGTTCTGTCCGGGCCCGGCGGCCGGGCTTGCGGTCGTGACGGCCATCGATCCTCGCGCGGCATTATGAATTCAAACGCCGCCCTGCATGCGCCAGTCTGCCGGCCGACCGCAACGCCTGCACGCGACAGGGCGAGCGTTTCATCCGCCGCAGCCGGGCTCCGTCTCAGAAGCTCGGCGGCGTGCAGGCGCTCACCACCTCGCAGGGGTTGGGCCCGACGCAGCGGAACCGGTGCGGGCGGCGGCTGTCGAAGCTGTAGGCGTCGCCGGGGCCGAGGATCCGGCGCTCGGCATCGACCGTCACCTCCAGGCGCCCGGAGAGCACGATGCCACCCTCCTCGCCCTCGTGGGAGAGCGGCACCCGGCCGGTATCGGCGCCCGGCTCGTAGCGCTCCTTGAGGATCTGGAGCTTGCGTCCGAACAGGCTGTCGCCGACCTGACGGTACGAGATCGCCCCCTTGGCGGCCCGGCGGCCGATCTCGGTGAGGTCCTCGGCGGCGAAGAACGCCTTGCGCTCCAGCTCCGGCTCCAGGGCGAAGAACTCGGCCATGCCGATCGGCACCCCGTCGAGGATCCGCTTCAGGGCGCCCACCGACGGGTTCACCCGGTTGGCCTCGATCAGCGAGATCGCCGAGTTGGTCACGCCGGCGCGCTTGGCGAGGGTCCGCTGCGACAGGCCGTGGCGGGCCCGAACGAAGCGCAGGCGCGCGCCGACATCGATGCTCATCCGGCCAGGGCCCGTTTCAGGTGTTGCGGATCCCGCAACGGTGCCACCCGCGGCCCCGATCCTGCAAGGGGTTGGCGGCGACCAGAAAAGGACTTGTTGCCCGATCGGCGAAGGTGTCCCCTGGTCCCGCCGCCGATCCGCGTCGCCCGTCCCGGAGAACCGCCCATGACCGACCATCCGCTCCGCAACACGCCCGCGATGGACGCCTTCTGGATGCCGTTCACGGCCAACCGCCAGTTCAAGGCGGCGCCGCGCCTGCTCGTGTCGGCCGAGGGCATGCACTACACCGCCGACGACGGCCGCAAGGTCCTCGACGGCTCCGCGGGCCTCTGGTGCGTCAATGCCGGCCACGGGCGGCGGGGCATCGCCGCCGCGGTGGAGCGTCAGCTCGCGACCCTCGACTTCGCCCCGACCTTCCAGATGGGTCACCCCGTCGCCTTCGAGTTCGCCGAGCGGCTGGCCGAGATCGCCCCGGGCGGTCCGGACAAGCGCCTCGACCGGGTGTTCTTCACCAATTCCGGCTCGGAATCGGTCGACACCGCCCTCAAGATCGCGCTCGCCTACCAGCGGGCGATCGGGCAGGGCACGCGGACCCGGCTCGTCGGCCGCGAGCGCGGCTATCACGGCGTCGGCTTCGGCGGCCTGTCGGTCGGCGGCATCGTGTCGAACCGGCGGGTCTTCCCGCAGCTCAACGGCACCGACCACCTGCGCCACACCCACGACCCGGCCCGCAACGCCTTCGTGAAGGGCCAGCCCGAGCACGGGGCGGAGCTCGCCGAGGATCTGGAGCGGCTGGTGGCGCTGCACGGAGCCGAGACCATCGCGGCCTGCATCGTCGAGCCGGTGGCGGGCTCCACGGGCGTGCTGATCCCGCCGAAGGGCTACCTCGAGCGCCTGCGCGAGATCTGCACCAAGCACGGCATCCTGCTGATCTTCGACGAGGTCATTTCCGGCTTCGGCCGTCTCGGCGCGCCGTTCGCGACCGACTTCTTCGGCGTCGTCCCCGACCTCGTGACCAGCGCCAAGGGCCTGACCAACGGCACGGTGCCGATGGGCGCGGTCTTCGCGAGCCGCGCGGTCCACGACGGCCTGATGCACGGCCCGGACGGGATCGAGCTGTTCCACGGCTACACCTATTCCGGGCACCCGATCGCCTGCGCGGCCGGGATCGCGACGCTGGACATCTACCGGGAGGAGGGGCTGCTCACCCGCGTCGCCGACATCGCCGACGACTGGGCAGCGGCGATCCACGATCTGCGCGGGCGCAAGGGCGTCATCGACATCCGCACCATCGGGCTCGTCGCCGGCGTCGAGCTGGCGCCGCGGCCGGACGCGCCGGGCAAGCGCGCCTACGAGGTGTTCGTGGACTGCTTCGAGCGCGGCCTGCTCACTCGGGTGACCGGCGACATCATCGCCCTGTCGCCGCCGCTGATCATCGAGCGCGGCCAGATCGGCGAGATCGTCGACATCCTGGGCGCGGCGATCGACCGGGTCGCCTGAGAACCCTCCGGTCTTTGCGAGCGGAGCGAAGCAATCCAGGGTCGCGCCACGGTTGCAAACGTCCCGCCGCCCTGGGTCGCTTCGCCACGCTCGCGATGACGGGGGCTCGCGATCACACAACCCTTGCGCGCCGCAAAGGCGTCCCCGCCGCGCGGCGGGGTTGTCGCGACACCACCCGCGCCCATCTGCCCCGGACCCGGATTTGGGCCGGGCACGAGGGTTTCCATGTCGAACACCGCCCTGATCGTCGGCGCGAGCGGGATCGTCGGCAGCGCCACCGCGGCGCTGCTCCACCGGGAGGGCTGGCACGTCGCGGGCCTCGCCCGCCACCCCGTGCGGCAGGACGGCGTCGCGCCGGTGACCGGCGACCTGCAGGATCCGGCCTCGCTGGAGGAGGCGCTCTCCAACCTCGCCCCGAGCCACGTGTTCCTGGCGACCTGGCAGCGGCGCCCGACCGAGGCGGAGATGATCCGCGTCAACCGGGCGATGGTGGAGAACCTGCTCGACGCGCTCCGCCCTAAGAAGAGCGTCCGCCACGTCGCCCTGGTAACCGGGCTGAAGCACTATCTCGGCCCGTTCGAGGCCTACGGCAAAGGCACCCTGCCGCAGACGCCGTTCCGCGAGGACCAGGGCCGCCTCGACATCGAGAACTTCTACTACGCGCAGGAGGACGCCGTGTTCGCGGCCGCCGCCCGCGACGGCTTCACCTGGAGCGTCCACCGCCCGCACACGATCATCGGCAAGGCGGTGGGCAACGCCATGAACATGGGCACGACGCTCGCCTGCTACGCCACCCTGTGCCGGGAGCTGGGACGCCCGTTCGTCTTCCCGGGCTCGGCCGCGCAGTGGAACGGCCTGACCGACATGACCGACGCGCGGCTCCTCGCCCGCCAGCTGCTCTGGGCATCGACGGAGCCGAGGGCCGCCAACGAGGCGTTCAACGTCGTGAACGGCGACGTCTTCCGCTGGAGCTGGATGTGGGGCCGGATCGCCGCGTGGTTCGGGATCGAGGCGGTGCCGTTCGACGGCACGCACCGGCCGCTGGAGCCCCGGATGGCGCAGGACGGCCCGGCCTGGGCCGAGATCGCGCAGCGCTACGGTCTGGCCGAGCCGAACCTCGAGAAGCTGGCCTCGCCCTGGCACACGGATGCCGATCTCGGCCGGCCGATCGAGGTCGTCACCGACATGAGCAAGAGCCGCCGCCTCGGCTTCACCGCCTACCAGCCGACGGACGACGCGTTCTACGATCTGTTCGCCCAGCTCCGCGCGGACCGGCTGATCCCCTGACGGAGGACACCACCGTCATCGCGAGCGCAGCGAAGCGACCCAGGGATGCACGACGCCCGTGAGCGCAGCGCTGCCCTGGATTGCTTCGCTGCGCTCGCAAGGACGGCGGCTCACCCCGCCTTCCGCTCCGTCCCGCACCACTCGGCCACGAACAGCGCCATGGCGGTCGTGATCCGCTTCACCGAGGCGAGGCTCACGCGCTCGTCGAAGCCGTGGATGTTCTGGGAGGTCGGGCCGTAGCAGAGGGCCGGCACCCGGTCGTAGAGGGCGTGCACCCGGGTATCGAGGTAGCCCGCCGTCATGAAGCTCTGAAGCGGCGACCCGATCGCCCGCTCGTGGGCGCGGCCGAGCACGGCCTCGGCCTCCGAGCCTTCCTCCAGCACGTAACCCTCGGCGAAGAAGCCGTTGAAGACCACCCGCGGCGGGCTGTTGGCCAGGAACGGGTCGGTGCGGGAGAAGCCCGCCACCGCGGCCTCGATCTCGGCAGCGGCCTGCGCGGCGGTGACGCCCGGGTAGAGCGCCACCCGGCAGTGGATCCGGCACCAGGCCGGGACCGAGGAGGCCCAGTCGCCGCCCTCGATCTTGCCGATGTTGAGATTGATCGGGTGGTCCTCGGTCTCGAAATGCGGGTGCGCGGCCTTCTCGGCGTTCCAGCGGGCCTCGACGGCGCGCAGCGCGCCGATCACCCGGTAGGTGGCGTCGATGGCGTTGGCGCCCGCGCCCATCTCGCGGACATGGACCGGCACGCCCCGCACCTCGACGGTGAACCAGAGCACGCCGGTATTGGCGCGCACGAGCTTCTCGTCCTCGGGCTCGGGGATCAGCACGGCGTCGGCGCGGTAGCCGCGCAGATGGGTCATCAGGGCGCCGTTGCCGGTGGATTCCTCCTCGACCACCGACTGCACCGTCACGGAGGCCGCCGGCTGCAGGCCGAGGCGCGCCAGGGCGTCGAGGGCGAACAGGTTAGCGGCGTGGCCGGCCTTCATGTCGCCGGCACCGCGGCCGTACATCCAGTCACCCTGGATCACCGGGTCGAAGGGCCGGTGGGTCCAGAGGTCGGCGGGCCCCGGCGGCACCACGTCGACATGGGCCTGCAGGATCAGCGAGCGGCCGGTCTCGGTGCTTGGCCGGTGGTGGCAGACGACGATCGGCGCGTCCGAATGGTGCGCCTCGTCGATCTTCGAGCCGCCCGGATGGTCCGCGATGGCCGCCCGGTCCATGGCGAAGCGCTCGGTGGCGTAGCCGCGGGCGCGGAACTTATCGAACACGTAATCCTGGCAGGCATGCTCCTCCCCGCGCAGGGACGCGAACCGAACCAGCGCCTGCGTGTGGGCGACCTGATCGGCGAAACCCTCCGCCACGGAGGCTTCGATCTCGGCGGCGAGGGTGGGGTCGAGGGCCATGGGAACTCCGAACCGTCTGCGGCCGGGAGGAAGCGCCCGGGCCCGGGCCGCTGTCAACCGGCGGTTGCCGAGAGCATGGCGCGTGCCGGAACCGGGATCCTAGGTCACATCCGGGAGCGCCGTCCGCACCTGCTCGGCGAACCGCGCGAAGGCCGCGCTCGGCCGATCGTCGGCGCGGTGGATCAGCAGCGTCGGGACGTGCCCGTCCCCGTCGGGCACCGGGTGAACCGAGACCCGGCCCGCGCGGTGCGCCGGCTCTGCCACGGCCCGCGGAACCAGGGTCACGCCCAGGCCGGCCGCCACGCAGCCGAGGATGCCGTCGAGGGTCCCGAATTCCATGCGTCGCACATGCACGAGGCCCTGGCGGGCCAGGAACGCCTCCAGGCGCCTCCGGTACGAGCAGCCGGCCCGGAACACGAGCACCTTCGCGTCGCGCGCCCGGGCCAGCCGGTCGAGCAGCGCCGCGAGGTCGCCGACGGCCGGGTGCGCCACCAGCACCAGCTCCTCCGTGAAGACCGGGATCCCGACGAGGTCGGCCTGCGCGACCGGGCCGGCCACGAAGGCCCCCTCCAGACTCCGGTCGAGGACCCGGGCGATCAGGTGCTCGGTCGGGCCGGTCTCCAGCTCGATGTCCACCTCCGGGTGACCCGCGGCGAAATCCGCGAGCGGACCGGGCAGGCGCAGGGCCGCGGTCGTCTCCATGGCGCCGATCCGCAGGGGTCCGCGCGGCTCGCCCTCGGCCAGCAGGGCGTGGCGCGCCTCCGCGAGCAGCTGCCCGACCTGGAGCGCGTAGGGCAGGAGCCGCTCCCCCGCCCGGGTCAGCGTCACCCCGCGGCTGCCGCGGTGGAACAGCGGCACGCGCAGGGCCTGCTCCAGGGCGCGGATCCGGCCTGTGACGTTGGACTGGACGGTGTTGAGCCGCGCCGCCGCCCGCCCGATGCCGCCGGTCTCGGCCACCGCCGCGAAGAACATCAGGTCGGTGCTGTTCATGTCATCTGCTTTTCCGATGCCTTCCTTCAGAAGGAATCATTTTTTCCGCCATCGCGCGAGCGCTAATCCCTGGCGGGCGACGCGCGCAACCGAGACGCTACCCGGGGGAGGGGATCCATGGCCTTGAGGACCAGACTCACCGACGCCTTCGGGCTGCGACACCCGATCGTGCTAGCCCCCATGGACCCGGCCTCGGGGGGTGCCCTCGCGGCGGCGGTGAGCGCCGCCGGCGGCCTCGGCCTGATCGGCGGCGGCTACGGCGACCACGCGACGCTCGACCGGGAATACGCCTGCGCGGGCAATCAGCGGGTCGGCTGCGGCTTCATCACGTGGTCGATGGCCCGGGACCCATCGCTCCTCGACGCGGCGCTCGCCCGGTCGCCCGCGGCCCTGATGCTCTCCTTCGCGGATCCCGCGCCATTCGCGGACCGGATCCGCGCCGCCGGCGTGCCGCTGATCTGCCAAGTGCACACCCTGGCGCATGCGAGGCGTGCCCTGGAGGTCGGCGCGGCCGCGGTGGTGGCGCAGGGGACGGAGGCCGGCGGCCACGGCCTCACCGCCCGCGGCACCGCGGCGTTCGTCCCGGCGGTCGCCGACCTGATCGCCCGCGAGCGCCCCGAGACGCTGCTCCTCGCGGCGGGCGGCATCGCGGACGGGCGCGGCCTCGCCGCCGCCCTGGCGCTGGGGGCCGACGGTGTCCTGATGGGGACCCGGTTCTGGGCCAGCCGGGAGGCGCTGATCCACCCGGCCGCGAAGCAGCGGGTTCTCGCCGCGACCGGCGACGACACGATCCGCACGCAGGTCTACGACATCGCCCGCCAGCGGGCCTGGCCGGAGCCCTATACCGGCCGACTCCTGCGCAACGCCTTCATCGAGACGTGGCACGGCCGCGAGGACGCGCTGCGCGCGGCCTCGGCCGAGCGGCGCCGGGACGTGGAGGATGCCGACGCGGCGGGCGACTACGACGTCGCCAACGTCACGGTCGGCGAAGCCGTCGGGCTCATCGCCGACCTGCCGGGCGCCGGCGACCTCGTCCTGCGCATCGCCGAGGAGGCCGAGGCCGCGATCCGCCGGATCTCCGGCATGGCCGCGGCTGCGCCGTGAGGGCGCCGCCAGGGTGCTGTGATGGTGCTCAGCAAAGCGTGACTACGCAGGGTTGCCGCGGACCGGAACCTCGGTGTTGCCGACGGTTTAGCGTGACGGCAAACCGTCGCGGTTTCTCGAGGCGCGTCTCGAGTCGGAGTCGCTCATGCGTATCGGTCTGATCTCCGTCCTGTCCGGGCTGCTCCTGTGCGCGGGGATCCCCGCGACGGCCAGCGCGGACGTGCTCGTCAACGTCGACAAGACCACCCAGCGCATGGAGGTCTCCGTCGACGGCCAGCCGCGCTATTCCTGGCCGGTCTCGACCGGCGTCGCGAGCTACGACACCCCGTCCGGCGCCTACCGCCCGTTCCGGATGGAGCGCACGCACTTCTCGAAGGAGTGGGACGACGCGCCCATGCCCTTCGCGATGTTCTTCACCACCCAGGGCCACGCCATCCACGGCACCAACCACGTCCGGAGCCTCGGGCGCGCGGCCTCGCACGGCTGCGTGCGCCTGTCGGTGCGCAACGCCGCGACCCTGTTCAACCTCGTGAAGAGCCAGGGCATGGGCCGGACGCGGGTGGTGATCGAGGGGGCGGATGTTCCGATGGCGGACCGTGGCCGGCGCGGCACCCGGCTCGCCCGGAACCGCAGCCCCTACGAGCCGGACGATCTGCTGGCAAACAGCGATCAGATGGGGCGCCGGTCGGTCCCGGCCTATTACCGCCCGGCGGCCCGGCCGGCCTACGCGCCCGCGACGGTCTACGGCTACCCGGCCTACGCCGACGAGACGGACGGCTGGTAGGCCGGATCGCGGCCCAGGCCGCGAGTATCGGCCGCTCGGCGCCACGACGGCCCCTGCGCGCAGACAATCACCGACCGCGTCGTCTGACCGCGAAAGTCATGCGCCGCCGCTCCCGCCCATTGCCGAGCGCGCCCTCCCGGCCTAGCTCCTGCGCGGCCATCAGAGCCTGCGCGGCCCCTGCCGCGACCTGAGACGGACGGAGACACCCCGAGATGCCCTTCGCTTTCTGCCGGTCCCTTCCCCTCGCCGCCCTGGCGCTCGCCGCGGCCACCGTGCCGGGCTACGCCCTCGAGGTGACGCGCTCGGCCGACATCGCCGCGCCGCCGGCCAAGGTCTGGCAGACCATCGGCGAGTTCTGCGGCATCGGCGACTGGCACCCCGCCATCGAGAAGTGCGTCCTGTCGGACAAGGACGGCATGAAGGTCCGCACCCTCAGCCTCAAGGGTGGCGGCACCATCAAGGAGGAGCAGGTCTCCCGCGACGACAAGGTGATGAGCTACACCTACACGATCCTGGAGAGCCCGCTGCCGGTCTCGGACTACAAGTCGACCCTCTCGGTCGCCCCCGCCGGCTCCGGCTCGAAGGTGACCTGGACCGGGACCTTCAACGCCAAGGGCGCGCCGGACACGGTCGCCACCGACGCGATCCAGGGCATCTACGATTCCGGCCTGAAGGCGCTCGCCGACAAGGCGAAGTAAGCCCGTCACGATTCGGAGCGCGCCGCCGACGCCGGATGCCGGCGGCGCGCACCAAGTCCCTCCGGCAACAGCGGAATCGCGCGTTCGCGGCGAACCGCGTCCCGCGCTTCGCGCCCCTTCGGCATGTCGCCGGGGCGATTGACCCCTTGCCAAGCTCGGCTCAGAACCTCGGCGGCGCGGCCCCTCGCGCCCCAACAGGATGATCGCCGTGCCCGCGTCCCGCCTCCCGATGCGCCTCAGCCTCGTCGCCCTCGCCGTCGCGGCGCTGGGCGCCTGCCAGCAGCGCGCCACGCCCGCGGTCACCGAGCCCTCGCCGATCGTGCCGGCGCCCCTGGCCCTGCCCACGGGCAGCGGTTGCGGCCCGGAGATCGCCCGCACGAAGGCGATCGTCGACAGCGACGTGGCCACCGGCAACCTCAACAAGCCGGTGGGCGACCGCTTCAGCGCCGACCTCGCCCACGCCGCCGCGGAGTGCTCGGCCGGCAAGTCGGGCGAAGCCCTGCACCTGCTCGCCGCCGCCAAGAGCCGCTACGGCTACCGCTGAGCGCGGGGCTTTCCTTTCCCGCCGCGTTGCAGGATCGCGCTGTCGATCCTGCAGGCGCGTCCGACCCGGCCCCTCATCCCGCGGTGCAGAGCGCGGCGGAGGTCTCGAAGGCGGCCTCCAGGCGCCGCGCGCTCCCTGGAACTCTCCCTCGAGGGCCACCGACACGGCCACCTCGGGACGAGGCCGTCGGTCGGGATGGGCGCATCCCGCGCTAGATCACGAACAGCAGGTTCAGTCCGGCGCGCCGGAACCCGTCCTCGGCGATCTTCAGGTCGAGCCCGTAGGACGCGATGTCGTCCGCCACCGGGTCGAGGGCCGGCGCCCGGTGCTGGTGGAGGTGCTTGATGTAGCTGTGGCAGGTCGTGCAGGTCTCGACCTGGACGTCCTTCGAGACCTCATCGAGCCCGTAATAGCTGACACTCTCGCCGTCGCCGCAGGCGGTGCAGCGGATCCGGACGTGGTTCCAGTACGTGCCGCAGACTGAGCAGCTGAGATACCGGGCCTTGTCGGCCGGGGTCCAGGAGACGATGACGCTCGCCACCGGCGCGCCGCCGCAGCACGGGCAGACGCCGTCCGCGACGGGCTTCAGCGTCCGCGTGTCGAGGCGCGCGGCCCGCTCGGCGAAGCGCACCTGCAACGCGGCTGAGACGAACAGGCATTCGGCGATCCGGTCGACCGGCAGCGCGCCCTCGAAAACCTGCACGGCGAGATCGCGGCGCTCCTCCGGCGCGGCGGCTCGCAGGGCATCCCGCGCCGCGCCCGAGGCCTCGGGCGCGGTCGCGAGATCCAGCGCGTCGAGCAGCGCCAGGAGGCACGCGTCGAAATCCTGGTCGGCCTCGAGGCTGTGCCGCGACAGCGGCGGCATGCCGTGCTCGCTCCGCAGCGCCTGATCGGCGGGATCCGGCGCCGGCGGGGCCGGAAACCGTGCCTGGATCGCCGCCTGGGCGCGGGCGACCTCACCGACGAACCGGAGATAGGCCTCCAGCGGGTGCCCGGGCGCGGCCTCCGCCAGGCGCGCGGCCCGGTCGGCGAACAGCGTCGCGGGATCGGGCAGGCGCACGAACGGGACCGAGCCCGAGATCCCGATCTTGTCGGGATCGGGCTTGAGCTCGCTGAAATCCCGGCGGCGGGGCTTCGGGGCCTCGGCGGGTTTCGGGGTGTTGTCCGCGGCCGGAGCCGCGGGTTTCCGCCTGAAGAAGTTGGCCACGCGATCAGGATCCGCGCTTGTTCACCGAGCCGCGGCGCGCCGGGCCGCCGGCCATCTGACGGAACCACTTGCGGTGGTGCCGGTAGGCCCAGCCGCCCGTGACCGTGCCGCGGACCATCGCCCGGCCGGTGCCGCGCACCCAGATGCCGGCGTAGACGTGCACCACGATGATCGCGATGGCGATGACGGCGGCCAGCGAGTGCGCGAGCAGCGCCCAGCGCTGGGTCTCGATCGAGGTGAGGCCGCCGAAATAGGTGTTCCAGATCACGAGGCCGGTCACGAACATTACGCCGATCAGCGCGGTCTGGCCCCAGAACACGCCCTTCTGGCCGGCATTGTACTTGCCGAGCTCCGGCAGCCGGTCCTCGCGGTTGGTGACCACGTCGCCGATCTTCTTCGACCACTCGACATCGTCCTTGTTGGGGATGTTGAGCCGCCAGAAGCGCACGAACAGGAAGAGGAAGCTGATCGCCAGCGCCACGCCGAACCACGGGTGGACCGCCCGGGTCGCCTGTCCGCCGCCGAACAGGCCGGTCAGCGAGAACAGGTAGGGCGTGAACATCGCCAGCCCCGAGAGGGTCAGCAGCGTGAACAGGATCGCGGTGATCCAGTGGTTCACGCGCTGCACGCCGGTGTAGCGCGGGACGTACATCACCTCCGGCGCCTCGGACTTGGCGTGGTGGAGGGGGCGGGAATCGCCGTCCCGGACATCGTTCTGGATCGTCATCGGCCTTCACTCGCCTGACGGGGCCGCCCGTCGCGGCGGGCGGGCCGTGAAACTCGAAATCGGGTCTGGCGCCCGAGCCGTCTCCGCCCTGCCGAAACCGTTCGGCGCGGCGCTCCCTCCCCCCGCGGGGGAGGGAGACCGTCGCGTCTCAGTGCGGCCGGGCCTCGCCGCCATTCTCCCGGCGCTTGGCCTCGTCGTACTCGACCGCCTCTTCCTCCTCCTCGGGCACGACCTCGTTGGGGCCGGCCGTCACGTAGTGGAAGAAGCCCGCCACCGCCGCGAAGCCCATCGCGGCGAGACCGAACACCTTGGCGCCGCCCTTCCAGAAGGCGACCAGCGGCGAGATCTTCGGGTCGTTCGGCAGGCCCGCGTAGAGGTTCGGCTGGTCGGCGTGGTGCAGCACGTACATGACGTGCGTGCCGCCGACGCCGGCCGGGTCGTAGAGGCCGGCATGCGCGAAGCCGCGCGACTTCAGGTCCTCGACGCGGTCGTGGGCCTGATCGATCATGGCCTGCTTGGTGCCGAACATGATCGAGCC
The DNA here is from genome assembly GCF_050281105.1 of Methylobacterium sp. NPDC080182. Taxonomy (NCBI): domain Bacteria; kingdom Pseudomonadati; phylum Pseudomonadota; class Alphaproteobacteria; order Hyphomicrobiales; family Methylobacteriaceae; genus Methylobacterium; species Methylobacterium sp. NPDC080182. The sequence goes on from NZ_JBNNWO010000004.1 coordinate 303,713, forward strand.
GGTCGGGCAGGCCTTGGCGCAGGCCGGGGCCTGACCCACCGCCACTCTGTCCGAGCACAGGGTGCACTTGTACGCCTTGTGGTCGGTCTGGCTTATGCGCGGGATGTTGAAGGGGCAGCCCTTCACGCAGTAGCCGCAGCCGATGCAGTTCTCCTCGATGAAGTCGACGATGCCGTTGGAGTACTGCACGATCGCGCCGGGAGACGGGCAGGCCTTCAGGCAGCCCGGCTCGGTGCAGTGCATGCAGCCGTCCTTGCGGATCAGCCATTCGAGGTTGTTGGTCTCCGGGTTCTCGTACTCGGTGAACCGCATCAGGGTCCACGACTTCGGCGTGAGGTCGTGGGGGTTCTGGTAGGTGCCCGTGTTGACACCGATGTCGTCGCGCAGGTCGTTCCACTCCTCGCACGCCGACTGGCAGGCCTTGCAGCCGATGCACTTCGACACGTCGATGAGTTTGGCGACCTCCACCTGACGGCGGATCTCCGGCGGCGTCTCCGTGGAGGCGGAGCGCTGGCGGATGTCGAGGGAGCTGTAGTCAGCCATGTCTGCCGCTCCCCCTTACGCGACCGCGTCCGACGGAGGCGTGGTCGGCTCGATGTTCACGAGCCAAGCCTTGAACTCCGGCGTCTCGGTGTTCGCGTCGCCGACGACGGGCGTCAGCGAGTTCGGGTGCCATCCTTTCTTGGTGTGGCCCATGAAGCCCCAGTGCTGCGGGATACCGACGACGTGGACGGGTTTGCCGTCGCAGATCAGCGGCTTGATCCGCTTCGTCACCACCGCCTTGGCCTTCAGGGAGCCGCGCTTCGACCAGACGCGGACCCAGCCGCCCTTGGCGATGCCCTTCTCCTTGGCGAGCTCCTCCGAGATCTCCACGAAGGCCTCCGGCTGGAGGATCGCGTTGATCCGGGCGTGCTTGGTCCACCCGTGGAAGTGCTCGGTCAGGCGGTAGCTCGTCGCCGCGTAGGGGAACTCCTTCGCGTCGCCGAGGTCGGCGAGGTCGTCCTTGAAGATGCGGGACGCGGGCGCGCCCTTGATCTTCGGGAAGGCGAGGTTGGCCACCGGGGACTCGAAGGGCTCGTAGTGCGTCGGGAACGGTCCGTCGCGCATGAGACCGCGGGTCCACAGGCGGGCGACGCCCTCCTGGTTCAGGATGAACGGGCCGACGCCCTTATCGGGGGCGACGGTGACGCCGTAATCCGGCACGTCGAAGCCGATCCACTGCTTGCCGTTCCACTCGATGAGCTTCTTCTTCTCGGACCACGGGCGCCCCTCGGGGTCGCACGAGGCGCGGTTGTAGAGCACGCGCCGGTTGGCTGGCCACGCGAAGGCCCAGTTCGGCGCGATGCCGCGATCGCCGGGATCGGTGTTGTCCCGGCGGGCCATCATGTTGCCCTTCTCGGTGTAGCAGCCCGAGTAGATCCAGCAGCCGCAGGCGGTCGTCCCGTCGTCCTTGAGCTGGGCGAAGCCGTCGACCTGCTTGCCCGCCGGGATGATCGTCCCGTTGAGGTCCGGCGTCGGCGCCAGCGTGTAGCCGTTGAGCTCGCGGGCGAGCTCGGTCGGCGTCGGCGCCTCGGCGATCGCGTAATCCCACTTCAGATTGACGATCGGGTCCGGGAAGGCCCCGCCATCCTTCTTGTAGGCCGCCTTCATGCGGAGGAAGATCTCCGACATGATCTCGATGTCGGAGCGGCACTCGCCCGGCGCCTCCTGCGCCTGCCAGTGCCACTGCAGCCACCGGCTGGAGTTCGACAGCGAGCCTTCCTCCTCCACGAACAGGGTGGTCGGAAGCTCGAACACCTCGGTCTGGATCTTGGTCGGATCGACGTCGTTGTACTCGCCGTGATTCTCCCAGAACCGGGCCGTCTCGGTCTTGAGCGGATCCATCACCACGATGAACTTCATCTTGGAGAAGGCTTCCGTCATCTTGGCGCGATTGGGGAACGACAGCAGGGGGTTGAAGCCCTGGATGACGTAGCCGGTCATCTTGCCCTGCTTGGCGAGCTCGAACCCGCGCAGCACGTCGTAGGTCGGCACGTCGAGCTTGGGCAGGTAATCGTACGCCCAGTCGTTCTCCTTGGTGGCCTTGTCGCCCCACATCGCCTTCTGGAACGAGACAAAGAACTTGTTGTAGTTCTGCCAGTAGCTCGTCTGTCCGGGACGCAGCGGCTTGAACTGCCGCTTGGCGATATAGCTCGCGTAGTCGGGCTCCTTCTCCACCGGGATGTTCAGGTACCCGGGGATGAGGTTCGACATCAGCCCGATATCGGTCAGCCCCTGGATGTTGGAGTGACCGCGCAGGGCCTGCATGCCGCCGCCGAGCACGCCGATGTTCCCGAGCAGCGTCTGCACGATGCACATCGAGCGGATGTTCTGCGAGCCCTTGGAGTGATGGGTCCAGCCGAGCGCGTAGAGCGAGGCCATCGACTTCTCGGGGGAAGCCGTCGTCGCCATCAGCTCGCAGACCTTCAGGAAGGTCTCTTTGGGCGAGCCGCAGATTTTTTCCACCATCTCGGGCGTGTAGATCGCGAGATGCTTCTTGAGGAGCTGCATCACGCAGCGCGGATGCTGCATCGTCTCGTCGACCACGGCGTAGCCGTCGGGGCCGATCTCGTAGTCCCAGGTGGTCTTGTCGTAGTCGCGCTTGTCCGCGTCGTAGCCCGTGAACAGACCCTCGCTGAAGTCGTAGCCCTCGCGGACCACGTACCCGGCGTTGGTGTAGGCGGAGACGTAGCGGTGCTGCAGCTTGTCGTTGTCGAGCAGGTACTTGGCCACGCCCGACAGGAACGCGATGTCGGTCCCCTGCCGGATCGGGCAGTACAGATCGGCCACCGACGCCGTGCGGGTGAAGCGCGGATCGACGACGATCAGCTTGGCATTGTTATGGGCTTTCGCCTCCACGACCCACTTGAAGCCGCAGGGGTGGGCCTCGGCGGCATTGCCGCCCATCACGGTGATCACGTCCGCGTGCTTGATGTCCATCCAGAGGTTGGTCATCGCACCGCGTCCGAAGGAGGGCGCCAAACTGGCGACCGACGGACCGTGTCAAACTCTGGCCTGATTATCGAAGACCAGGGCCCCCATGCTTCGGACTGTCTTGTAGGTCAGCCAGGCCGTCTCGTTGGTGGTGGCCGAGGCCCCGAGGAAGCCCATCGTGGTCCACCGGTTGACCGTGAGGTCGCCGTTCTTGGCCACGAAGTTCTTGTCCCGGTCCTCCTTCATGAGCTGCGCGATGCGGTCGAGGGCGAAATCCCAGGACACGCGCTTGAACTCGGAGGAACCCGGGGCGCGGTGGAGCGGGTACTTGGTGCGGGTCTCGGCGTGCACGAAGTCGAGCAGCGCCGAGCCCTTCGGGCAGAGCGTGCCGCGGTTGACCGGATGATCCGGGTCGCCCTCGATGTGCATGACCGAGGAGCGCGCGTTCTTCGAACGGTCCCCCAGGCTGTAGAGGATCACGCCGCACGCGACCGAGCAGTACGGGCAGGTGTTGCGGGTCTCGCGCATCTGCGCGAGCTTGAACGGCCGCACCGCGGCGGCCATGGCGGGCTCGAGTCCGCCGAATCCGAGCGCGCCCAGCGAGCCGCCAGCGAGGCCGGCGCCGGCCCCCTTGAGCAGGCCACGCCTTGAGACCTGGACCGTCATCTCCGCTCCGTAAAAGCGATCTGGTATAATTCCAAGCTGTCCCAAAAAAGCGTGCGCGAGGCAAGTGCGGTTGCGTGACACAGCAAGTCGCCGTGTCTCAGCCGAAGCAACACGTTTGTCACACCGGCATCATCCTGCATGAGAACGGTTTTTTTACTTGCTGGGATTGGCCGGATTGGTGCCTGACGGGCCGGCCGTGCGGTGCTCCAGGGGCGCCTGCGGCTCGGTCGCGGAAGTGCCGCCGGGCTGGGCCGGCGGCACGGGACGGTCGGCATTCTCCTTGATCGAGTTGCCGCCTGGGTCCGGCGCGTCCTTGGCGGCCGACTGCTCGCGCGGCACCGGGGCCTGGCTCCAGCCGTCCTGCGCGCTGCGGGACTTGTCGCCCATCGCGTCGATGCCCTTGATCTCGCCGGGCTTCGTCTGCGCGAGACAGGGCGACGCGGCCGCCGCGAGGCCGAGGAGCACCGATATCGTCAGGGGGATCGAGCGGGACACGGGGCGCCTCCTGGCAGCGGGGGAACGGCAGCGGGGAATGCCCGGGCAACGTAGCCTTCGCGGCCGCAGTTCCGGCCTGCGACACCGACCGGGGACCGGGCACTCGGGTCGCGCGGCGGGGTCGCGGTGTCGGCGGTGACGGCTCCTTAACCAAACCTTGCAACCGTACGTGTCCACAGGTGCGAGGATTTTCCGGTCATGTCGAAGCCGCATCCCGAGCGCCCCTGCGAGACCGAGCGGTCCGTAGACGCACCACCGCTCACCTCCGACATCCGGCGCCATCTCGGCCAGAACCTGCGCGCGCTCTTCACCGACACGCTGGCGGCCCCGGTCGACAAGCGGCTGGAGGCCCTGATCGCCCGGCTCGACAAGCCGAAGCGCTGACCCGGACCGCCGCCGGCAGGGGAGCGGAGGATCGCCGTCTTGCGGGCAACCGCGTGCGGCGCGAACCGCCGACGGCTCTCGCCGGCCCGCAGCATGCCGCCCGATGTGCGCTAGAGCACTTAAGATCGTTCGTTCTGAGAGACCCGATTCCGCGCAGGAAATCTTCTCCATCGGCGACGCCAGAGAGAAGATCCATGCGTTCTGATCGTCTACTGCCCTGAGTTATCTTGCATTTCCGGCACGATCGTCGATCCTGATCACGTTACGGCATCACGCGGGTCCACACCCGAGGCTTGACTTCGTTCGGTAAAAAGAACGATTTCGCGCCTCCCGGGGACGCCTGTCCCCTGCGTCGCAACCGCGGATGGCTGGGGGATCGGACGTGATGACGAACGCTTCAGGTCTGGGCCGGATGGCTCGGGCGATCGGGCTGACCCTTCTGGCCGGAGCCGGCCTGCTGACCTGCGCGCTGCCGGCCGCGGCCGAGACCGCGCTCCTCAACGTCTCGTACGATCCGACCCGCGAGCTCTACCGCGAGATCAACGCCGCCTTCGCGGAAGAGTGGAAGGCCAAGACCGGCGAGGCCATCACGGTGCGGGCCTCGCACGGCGGCTCGGGCGCGCAGGCGCGCACGGTGATCGACGGGGTGGACGCCGACGTGGTCACCCTCGGCATCCCGTCCGACATCGACGCGATCGCCAAGCTCACCCGCAAGATCCCGGAGGATTGGCGCAGCAAGCTGCCGAACCAGGGGACGCCCTACACCTCGACGGTGGTGTTCCTGGTCCGGAAGGGCAACCCGAAGGGCGTCAAGGACTGGGACGACCTGGTCAAGCCCGACGTGAAGGTGATCACCCCGAATCCGAAGACCTCGGCGGGCGGGCGCTGGAACTTCCTCGCCGCCTGGGGCTACGCCTACGGGAAGGACAAGGACGCCGCGAAGGCCGACGCCTTCGTCGGGCAGGTCTACAAGAACGTGCCGGTGCTCGACACCGGCGCCCGCGGCTCGACGGTGACCTTCGCGCAGCGCGGCCTCGGCGACGTCCTGCCGACCTGGGAGAACGAGGCCTACCTCGTGCTCCAGGAGTTCGGCGCCGACAAGTTCGACATCGTCTCGCCGCCGACCTCGATCTACGCCGAGCCGCCTGTGGCCCTGGTGGCGGTCAATGCCGAGCGGAAGGGCACCACCAAGGCGGCCCAGGCCTATCTCGACTTCCTCTACGGCGACCGCGCCCAGGCGATCTTCGCCAAGCACCATTACCGGCCGATCCGGCGGGAGGCGGCCGCCCCGGCGGACCTCGCCCAGTTGCCCGAGATCAAGCTGTTCAAGATTGAGGACCTCCAGGGATCCTGGGACGAGATCCAGAAGCGGAACTTCGACGCCGGCGGCCTGTTCGACCGTCTGAGCCGGGCCGGCCGCTGAGGCTTCAGATCATGGTCCAGACGCCCCGTACCCGTCGGACGTTCCGACGGCCGAGCGTGATCCCGGGCTTCGGGATCAGCTTCGGCTACACGCTGACCTGCCTCGGCCTGATCGTCCTGCTGCCGCTGGCCGGACTGGTGGTGAAGGCCTCGGGGCTCGGCCTGTCGGGCATCTGGGAGGTCGCCACCGATCCGCGGGTCGCGAGCGCCCTGCGGATCAGCTTCGGCGTCTCGGCGATCGCGGCGCTCGTCGCCTCGGTCTTCGGCTTCCTGGTGGCCTGGGTGCTGACCCGCTACCGCTTCCCGGGGCGCAAGCTGGTCGACGCCGCCGTCGACCTGCCCTTCGCGCTGCCCACCGCGGTCGCCGGCATCGCGCTCGCCTCGCTCTACGCGCCGGACGGTCTGCTCGGCGCGCCGCTCGCGCGCCTCGGCATCCAGGCGGCCTACACGCCGGTCGGCATCTTCATCGCCATGGTGTTCATCGGCCTGCCCTTCGCGGTGCGGACCGTGCAGCCGCTGATCGCCGAGATCGACAAGGAGATCGAGGAGGCCTCGGCCACCCTCGGGGCGACGCGCCTCGTCACCCTCACCCGGGTGGTGCTGCCGCCCCTGATCCCGGCGGTGCTCACCGGCTTCGCGCTCGCCTTCGCCCGGGGTGTCGGCGAGTACGGCTCGATCATCTTCATCGCCGGCAACCTGCCCTACGTGTCGGAGATCGCGCCGCTGCTCATCGTCATCAAGCTCTCCGAGTTCGACTACGGCGGCGCGGCGGCCATCGCGACGATCATGCTCGGGATCTCGTTCCTGACGCTGCTCGCCATCAACCTCATCCAGGCCTGGTCACGGCGGCGGTTCGGCTATGTCTGAGATCTTCTCTCCCGCCTTCGTGCCGGCCGCCAAGCCAGCCCCGGTCGCCTCGGAAGGGGTCGGCGTCCGCGCGGTCCTGATCGGGATCGCCGTGGCGTTCCTGGCGCTGTTCCTGGTGCTGCCACTGTTCGCGGTCTTCCTCCAGGCCTTCTCCAAGGGGCTCGGGGCCTTCCTGGACGCGTTCCGGGAGCCCGACGCCTGGAGCGCGATCCGCCTGACGCTGACCGTGGCGGCGATCGCGGTGCCGTTCAACGTCGTGTTCGGGCTGGCCGCCTCCTGGGCGATCGCCAAGTTCGAGTTCCCCGGCAAGGCGCTGCTGATCACCCTGATCGACCTGCCGTTCTCGGTCTCTCCGGTGGTCTCCGGCCTGATCTACGTGCTGCTGTTCGGGTCCCAGGGCCTGTTCGGCTCCTGGCTCCTCAACCACGGCGTCCAGATCCTGTTCGCCCTGCCGGGGATCGTCCTGGCGACGGTGTTCGTGACCTTCCCGTTCGTCGCCCGCGAGCTGATCCCGCTGATGCAGGAGCAGGGCACCGCCGAGGAGGAGGCGGCGCTGACGCTCGGCGCCTCGGGCCTGCACGCGTTCCGGACGGTGACGCTGCCCAATATCCGCTGGGGCCTGCTCTACAGCGTGCTCCTCTGCAATGCCCGGGCGATGGGCGAATTCGGAGCGGTGTCGGTGGTGTCGGGCCACATCCGCGGCCTGACCAACACCATCCCACTCCACGTGGAGATCCTCTACAATGAGTACAACTTCGTCGCCGCATTCGCCGTCGCTTCGCTCCTCGCCGTCCTTGCCCTCATCACCCTCGTCCTCAAATCCGTCCTCGAATGGCGCTTCGCGGGTGAGCTCGCGCACGGCCGGGCACACTGATCGCCCCTCCACGGCGATCCGGGTCGAGAACGTCTCGAAGACGTTCGACACGGCGGCGGTGCTGCACGACCTGTCGCTGGACGTGCGGGCGGGCGAGCTGATCGGGCTCCTCGGCCCGTCGGGCTCGGGCAAGACGACGCTGCTGCGGATCATCGCCGGGCTCGACGCGCCGGACCGGGGCCGGATCCTGTTCGGCGGCGACGACGCCACCGGCCTGCCGGTGCAGGAGCGGGCCGTGGGCTTCGTGTTCCAGCACTACGCCCTGTTCAAGCACATGAGCGTGGCCGACAACATCGCCTACGGGCTGAACGCGCGGCGCCGCGCCGACCGGCCGGCCAAGGCCGAGATCAAGCGCCGGGTCGGCGACCTGCTCGACCTGATCCGCCTCTCCGGGTTCGGCGACCGCTACCCGTCGCAGCTCTCCGGCGGCCAGCGGCAGCGGGTGGCGCTCGCCCGGGCCCTTGCGGTCGAGCCGCGGGTTCTCCTGCTGGACGAGCCCTTCGGCGCGCTCGACGCCCAGGTCCGCAAGGACCTGCGCCGCTGGCTGCGCGAGATCCACGACCGCACCGGCCAGACCACGATCTTCGTGACTCACGACCAGGACGAGGCCCTGGAACTGTCCGACCGCGTGGCCGTGCTCGATCGCGGCCGCCTGGAGCAGGTCGGCACGCCCGACGAGGTGCAGGAGAACCCGGCCTCCGCCACCGTGATGAAGTTCCTGGGCGATTCCGTCGAGGTCGAGGCGATCGCCGAGGGCGGCCGGGTGCTGGTCCGGGGCCGGGAGACGCCGGTCGCCGCGCCCGCCAGCCTGTTCGGCCCGGTCAAGCTCTACGTCCGGCCCTGGCAGCTGCAGCTCGCCGAGCCCGAGGCCGCGCACCTGTCGGGCACCGTGCGCAGCTCGTACCGGACGCAGGGGCGCCAGCGGATCGAGGTGGCCGACGCCGAGGGGCGCGTCCTCGCCGTGGAGGATTTCGACGGCGTGCGCTACCCGGCCGGCCACCCGGTCGGCCTGCGGATCAACGGCGGGCACGTGTTCGGGTGAGGCTCGCCAGCGGCCGCGCGGCACCCTAGGCTCCCGACCATGACCGTACCGAGTCGCGAACCCGCCTCCGACGTCCTGGCCGCCATCGGCCAGACGCCGCTGATCCGCCTGCGCCGCGCCTCCGAGGAGACCGGCTGCACCATCTACGGCAAGGCGGAGTTCCTGAATCCCGGCCTGTCGGTGAAGGACCGGGCGGCGCTCTCGATCGTGCGGGACGCGGAGGCGCGGGGCCTGATCCGCCCGGGCGGCACGATCGTCGAGGGCACCGCCGGCAACACCGGCATCGGTCTCGCCCTGGTGGCCTCGGTGCGCGGCTACCGGACGCTGATCGTCATCCCGGTCACCCAGTCCGAGGAGAAGAAGCAGACCCTGCGGCTCGCGGGCGCCCGGCTGGTGGAAGTGCCGGCGGTGCCCTTCGCCAACCCGAACAACTACGTCCACGTGGCCCGGCGGCTCGCGGAGAAGCTCGCCGCCACCGAGCCGGCGGGCGCCTTCTTCGCCGACCAGTTCGACAACGTCGCCAATCGGCAGGCCCATGTCGACGGCACCGGCCCGGAGATCTGGGCGCAGACCGGCGGCCGGGTCGACGGCTTCGTCTGCGCGGCCGGCACCGGCGGCACGCTGGCCGGCACCGCCGAGGCCCTGCGCGCCCGCAACCCGCAGGTGCGGATCGCGCTGTCGGATCCGGAGGGCTCGGCCCTCTATGCCCACTACACGACCGGCACCCTGAAGGCCGAGGGCTCCTCGATCACCGAGGGGATCGGCCAGGGGCGGATCACCCGCAACCTCGAGGGCTTCACCCCCGACCGCGCCTTCCGGATCCCGGACCGCGAAGCCCTCGACATCGTCTTCGGGCTGATGCGGGAGGAGGGGCTGTCGCTGGGCGGCTCGTCGGGCATCAACGTCGCCGGGGCGATCCGGCTGGCCCGGGACCTCGGGCCCGGTCACACCATCGTGACGATCCTCTGCGACGGGGCGGCCCGCTACGCCTCGAAGCTGTTCAACCCGGCGTTCCTCACCGAGCGCGACCTGCCAGTTCCCAGCTGGCTCGACGCGCCCGCGGACGCTCTGCCGGACTGGCACGCCTGAGGCCGGGGTCTCATCCGGAATTTTCCTCACAAAAGCGTGGCTTGGCGTTGAACGGAACGGAATGTCGCAGCGTTTGAACGGTCACGCTCGCACCAGCGCGACCGTCCGGAGAACGCGACCGATGTCCCTCGTCACCATCCTACTCATCATCCTGATCATCCTGGCCTTCGGCGGCGGCGGCTTCCTCGGCGGCGGCGCGTATCGCGGCCCCGGCTTCGGCCTGGGCGGCATCCTGCTCATCGTGCTGATCGTGCTCCTGGTCACCGGGCGGCTCTGAGCGGCGGCCCGTCGCCTGGGCGGACGACTTGTCCGCCCAGGCTCGTGAACGCCGGCGGATCCCGCGCGAGCGATAGGGGATCCGCCGCGCGACCCCCATCTCAGCGGCAGGTGATCCCCACCACGGCGGGCGCGACCCCGCCGGGCCCGCCACCCGAGTGCGGCGCCGCCGCGGCGATGCCCTGGGCGGCGAGGAAGGCGGAGATCGCCCGCGCCGAAACGACCGGCAGGCGTGCCGGCGGCACCACCCCGGCGACCCGGCGCGGCGCCGCGGGATAGCGGGCGACGAGACCGACGAGGGCCCCCGACCGGTCCAGCACCGGCGCGCCGCCGGAACCCGGCTGGAGCGCCGCGATCACGTCGCCGCCCCGCGCCTCACCGGGAGCGGCCTGGACCCCGTCCGCACCCGGCGCCAGGGCGATCACGCTCTCCTCGGCACCGACGGGCTCGGTTCGGAGCGCGGGCCGGAGCGGGGCGGGGGCGCCGGGCACATCGAGGAGGGCGAGGCCGGCGGGATCGGTGGCGAGCACCCGCGCCGATGCCGCGCCGATCCTGGGCTGGGCGCAGCCCTCCAGCACGGCGGCGGCGGTCAGCACGCGTCCCGGCGCCACCGCGAGACCCGCGCCCGAGGCCGGCGCGGGGGACAGGCTCGCCGGCCTCAGCGGCGCGGCCTGCGGCTGGGGCGCCGGGTGGGCGGCGGCGCGGACCGCCGGTGCCGGACCTGGGCTCGGGGGTAGCTGCGCGGCCGGCGCCGCGGCGGGATCGGGAAACGGCACGAAGGCGTTCGCCACGGCGATCACGAGCCGGTCGACCTCCGGTGCCAGGGCGCGATCGTAGCCGAGCAGGAACCCCCGCACGCCCTCCGGTCCGGACGCGTAGCGGATGTAGGACAGTCCCGGCCCGGTCTCGGCGGTGACCACCACGGTGTCCGGCCGCCGCAGCTTGTAGGTCACCTTGCGGCCGGGGAGCGGCGCGGTCGCCTTCTCGAACAGCGCGTCGAGGCTCTCGGCCCCCGGCGGGAAGGCGCGGGATTCCAGGGTGACGCGACCGTCCTGGCTCTGCCAGCGGGTTCCGGAGGGCAGGGCGGTCCGTTTCGCCAGGAGTCTCTCGGGCACGCCCATCACGGCGCCGGTCCCGGGATCGACCGCGACGCGGAAGCGCGCCGCGTTCCGCGCCGCCGCGCCGGCGGCCAGCAGCGCCGCACGGCCGCGCGGATCGAGGGGGTCGGCCCCGCCGCCGGTCCGGGCGCCGTAGGCGGTGAGCGCCTCGAAGGTCCGGCGCCCGAAGGCCCCCGACACGACGGCGTTGAAATCGCCGGTCCAGACCAGGGCGTCCTGGACGGCCTTGCGGTCGGCCTCCGGCAGGGCCTCGAAGCCCGCCCGCATCGCCTCGAAGACGGGGTCGGCCGGCGCGCCGGCCGCCGGCGCGGGTCTGGGGGCGGCCCGGGCGGGCGCCGGCCGGTCCTGGGCCCCGACAGGCCCGGTGCCGAGGGCGATCAGGAGCGCGAGGGCCGTCGCGCGCCGGGCGCGGCCGCGCAGGGTATCCGGGTTCCGACACCGCGACGCGTCACCCGAATCCATGCCCGCCCCCGACCCTCTCTGCCCCGCGTCGTCCCGATCCTGGCAGAGGCCGCCGCGACAGGCCAGATCAATCCGGTGCCGGGCCGGTCCCGGCCCGGTCCCGGCAGCCGTGCGTCCGGCGCCGCGATGCGCTACAGGGCGGATGTCCGGCCCTGGGCGGCGGCCGGATCCCGGATCGGTCGTCCGGCCACGCGATGCCGCCACGGTTCGACGCGGAGCCCGGCATGAGCGACACGAACAACACCTTCAAGAAGGCGCCCAAGCGCAAGGCCGCCAAGGGCAAGAGCATCAGCGTCTCGCCGGAGATGCGGCAGGCCTACGCCGACCTGATCCAGGAGCGCGCCGAGAAGCAGGAGGCCTACGGCCGCCACCTGCCGCAGGACGAGACGCGGCGGCGGTAGCGCGGCCGGGAGAAGCGCCGCCCCGCATCGGCCTCAGCGCTTGCGCACGAACTCGGTGCGCAGGACGAGGCCCTTGATGGTGTCGTGGCGGCAGTCGATCTCCTCCGGATCGTCCGTGAGCCGGATCGACCGGATGACCGTGCCCTGCTTCAGGGTCTGGTTCGCGCCCTTGACCTTGAGGTCCTTGATCAGCGTGACCGAATCGCCGTCGGCCAGGACGTTGCCGGCCGCGTCGCGGACGGCTCTCGCCTCGGCGGGCGCGGCCGCGGATCCGGGCGGGAGCCACTCGCCCGTCGCCTCGTCGTAGACGTAAGCCTCGTCGTCGCCGCTCAAAACCGTGCCCCCTGTCCGGATCGGGGCCGGGTCCTGTGAGGATCGCGTGGGCCCGTCATCAGCGCCCCGGCACACCGAATCGGTCGCCGAGTCGGCGCGGGACGCCGCGAGCCTAGCCGATCGGGCCGGCCCCGCGCGAGAGCGGGAACCGGCCCGACGGAGCGCCCTACCGCTTCAGCGGACCGGCCTCGATCACGTCCTCGACCGTGCGCAGGCCGGCGCGCGGGGAGTTGACGAGGCAGGCCATGTTGCCCGGCGGGTGCTGGTTCTTCCACATCTTGGTGTGGGCCTGGGGGATCTTGTCCCAGGGGAAGACCTCGCTCATGCACGGGTCGATCCGCCGGTCGAGCACGAACTGGTTCGCCGACGAGGCCTGCTTGAGGTGGGCGAAGTGCGAGCCCTGGATGCGCTTCTGCCGCATCCAGACGTAGCGGGCGTCGAAGGTGATGTTGAAGCCGGTCGTGCCGGCGCAGAACACCACCATGCCGCCGCGCTTCACCACCAGCGCCGAGACCGGGAAGGTCGCCTCGCCCGGATGCTCGAACACGATGTCGACGTCCTGCTTGCCGGTGATGTCCCAGATCGCCTTGCCGAACTTCCGCGCCTCCTTGGTCCAGGCGTGGAACTCGGGGCTGTTGACCTTAGGGAGCTGGCCCCAGCAGTCGAAGTCCTTGCGGTTGATGACGCCCTTGGCGCCGAGGCTCATCACGTAGTCGCGCTTCGACTCGTCCGAGATCACCGCGATGGCGTTGGCGCCCGAGGCCGCGCAGAGCTGCACGCCGAACACGCCGAGGCCGCCGGAGGCACCCCAGATCAGCACGTTCTGGCCCGGCTTCACCGTGTGCGGGGCGTGGCCGAACAGCATGCGGTAGGCGGTGGCGAGCGTCAGCGTGTAGCAGGCGGCCTCCTCCCAGGTGAGGTGCTTCGGCCGGACCATGAGCTGGCGGGACTGCACCCGGCAGAACTGCGCGAACGAGCCGTCGCCGGTCTCGTAGCCCCAGATCCGCTGCGAGGGCGAGAACATCGGGTCGCCGCCGTTGCACTCCTCGTCGTCGCCGTCGTCGCGGTTGCAGTGGACGATGACCTCGTCGCCGACCTTCCAGCGCTTCACCTTGGAGCCAACCTTCCAGACGATGCCGGAGGCGTCGGAGCCCGCGATGTGGTACTCGCCCTTGTGGACGTCGAAGGGCGAGATCGGCTCGCCGAGGCCGGCCCAGACGCCGTTGTAGTTGACTCCCGCCGCCATGACGTAGACCAGCACCTCGTCGTCGCCGATCTCCCAGACCGGCAGCACCTCGAGCTGGTGGGACTGTTCCGGGGGTCCGTGCCGCTCGCGCCGGATCGCCCAGGCATACATCTTGGCCGGCACATGACCCAGCGGCGGGATCTCACCCATCTCGTAGAGGTCCTTGACCTCCCCGCCCGTCGGACTGATCGCAGCGCTCGCCGCCATCTCGCTCTCCTCTCGTCCCGCGTGTTTCTCACGGCCGCGGTTCTCCATCGCGCTATACCGGCGATGCCGGAGGCGTCCAAGTGGGCCGAAAGTCGAAAGCCGACGGTTTCCGACATGAAAAAAGCGCGAGCACAGGGCGCGCGACCACGTATTCAAAATCGGCTTTCCGGCAGACCAAGTATTATTCGGCGCCGGCCTCGGTCGCCCCGGCCCCGAGACCTTGCCCGACTCCACCGCCGCGCGCCCGAGCTGCTCCAGGCCGTCCGGCGAGCACATGCACCTCTAAGTCATTGGTTCGACTTGCTCTCTCGCGCCTGAGCAGCGGCAAGTCCCGCGAAGAACAGTTCAGGTGGACATTATACCAGCACTGATAAAGCGGATCGGGACCGTCGCGCGGCACCGTCCGGACCGCGGGTGCGGGCGGCGCGCGGGCGGCGGCGCGCCGCGGCGCCTTCAAATCCCGCTGTTCCGGCGGGCAAGTTTTTTCATGAGCCGCGGATGCCCGCGCGGGCGTCTTGCACTTCCGTCCCGGATGACGCGTGCTCAAGCCTTCGCTACGGTGACCGCAAGGCCGCGCCCCGCGCGGATACAAAGATCACACGGAGGCGAGGAATGGGCGCGAGCGTCGCCGAAACCAGGAGCGACAAGTCGAGCCGCGACAAGCCCTGGATCATCCGCACCTACGCGGGGCACTCGACCGCGGCGGAGTCCAACAAGCTCTATCGGGGCAACCTCGCCAAGGGCCAGACCGGCCTGTCGGTTGCCTTCGACCTGCCGACCCAGACCGGCTACGACCCCGACCACGAGCTGTCCCGCGGAGAGGTCGGCAAGGTCGGCGTCTCGATCGCGCATCTCGGCGACATGCGGACCCTGTTCCAGGACATCCCGCTCGCCCAGATGAACACCTCGATGACGATCAACGCCACGGCCCCGTGGCTGCTGGCGCTCTACCTCGCGGTGGCCGAGGAGCAGGGCGCGCCGATCGCCGCCCTCCAGGGCACGACCCAGAACGACATCATCAAGGAGTACCTGTCGCGCGGCACCTACGTGTTCCCGCCCGCGCCGTCCCTCCGGCTCACCAAGGACGTGATCCTGTTCACGACCAAGAACGTGCCGAAGTGGAACCCGATGAACGTCTGCTCCTACCACCTGCAGGAGGCGGGGGCGACGCCGGTCCAGGAGCTGTCCTACGCGCTCGCCATCGCCATCGCGGTGCTCGACACCGTGCGCGAGGACCCCGAGTTCGACGCCGCGAGCTTCCCCGAGGTGTTCGGCCGGATCTCGTTCTTCGTGAACGCGGGCCTGCGGTTCGTCACCGAGATCTGCAAGATGCGGGCGTTCTCGGAGCTCTGGGACGAGATCGCCCGCGAGCGCTACGGCATCGACGACCCGAAGAAGCGCATCTTCCGGTACGGCGTGCAGGTGAACTCCCTGGGACTCACCGAGCAGCAGCCCGAGAACAACGTCCACCGCATCCTGATCGAGATGCTGGCGGTGACGCTGTCCAAGCGCGCCCGCGCCCGCGCGGTGCAGCTCCCGGCCTGGAACGAGGCGCTCGGCCTGCCGCGGCCCTGGGACCAGCAATGGTCCATGCGCATGCAGCAGATCCTGGCCTTCGAGACCGACCTCCTCGAGTACGACGACATCTTCGACGGCAGCCACGTGATCGAGGCCAAGGTCGAGGAGCTGAAGGCGCAGACCCGCGCCGAGCTGGAGCGGATCGGCGGCATCGGCGGCGCGGTCGCGGCGGTGGAAACCGGGGCGCTCAAGCGCGCGCTGGTGGAGTCGAACGCGCGCCGGATCTCGGCGATCGAGGCCGGCGATCAGATCGTGGTCGGCGTCAACAAGTGGCAGCAGGGCGAGCCGTCGCCGCTCACGGCCGGGGAGGGGGCGATCTTCTCCGTCTCCGAGACCGTCGAGATGGAGGCGCAGAGCCGGATCCGCGAGTGGCGCGGCCGCCGCGACGAGAACGCCGTGGGCAAGGCCCTCGACGCCCTGGAGCAGGCGGCGCGCTCCGGCGCCAACATCATGCCGCCCTCGATCGAGGCGGCCAGGGCCGGCGTCACGACCGGCGAGTGGGGCGCGCGCCTGCGCGCGGTCTTCGGCGAGTACCGGGCGCCCACCGGCGTCACCGTGGAGACCGTCTCCAGCGGCGCGGCCGAGGAGGCCAAGCTCCTGATCGCCGATCTCGGCGAGCGGCTCGGCGAGACGCCGAAGCTCGTGGTCGGCAAGCCCGGCCTCGACGGCCACTCCAACGGCGCCGAGCAGATCGCGCTCCGTGCCCGCGATGTCGGCTTCGACGTCACCTACGACGGCATCCGCCAGACGCCGGCCGAGATCGTCGCGAAGGCCAAGGAGACCGGCGCCCACGTGGTCGGCCTGTCGATCCTGTCCGGCTCCCACGTGCCGCTGGTGCGGGAGGTCCGCGCCAAGATGCGCGAGGCCGGGCTCGACCACATCCCGGTGGTGGTCGGCGGCATCATCTCGCCGGAGGACGAGCTGGTCCTCAAGAACATGGGCGTGCGCGCCGTCTACACGCCGAAGGACTACGCCATCGACCAGATCATGGTCGGGCTCGCCAAGGTCGTGGAGAAGGGTCTGGATCGACGGGACGGCCCGGCGGATCCGCCGCGCGCCGAGGCCCAGGTCTACTAGCGGACCGAGCCTGCCCGGACCGCGCGCGGTCCGGGCAGGACCAAACAACCTTAATATTTCTCAGACAAGCATAGGCCCCGGTCCCACGTGCGGGACCGGGGACGATTCCTATGCGCGCCGGTATCTCCATCGCGGCCAAGCTCGGCCTGTGTCTCGCGGCCCTGGTGCTGCTGATCGCCGCGACGAGCGGCCTCTCGCTGGCCGAGCTCGGCCGCATCGAGTCCGCCGCCGCGCAGCTGCGCGACACGCGCATCCCGGCCACCGACGCCCTCGGCCGGATCGGCATCAACTTCATGCGGCAGCGGGTCAACGCCGTCCGCCTGATCACCGCCGACACGCCCGCGCTGCGCGCCGAGGTCGCCGACCAGATCGCCAAGCGCGACGCGCTGCTCGCCGCCCAGTACGCCCGGTACGAGGCCCTGCCGCTGACCCAGCCCGAGCGCGAGGCCTACGCGGTGTTCCGCCAGCACGTGGCCACCTACGCCGAGCAGCAGCGGGAGGCGGTGGCCAAGGCCGAGGCGGGCGACGTCGCCGGCGGCCAGCGGATCTACAACACGGTGATGTCCGACAGCATCCGCGCCATCATGGCCGACTGGGAGAAGCTCGTCGCCCTGAACGGCGACGGCTCGCAGGCGAGCGGCACGCTGATCGCGCAGACCTACGACGCCGCCAAGCGGAACGTGCTGGCGCTCGCCGGCCTCGCCCTGCTGGTTGCCCTCGGGGCCTTCGTGCTGGTGACCCGCGGCGTCAGCGGGCCGCTCCGCAAGATCGCCGCCGTGACGCAGCGCCTCGCGGCGGGCGACGCCGAGGTGGCGATCTCCGGGCAGGAGCGCCGCGACGAGATCGGGGCGCTCGCGGGCTCCGTGGTGGTGTTCCGCGACAACCTCGTCCGCGCGCGCGCCCTGGAGGCCGAGACGGCGCTGGCCCGCGCCGATGCCGAGACGCAGCGCCGGGCCGCGACCCGGGCCATGGCCGACGCCTTCGAGCAGGCGGTGGGCGGCATCGTCGGCGGCGTGTCGGCGGCCGCGACCGAGCTGGAGGCCACCGCCCGGACCCTGACCGGCAGCGCGACCGAGGCCGCCGGTCAGTCCGGCACCGTCGCGGGCGCCGCGAGCGACGCCGCCGCCAACGTCAACACCGTCGCGGCCGCCGCCGAGGAGCTCGGCTCCTCGGTGCAGGAGATCGGCCGGCAGGTCAGCAGCTCGGCGGAGCTCGCGCGGGTCGCCGTCGCCGAGGCGACCAACACGGTGGCGCTGGTCCAGGACCTGAGCGGCGCGGCCGCGAAGGTCGGCGACGTGGTGGCGCTGATCTCCGGGATC
Organism: Methylobacterium sp. NPDC080182; assembly: GCF_050281105.1. Lineage (NCBI taxonomy): Bacteria > Pseudomonadati > Pseudomonadota > Alphaproteobacteria > Hyphomicrobiales > Methylobacteriaceae > Methylobacterium > Methylobacterium sp. NPDC080182. The sequence goes on from NZ_JBNNWO010000004.1 coordinate 321,542, forward strand.
GCCGCCCAGACCAACCTCCTGGCGCTCAACGCCACGATCGAGGCGGCGCGCGCCGGCGCCGCGGGCCGCGGCTTCGCGGTGGTGGCCTCGGAGGTCAAGGCGCTCGCCGAGCAGACCGCCCGGGCCACCGAGGAGATCACCGGCCAGATCGGCCGGATCCAGTCCTCCACCGGGCAGGCGGCGTCGGCGATCGACGGGATCGGCCGGCGCATCCGCGAGATCGACGGCGTGGCCTCCAGCATCGCGGCCGCCGTGGAGCAGCAGGGCGCGGCCACGCAGGAGATCGTCCGCAACGTCGCCGAGGCGGCCGCCGGCACCGGCGCGGTCACCGGCACCATCGCGAGCCTCGCCCAGTCCGCCGAGGAGACCGGCGCCGCCGCCGCCCAGGTGCTCGGGGCCGCGAGCGAGATGTCGCGTCAGTCCGAGCATCTCGGGGCCGAGGTCGCGCGCTTCCTCGCCACGGTGCGGGCGGCGTAGCCCCCTCACGGTCGGGCGGCGGATCGCGTAGGACGGCGCCATGCCGCCCGATTTGCCGCCCGACGCGCCGCCCGCCCTGTCCACCCTCCCGTCCGCCCTGACCGCGATCCTGCTCCTGGCGGTGCCCCTCGCCGCCGCGCTCTCGGCGGGCCTGATCCTGCGCCTGCGCCCGCTGCTGCAGCGCTACGCCCTGGCCCGGCCGAACGCCCGATCCAGCCACACCGTGCCGACCCCGCAGGGGGGCGGGATCGCCGTGGTGACGGCGCTGGTCACGATCTCGGGCCTGCTGATCGCGGCGCCGGAGATCGGCGGCCGGCCGGACTGGATCTGGCTCGCCGGCGGCGCCCTGGCCCTGGCGGTCCTCGGCGCCGTGGACGACGTCCGGCCGCTGCCGGCCGCCCTGCGGCTCGCCGTGCAGGCCGTCGTGGTCGGCCTGCTGGTCTGGCACCTGGACGGGCGCCTGCTGCCCGGCCTGCCGCTCTGGCTGGAGCGCGGCCTGGCGCTGCTGGCGGGCCTGTGGTTCGTCAACCTGACGAACTTCATGGACGGGCTCGACTGGATGACGGTGGCGGAGATCGTCCCGGTGGCGGGCGCGCTCCTGCTCATCGGCCTCGCCGGGCACCTGCCGCCGCTGCCGACCCTGGTGGCGGCGAGCCTGCTCGGCGCGGTGCTGGGCTTCGCGCCGTTCAACCGGCCGGTCGCGCGGCTCTTCCTCGGGGATGTCGGCTCGCTGCCGGTCGGGCTCGTCACCGCGTGGCTGCTGTGCCAGCTCGCCCTGGCGGGCGGGCTCGCCGCCGCCCTGCTGCTGCCGCTCGTCTACCTCGCCGATGCCAGCCTGACTCTCGCTGCGCGGGCGGCGCGGGGCGAGCGGGTCTGGGAGGCGCATCGCGGGCACTATTACCAGCGGGCCACCGTCAACGGGCTGACCTTGCCCGGCGTGGTCGGACGGGTGTTCGCGGCCAATCTCGCCCTGGCGGCGCTCGCCGCCGCGACCTTGTTTTGGCCGTCCTGGCCGGTCACGCTCGCCGCATCGGCCGCCGGGCTCGCCCTGGTCGCCGCCCTGCTCCGCCGCTTCGCCCGCGCCCCGGCGCCGGCCCCAGCCGAAGGTGCCGCCCAGCCGTGACAGAGGCCGCCCAGCCGTGACCGGACTCATCGCGCTCACCGGGGCGACCGGGTTCATCGGCCGCCACCTGCTCGCCGACCTCACCGCGCGCGGCTACCGGGTCCGCGTGCTGCTGCGCCGGCCCACGACCGTGCCGGAGGGCGCGGCGAGCGCGGTCGTCGGCGACCTGACCCGCCCGATCAACATGGCGGCGGCCCTCAGCGGCGTCGACGCGGTGGTGCACTCGGCCGGCCTCGCCCATGCTATGTCGGGGGCACCGGAGGACGACTACCGCACGCTCAACACCGAGGCGACGCGCCGGCTGGCGGAGGCCGCGGCGCGCGCGAAGGTGCGCCGCTTCGTGTTCCTGTCGTCGATCCGCGCGCAGGTCGGGGCGAGCGCGCCGGGCGTGGTCGGGGAGGGCGATCCGCCCCGGCCCACCGACGCCTACGGCCGCTCCAAGCTCGAGGCCGAGGCAGCGCTCGCCGAGACCGGCCTGGACTGGGTCGCGCTGCGCCCGGTCCTCGTCTACGGCGCCGGCGTGAAGGGCAACATGGCCGCGCTCCTGCGGCTGGCGCGCAGTCCCTACCCGCTGCCGCTGGGCGGCCTCGCGGCGCGGCGCTCGCTGATCTCGCTGGAGAGCCTGTCGGGTGCCGTGGACGCGGTGCTGGCGGCGCCCGCCCCCCTGAACCGCGCCCTCGTGGCGGCCGATCCGGACCCGCTCAGCCTGCCCGAGATGATCGCGGCGCTGCGCCGGGGCCTCGGCCGCGGCCCGGGCCTCGTCCCGGTCCCGGCTGGGCTCCTCCGGCTGGCCTGCCGGCTGACCGGCCGGGACGCGCAGTTCGCCCGCGTCGCCGAGGGTCTCGTCGCCCGCGCCGACGGGCTCGCGTCCCTCGGCTGGCGGCCGGCCCGGCCGACCCGCGACGGGCTCGCCCGGCTGGCCCGCGACGGCGGCTGAACGCGAGGCTGCCTCAGCGGCCCGCGTAGATGTCGGTGATCTTGCCGAGCAGCGACAGGGCGTCCGCCTTCGAGCGCTGGAACGCGTTGCGGCCCACGATCGAGCCGAAGCCGCCGCCCGCCTGGATGGCGCGGATCTCGTCGAGGAAGCTGGCCTCCTCGGCCTGGGCGCCGCCGGAGAAGATCACGATCCGCCGGCCGTTGAAGGCGCACTGCACCACGTGGCGGACGCGCTCGGCCGCCGTGCCGATCGGGATGCCGGTCGATTCGTAGACCTTCTTCGCCGCCGGCTGCTCGATATGGGCCGAGGGCAGCTTCACCTTGATGATGTGGGCGCCGAGCTGCGCGGCGATCTGGGCCGCGTAGCCGATCACGTCGATGGCGGTCTCGCCCTCCTTCGACAGGGCCGAGCCGCGGGCGTAGGACCAGATCACCACGGCGAGGCCGACGCTCTTGGCCTCCTCGGCGATCGCGCGGATCTGCCCGTACATGGCGTTGCGGTGGGCGGAGCCCGGATAGATCGTGAAGCCGATGGCGCAGGCCCCGAGCCGCAGGGCGTCGGCCACCGAGCCGGTGATCGCCTGCTCGGGATCCTCCTCGTCGGCCAGGAGGTCGTGGTCGTTGAGCTTCAGGATCAGCGGGATGCGCCCGGCGTAGTCGCGCGCGCCCGCCTCCAGGAAGCCGAGCGGCGCCGCGTAGGCGTTGCATCCCGCCGCCAGGGCCAGCTCGAAATGGTAGTGCGGATCGTAGGCCGGCGGGTTCGGGCCGAAGCTGCGGGCGGGCCCGTGCTCGAAGCCCTGGTCGACGGGCAGGATCAGCATCTTGCCGGTGCCGCCGAGCTTGCCGTGCTCCAGCATCCGGGCGAGGTTGGTGAGGGTCCCGGGGCTGTCGGCCCCGTACCACGACAGGATCTCGGTGACGCGGGCGGATCGGTCCATCGGGCAGCCTCCTGGCCAGAGACCGTCGCGCCGCGGATCGGGCCGCGGGCCGTGCTGCGGACGGCTCCCGGTCGGAACGGTGCGGGCAAAGCCGCGGTTCCCGCGCGCGGCGCTTTCGGCTAACCGGGCGGGAGCGGGCGCCGCCCGGTCCGGCCGCGCGCGCCCGGACCGGCAGCCCCGAGACCGGCCCACGAGACGCGTCAGAGGTTCGCTCATGCGCAGGCTGATCCTGCTGCGGCACGCCAAGTCCGACCGTCCGCCGGGCGTGGCGGACCACGAGCGCCCGCTCAACGCGCGCGGGACACGGGCCGCCCCGGCGGTGGGCGCCCACCTCGCGCGGGAGGGCCTGTGCCCGGACCTCGCCCTGGTCTCCACCGCCGCGCGGACCCGCGAGACCTGGGCCGCGATGGAGGCGGCCCTCGGCAGCCCCGAGACGCGCTGGCATTCCGAGATCTACGAGGCGCCGGCGGACCGGATCCTCGGGGTGATCCGGCAGGCGCCCGACGCGGCCGCCACGCTGATCGTCGTCGGCCACAATCCGGGCCTCGGCGACCTCGCCGCAATCCTCGCGGGCTCGGGACCGCGGGCGGCCCGGGACCGGCTGGCCCTGGAATTCCCGACCGCGGCCTTCGTGGTGATCGACTTCGACGGCGACCGCTGGGCGGAGATCGCGCCGGACCGCGGGCACCTCGACCGGTACGTGCGCCCGCGGGACATCGACCCGGATCTCGGCGGCTGACGCCTCAGGCGACCGGCACCGCCACGGCGTGCGCCTCGACCTCCGCGTGGGTCGGCAGGGGCGAGCCCGGCACGAAGGCCTCGAAGGCCGCCCAGAAATCCTGCCGGATCGCGTCGCGCTCGGTCAGGATCTCGTGCCTGGAATCCGGCAGGACCAGGATATGGCCGGCCTTCAGCCGGGCGGCGAAGCGTTCGGTCTCCGCCGTGCCACAGACCGGGTCGGCGCCCGCCGCGACGATCAGGGTCGGCAGCCCGATCCGCGGCGCCGCCCGCGGGTCGCGCAGCCGCGCCATCGCGCGGAACGCCTCGGCGAGCCACGCGATCGTCGGGTCGCCGACCGCGCCGGCGCCGACCTGCCGCGCCGCCGCGGCGTTGCGAGCGTAGCGGATGGGATCGCGCGACAGGCGGTTGCCGGCGTACGGGTTGGTGGCGATCGAGACCGGCTTGCCGAACGGGATGTAGCGGCTCCCGAGGCCGAGCCGCTGCAGGCCCCGCGACAGGATCGCGGCGCCGGCCGGCCAGCGGACCATCCGGATCGACAGCATCGGCGCCAGGGTCACCAGCCGCCGGAACGGCAGCGCGCCGTCGAGGGCCGCGAGGAGCGCGACGCATCCGCCCATGGAATGCGCGAGGCCGACATGGGGCTCGGGCATCAGCGGCACCAGGATCGTCTCGGCCACCGCCCGCAGGTCGAGCCGGTAATCGTCGAACCGGGCGACGTGGCCCTTGTGGGGGTCGTCGACCCGGCGGTCCGATTCGCCCTGGCCGCGCCAGTCGAACGCCACGACCGCGAAGCCCCGGGCGCGCAGCTCGTGGATCGTCTCGTAGTACTTCTCGATGAACTCGGCCCGGCCCTGGAGCAGGCAGACCGTGCCCCGGCAGGTGCGCGCCGTGGTCTGCCAGTAGGCCGCCCGCAGGGTGCAGTCGTCGCGCGTGCCGACGGCGATCAGCGTGCCGCCCGGCGGGACCGGGTTGTCGGGCGTGCTGCGCAGGGTCAGGAGCGGCGGCTCGCGCCCGGTGTCACCGTCGAAGCGTCTCACTGGCCTCACCTCAGCGCCTCCGCGCACCGTCCGATACACGCCCGGATGCACTCTGCGACCGTAGCGAAAAAATCTCGTTTCCGACCCTCGCCGGGGGTCTTGAAGCGCGATTTTCCCCCTCCGATATCTCGTCTGTGCCGGCCGTCAGGCGGCACGAGAGACGGGTCCGGCCCATCGGGCGGACCGGAATTGCATGTTGCTCAGACGAGGATATGTCATGCGTCAGTTCGATCTCGCTCCCCTGTACCGCTCCACCGTCGGCTTCGACCGCCTGTTCTCCGCCCTCGACCAGTTCGCGAGCGCCGAGGCGGCCCCGACCTACCCGCCCTACAACATCGAGCGGACCGGCGAGAACGCCTACCGCATCACCGTCGCGGTTGCCGGCTTCACCGATTCCGACCTGTCGATCGAGGTGCGGGAGAACGCTCTCACGCTGAAGGGCGAGCGCAAGGCCGAGGGCAGGGCGGAGTTCCTGCACCAGGGCATCGCGGCCCGCGCCTTCGAGCGGCGGTTCCAGCTCGCCGACCACGTCCAGGTGACGGGTGCGGCGCTCGAGAACGGCCTCCTCCACATCGACCTCGTCCGCGAGGTTCCGGAGGCGAAGAAGCCCCGTCGCATTGAGATCGCCTCGGCGGCGCGCCCCAGCGCCCCGGTGATCGAGGGCGACGTCCGCAAGGACGCGGTCCAGCAGGCCGCCTGACCCCGCCCGCGCGGGAACCGTCAGGTCCACATCAGGTACCGATCAGGTTCTTGGAGCGCCCCGGCCCCGGCCGGGGCGCTTTCTCGTGGCGGCTGTCATAATGGCGTGTGGCCGTCGTGCTCTCTGTCGGATTCGACGGTGCACGGACGCGCACCCGGAGTGAACCCGACGATGGTCGCCAATCTCGCCCGCGGAGCCTACAGCGCGCTCGGAGCCGGCTGGCACAGGGGCGTGCAATGGGGCGTCGGCGCGCCGATCGCCAAGCTGCGCCGCCGGTCGGTCCCGCTGCCGGGCGTCGCGGGCGCGGGCGGAATCGACGACGTGCTCTCGGCCGAGCGGGCGATCCGCCTGCCCGAGCCGTTCGAGGGCCGCAGCCTCGGCCGCATCGGCAGCCTCGAGGTCCGGCTGGCGACGCGGAAATCGGAGATCCGGCGGGCCCAGCGGCTGCGCTATAAGGTCTTCTACGAGGAGATGTCGGCGGTGCCCTCCGGGCTCGCCGCCCTGTCCCGGCGCGACGTCGACGGCTACGACGCGGTCTGCGACCACCTCCTCGTCCTCGACCACGCGGCGCCGCGGCGGAAGAAGCCCTTTGTCGAGCCGCGCCCGAAGGTCGTCGGCACCTACCGGCTGCTGCGCGGCGAGGTGGCCGAGCGGCATACCGGCTTCTACTCGGAGAGCGAGTACGACCTCGCGCCGCTTCTCGCCGCGCAGGGGCACCGGCGGCTCCTGGAGCTCGGCCGCTCCTGCGTGCTCAAGCCCTACCGGAGCAAGCGGACCGTCGAGCTGCTGTGGCAGGGGATCTACGCCTACGTCCTGCACCACCGGATCGACGCGCTGATCGGCTGCGCGAGCCTGGAAGGCACCGACCCGGACCGGCTGGCCCTGCCGCTCGCCTTTCTGCACCACCATGCCCGCGCGCCGGAGGGCTGGCGGGCCCGGGCGCTGCCGGAGCGGGCGGTGGCGATGGATCGGATGCCGCGCGAGGCGGTGGACGCCAAGGCGGCCCTGCAGGCGCTGCCGCCCCTGATCAAGGGCTACCTGCGCCTCGGCGCCACCTTCGGCGACGGCGCGGTGATCGACCGCCAGTTCGGAACGACGGACGTGTTCGTCGCGCTGCCGGTCGAGGTGATCGGGGCGCGATACCGGGGCCATTTCGCGCCTGCCGGGTGAGAGTCGCTCCGGGAACCCCGAGGGTTTGCGCGCCCTCGTCCTTGCGAGCGCAGCGAAGCAATCCAGGATCGCCACGCTTCGCAGGGTCGCGCTGCCCTGGGTTGCTTCGCTGCGCTCGCAAGGACGAGGGCGCGGCAGCCCCTCAGAGATCCCCCAGAGCCAGCTGACCCTGGTTGCGCGCCTTCGGCGGCGCGGCCTTGCGCTCCTTGGCCCGCCCGGAGGCGGGGCGCGCGGCGGCCGCCTTCCTGGGCTTCGGGTCGCCGCGCATCCGGGCCACCGCCTTGTCGCGGGCCACGGCCTCCGGGGCGTTCGGGTCGTCGCTCAGCCATTTGCCGCGCTTGATCACCTCGTTCACGCGGCCCTGGTTGACTCCGACCTTGAAGGCGATCTCCTGCTGGGTCATGCCCGTCGTGGCGTGCAGGTCCAGGATCGCCCGGGCGAGTTCCGGGGTCATCTTCTGTCCGGTCAGCCGCCGGGCGGGCTTCACCGTCCGGGTGGCGCGGTCGCGCTCGCGCAAGCGCTCCAGCAGCGCCAGCGCCATGTTCATGCCGTGCTCGCGCAGGGCCTCCTCGAATTCCTTCAGGGTCGCCATCGGCGCCATCCTCCGCCGGGCTCTCGGGCCGGGTGCTGGCCGGGGAACGTGCCGGGAACGAAGCGGTTGCGCAAGCCGATCCGGCGGGTGCCCTCCGCCGCGCCGGTGGATGACACCCGCCGTCCACCGGAAATGCGCGGCCCTGGCCTCCCCCCGGCGGCTCCGCTAGAGGGGGCCGGACCGTGACGGCCGTGGGCGCGCAGACGATGATCACCCCGATCCGCAGAATTGTCCCCGGCGAGGCGTCCGGCTCCCGGGCGCGGGGGCTGGAGGCCGCGGCGGTGCTGCTGTTCCCCGATCTGCCCTTCCCGTTCAGCGCGTTCGAGCGCCGGTTCACCGAGCGGCCCTTCGCGGACGGCAGGGCCGAGAACGTCAGCATCCACGGCGAGGCGGCCGAGCTGCGCGGCGCGGCCGGCACGCCGGAGGGGCAGGAGTCCCTGCGCCGGCTGCTGATCCGCGTCCCCGCCTTCACCCGGGACCCTCTCGGACCTCGTGATGCACGGTGCCATGGGCGGCCGCTACATGCTGGAGCAGACCGCCTACCTGCCGGTCGCCGCCCAGGCCGACCCCACCTTAAGCCCGCAGCGCATCCTCGCGGCCAAGCTCGGCCGCGCCCGTCGCACCTGAGACAGGAACCGCACCGATGATCCTCGAAATCGCGCAGATTGAGATCAAGCCCGGCCTCGAGGCCGAGTTCGAGAAGGTCATCACCGAGGCCTCGGCGATCTTCAAGCAGGCCAAGGGCTGCCGGCACTTCGAGGTCCGGCGCTCGATCGAGCATCCGCAGCGCTACCGCCTGCTGATCCACTGGGACACGCTGGAGGCCCACACCAAGGACTTCACCGGCTCGCAGCCCTGGCAGGATTACCGCGCCCTGGTCTCCCACTGCTTCGCCGGCCCGGTCGCCGTCGAGCACGCCGAGCAGGTGCTGAAGGCGTTCTGAGCCTCGGCGCGAGGCCGGGCGGGGCCTACAGCGATCCGAAGCGTTGCGAGCCCGACCGCCGGTGCTAGGCTCCCGCGCGACGGGACCCGGAACGAATCATCGGGATTGCGGGTGGGGAACAGGCTGATGGCGCGGCTCGGACGGCTCGCGGGTGCCCTGGCGCTCCTCGGAGGAATCGCCAGCAATCCGGCCCTCGCCCAGACCTCGCCAGCCCTGTCCCCACCTGCGGCCCGCACCGCGCCCCGCCCGGCGACGGCTGTCTCCGCGCCGTTCGCCAGGACCTTCGTCCGGGCCGACCTCGCCAGCGCGGCGGTCCGCCTGGAGACCGCGCTGAAGGCGGAGGCCGGGGGCCCGCTGCGGCCCGCCGGCCAGTCCCGCGCGGCCGGGCTGGCCCTGCTCGCCGCCGACAAGCCCGACGAGGCGCTGGCGCCTTTGACCGCCGCGGTGGCGGCCGATCCGGCCGACGCGCGCAACTGGCAGGCCTATGCCCGGGGGGCTGCGGCGGCCCTGGGTGCCCTCGAGGACAACGACTACCAGGGCCGGTCGCGCCTGCGCGGGCGGGTGACGGCCGCCGCCTACCGCGCCTACGAGCGCGCCGGCACGGCGGCCGACGCCGCGGCCGCGCTGGCGGCGCTCGCCGCCGCCGAGGCCGAGCAGGAATCCTGGCGCCCGGCGCTCGACGCCTACGCGGCGAGCCTCGCCCTGGCCGAGACCGGTTCGGTCCGGGAGACTTACGAGACCGTGCGGGCGCAGCACGGCTTCCGGATCCTCGACTACAAGGTCGATTCCGACGCGGCCGCCCCCCGGGCCTGCTTCACCTTCTCGGAGGCGATCCGCCCCAAGACCGACTACGCCCCCTTCGTCGCCGTCTCCGGCAGCAGCGCGGCCGCCGTGACCGGGGAGGGCTCCCAGGTCTGCGTCGACGGGCTCAAGCACGGCGGCCGCTACGCCATCGTGGTCCGCCAGGGCCTGCCCTCCGCGGTCGGCGAGAGCCTGCTCAAGGCCGCCGATTACGAGATCTACGTCCGCGACCGCGCCCCGCAGGTGCGCTTCACCGGGCGCAACTACGTCCTGCCGCGGACGGGCCAAGCGGGCGTGCCCCTGGTCTCGGTGAACGCGCCGAAGCTCGACGTCGAGGTTCTGCGGATCGGCGATCGCGGCCTGCTGCCGACCCTGCGGTCGGAGGATTTCCTGGGCCAGCTCAGCGGGTCCACCGCCCGGACGATCGCGTCCGAGAAGGGTCAGCGCGTCTGGAAGGGCACCCTCGACACCGCCAAGGCCGAGCTGAACCAGGAGGCGGTCACCGCCTTCCCGGTTCTCCAGGCCGTGGGCAAGCTCGAGCCCGGACTCTACGTGATGCTGGCCCGCCCCTCCGGCACGGCCGCCGCCGACGAGGAGTACGACACCCAGGCGACCCAGTGGTTCGTGGTCTCCGACCTGGGGCTCACCGCCACCAAGGGCCGGGACGGGGTCACCGTGGTCCTGCGCTCGCTCGCCTCCGCGCAGGTGATGCCGGGCGCCGAGATCCGGCTGGTCGCCCGCAACAACGAGGTGCTGGGCACCCGGACCACGGACGCGCAGGGCCACGTCGCCTTCGATCCCGGGCTCGCCCGCGGGGAGGGCGGCCTGGCGCCGAGCCTCGTGGTCGCGCAGGCGGGCGGCGATTACGGCTTCCTCGACCTCAACCTCGGCGCCTTCGACCTCACCGACCGCGGCGTGAAGGGACGGCCCGAGACCGGCGGCCTCGACGCCTACCTGTTCCCGGAGCGCGGGGTCTACCGCACGGGCGAGACCGTCCAGCTCACCGCCCTGCTGCGCGACCCCCGCGGCGCCGCCGTGCCGGACCTGCCGCTGACCCTGGTGGTCAAGCGGCCGGACGGGGTCGAGTACCGGCGCGTCTCGGTGCCCGACCAGGGGCTCGGCGGCCGGGCCCTGCCGCTGCCGCTCCTGTCGGGGGCGATGCACGGCACGTGGCGGGTCTCCGCCTACACGGACCCGAAGGCGCCCGCGATCGGCGAGACCAGCTTCCTCGTGGAGGATTACGTCCCCGAGCGGCTGGAGGTGACCCTCAAGGCCCGGCAGGCGGCCCTGAACCGGGGCGAGGCCGCGCAGGTCGACGTCGCCGCCCGCTACCTCTACGGCGCCCCGGGCTCCGATCTCGACGTATCGGGCAGCGTGACCGTGCAGGCGGCGGCCACCAGCGGCATCAAGGGGCTGGAGACTTATTCCATCGGTCTCGACGACGAGGCCGTGGAGCCGACGACCCAGGAGTTGCAGGACCACGCCACCACGAACGCGCAGGGTGCCGCCACCGTCACGGTGCCGGTACCCCAGGTCGCGGCACCGCGGGCGCTGGAAGCGAAGATCACGCTGGCGGTCGGCGAGCCCGGCGGCCGGGCGCTGTCGCGCAGCCTGACCCTGCCGATCCTCCCGGCCAACCCGGTCCTCGCCCTGCGCAAGGGCTTCACCGACCTCAAGGAGGGCGGGATCGCGGGCTTCGACGCGGTGTTCGCGCGCCCCGACGGGGCGCTCCTGGCCCGGCCGGGCGTGAGCTGGACCCTGTCGCGGATCGACTCCTCCTATCAGTGGTACCGGGCGGACGGGCGCTGGTCGTTCGAGGCGGTCAAGTCCGCCCGGCGCGTCGCCAGCGGCACCGTCGACCTCACGGCCGCCGGCCCGAGCCGGATCGAGGCGCCGGTCGGCCTCGGCCGCTACCGGCTGGAGGTCTCGACCGCGGGCGCCCCGGAGGCGGGTGCGAGCCTCGGCTTCGAGGTGGGCTGGGGCGGCTCCGAGACCGCGGAAGCGCCCGACCTGCTCGACCTGACCCTCGACAAGGCCGCCTACGCGGCCGGCGACACACTGCGGGCCAAGCTCAGCCCGAAGTTCAAGGGTCAGGCCAGCCTGATGGTCGTCAGCGACCGCGTTCACCAGACCCTGGAAGTCAGCGTGCCGGAGGGCGGCACAACAGTCAGCATTCCGGTGAAGGCCGAGTGGGGCGCCGGCGCCTACCTGGTGGCCACCGCCTACCGGCCCCTCGACCAAGCGGCCAAGCGCCTGCCCGGCCGGGCGCTGGGTCTGGCGTGGTTCTCGGTGGACCGGGAGCGGCGCAGCCTCGGGGTCGCCCTGAAGGCGCCGGCGCGGGCGCGCCCGCGCCAGGACCTGACCCTGCCGGTCCAGCTCACGGGACTGAAGGCCGGCGAGCCGGCGCGGATCACCGTGGCGCTGGTCGATGTCGGCATCCTCAACCTGACCCGCTACGCGGCGCCGGACCCGACCCAGTACTTCCTCGGCCAGCGGGCGCTCGGACCGGAGGTCCGCGACCTCTACGGCTACCTGATCGACGGCATGCAGGGCTCTGCCGGGGCGATCCGCTCCGGCGGCGACGCGGGCGGCGGCGAACTGGCCGATTCCCCGCCGACCCAGGCGCCGCTGGCGCTCTATTCCGGCGTGGTGACCGTGGGGTCGGACGGCGCGGCCAGCGTCACCTTCCCGATCCCGGCCTTCAACGGCACCGGCCGCGTCATGGTCACCGCCTGGAGCGGCGACCGGGTCGGGCAGGCCCAGGCCGACGTGATCATCCGCGATCCGGTCGTGCTCAGCGCCACGCTCCCGCGCTTCCTCGACACCGGCGACCGCTCGCGCCTGTTCGTGGCCCTCGACAACGTCGAGGGGCAGGCGGGCGAGTACACGGTCGACCTGAGCCCGACCGGCCCGGTCGTGGTCGGCGCCAGCGCGCTGCGCCAGACGCTGCGGCTGGAGGCCGGCGCGAAGGGCCAGTTCGCGATCCCCCTCACCGCCGCCGGACCCGGCACGGCCCGGCTCGACCTCGCCCTGTCGGGGCCCGGCCTCCCGGCCGCCCTCAATCAGAGCTTCGCCCTCGGGATCTCGCCGGGGACGGGCGCCCTGCTGCGCCGCTCGGTGCGCAGCCTCGCCCCCGGGGCGAACCTGACGCTGACCTCGGACCTCCTCGCCGACCTGCAGCCCGGCACCGGCAGCGTCTCGCTCTCGGCCACGGCCCTCCCCGGGGTCGACGTGGCGGCCCTGCTCCGGGCGCTCGACCGCTACCCCTACGGTTGCTCCGAGCAGGTGGTGAGCCGGGCGATGCCGCTGCTCTACGTCAACAAGCTCGCGGCGCTGGAGAAGCTCGCCCTCGACAACGGCGCCGACGAAAGGGTGCGCGAGTCGATCGAGCGCCTGCTCGCCCGCCAGGATTCGAGCGGCGATTTCGGCCTGTGGTCGGCGCAGGGATCGAGCGACCTCTGGCTCGACGCCTACGTGACCGACTTCCTGACCCGCGCCCGCGAGCGCAACTTCGCGGTGCCGCAGAAGGCCTTCGCCCAGGCCCTCGACTACCTTCGCAACGCGGTGGCCAACGCCACCGAGGTGCGGGGCGGCGGCGCCGACCTCGCCTACGCGGCCTACGTGCTCGCCCGGAACGGGCGGCCGGTGATGGGCGACCTGCGCTACCTCGCCGACACCAAGATCGGCGACTTCTCCTCCGCCCTCGGGCGCGCGCAGCTCGCCGCCGCCCTGGCGCTGCTCGGCGACCGCGGCCGGGCCGCCAAGACCATGGAATCGGCGCTCACGGTCCTGCGCGCCGAGCGCGACAAGGGTGTCTACCGCGCCGATTACGGCTCCCGCCTGCGCGACGGGGCCGGGCTCATCACCCTGGCCGCCGAGAGCGGGCTGGCGCAGGGAGCGCTGGGCCCCGCGGCTTCCGCGCTCGGCGAGGAGCAGCAATCCGAGCGTGCGACGAGCACGCAGGAGAATGCCTGGCTGGTGCTCGCCGCCGAGAGCCTGTCGAACGAGGCGGGCGCCCTCTCGTTCACCCTGGACGGCGCCCCGCAGACCGGGATGCTGGCGCGGGTCTATCGGGAGGCGGCCCTGGCCGACCGGGGCGTTCAGCTCACCAATACCGGCCGCGCGCCTGTGCAGGTGGCCGTGACCGTGAACGGCAGCCCCCTGGTGCCGGAGCCGGCGGCGCAGCAGGGCTACACGATCGAGCGCAGCTTCCGCCGCCTCGACGGCAGCGTCGTCGAGGCGGCGAGCGGCCTGCGCCAGAACGACAGGCTGGTGGTGGTGCTCAAGGTCACCGAGGCCAAGGCGGAGGCGGCGCGGCTCCTCTTGGTCGACCCGCTGCCGGCGGGGCTGGAGATCGACAATCCGAAGCTCCTCGACGCCGACGCGCTCCAGGGGCTCGCCTTCGCCAAGTCCGACGTGCAGCCGGTCCACACCGAGTTCCGGGACGACCGCTTCGTAGCCGCCTACGACCGCGACCCGAGCCAGTCGGCCTTCTTCACCGTGGCCTACACGGTGCGGGCGGTCTCGCCCGGGACCTACGTCCATCCGGGCGCCACCGTGGAAGACATGTACCGGCCGGCGCGGTTCGGCCGGACCGCCTCGGGCAGCGTGACGGTCGGGGCGGCGAAGTAGGGCGGGCGTTCGGACGCTTCGATCGGTGCTCCCGCCCGTCATCGCGAGCGGAGCGAAGCGACCCAGGGTAGCGCGACATCACCGAACGTGATGCTGCCCTGGATTGCTTCGCTCCGCTCGCAAGGACGGGGGTGCCGAGGCCGTCGTCCGGATCCGACTAGGACGTCACGGCGCAACCCGCCGGGCCGGGCTGCTGCGTTGCGGCGGGCACATGGTGCGCTGCGGAACCGCCGCGAGCGCCCACCCATTCCTCCAAGTCCCGTTCGGAACCCGTGGAGCGATGCCCGATGCCGGACCTCGACGCGCTCGCCGGCTCCGCAGCCCGCGCGCTGGCCTACCTGCCGTGGTGGGCCGAGAGCCTGATCCTCATCGTCGCCTGCTGCGCCGTGGTGATGCCCCTGCACGGGGTGGTCTACCGGGCGATGAAGCGGGCGGTCGCGGGCAAGAGCCTGTTCTGGCGCTCGCTGGTCTCGCGTACCCGCGGGCCGAGCCGCCTCGGCCTGATCGTGGTGGCGATCAGCCTCGCCTCGACCACCGTGCACCTGTCCTGGGAGGTGCGGATCGCCCTCAACCAGATCCTGCTGGTGGCCTTCGTGACGCTGACCGGCTGGTGCTGCGCCACGGCGCTGCACATCGCCACGGTGATCTACCTGCGGCGGTTCAAGCTCGACGCCGAGGACAACCTCCTGGCGCGCAAGCACTTCACGCAGATGCGCATCCTGGAGCGGGCCGGCGTGACGCTGGTGGCGCTCGTCACCCTGTCTGTGGCGCTGATGACCTTCGAGCCGGTGCGCCAGTACGGCGTCAGCCTGCTCGCCTCGGCGGGCGCGGCGGGCCTCGTCCTCGGTCTCGCCATGCAGCCGGTCCTGTCGAACCTCGTGGCCGGTATCCAGATCGCCATCACCCAGCCGATCCGGATCGAGGACGCGATCATCGTCGAGAACGAGTGGGGCTGGGTCGAGGAGATCACCGCGACCTACGTGGTGGTCCGCCTCTGGGACTGGCGCCGGCTGGTCCTGCCGCTGACCTACTTCATCCAGAAGCCGTTCCAGAACTGGACCCGCGACGGCGCCTCGCTGATCGGCAGCGTGTTCGTCTACGTCGACCACCGGGCGCCGGTCGCGGCGATGCGCGAGAAGCTCGCCGAGATCGCCGGGGCCACGCCCCTGTGGGACGGCAAGGTGGTCAACCTTCAGGTCTCGGACGCGAAGGAAGCGACGATTGAGATCCGGATGCTGGTCAGCGCCCGCAACGCGCCCCAGGCCTGGGACCTGCGCTGCGTGGTCCGCGAGGCGATGATCACGTGGCTCCAGGCCGAGCACCCCGAGGCCCTGCCGCGGCATCGCACGGAATGGGTCGGGGCCGCGGAGATGCCGCTTCGCCGTGCGGAGGAGCGGCGGTTTGCGGCGTGAGCCACCTCGTCATCGCGAGCGCAGCGAAGCGACCCAGGGCTGCGCGCCATCTGTGCGCGTGGCGCTTCTCTGGATTGCTTCGCTGCGCTCGCAAAGACGGGTGTCAGTCGTCGGCGCCGGCGTAAAAACTCTCCACGCCGATGCCTTCCTCCTGCATCAGCCGGGCGCGAGCGCGCAGCTTCTCGGTCTCGCTCTTGAGCTGTCCGCAGGCCGCCAGGATGTCCCGGCCCCGGGGCGTGCGGACCGGCGAGGCGTAGCCGGCGTTGAACACGATCTCGGAGAAGCGCTCGATCCGGTCCCAGTCCGAGCACTCGTAGCGGCTGCCCGGCCAGGGGTTGAACGGGATCAGGTTGATCTTGGCCGGGATGCCCTTGAGCAGGCGGACCAGCTCCCGCGCGTCCGCGTCCGAATCGTTGACGCCCTTCAGCATCACGTACTCGAAGGTGATCCGGCGGGCGTTGCTCAGGCCCGGATAGGCCCGGCAGGCCGCGAGCAGCTCGGCGATCGGGTATTTCCGGTTGAGCGGCACCAGGTCGTCGCGCAGGTCGTCGCGCACGGCGTGGAGCGAGATCGCCAGCATGGCGTTGGCCTGCTCGCCGAGCCGCGGGATCTGCGGCACGACCCCCGACGTCGAGACCGTGATCCGGCGGCGGGACAGGGCGAGCCCCTCCTGGTCCGACATCACCCCGACAGCGTCGACCACGGCGTCGAGGTTGTAGAGGGGCTCGCCCATGCCCATGAACACGATGTTGGTCACGAGCCGGCCGACCTCGCCGGAGCCGCCGGCGTCGCGGCTCGGCATCTGGCCGGGCCAGTCGCCGAGCTCGTCCCGGGCGGTGACGAGCTGCTGCACGATCTCGGCCGCCGAGAGGTTGCGCACGAGGCGCTGCGTGCCGGTGTGGCAGAACGAGCAGGTCAGCGTGCAGCCGACCTGGGAGGACACGCAAAGCGTGCCGCGGTCGGGCCCCGGAATGTAGACGCACTCGATCTCGGCGCCGCGGTTGTGCTCCTGCCGGTTGGTCGGCGCCATGCGCAGGAGCCACTTGCGGGTGCCGTCGCGCGAGACCTGCCGGCTCGCCACCTCCGGCCGCTCTAGGGTGAAGTGCTCGGCGAGCTGCGCCTTCAGCGCCTTGCCGACGTTGGTCATCTCGGCGAAGTCGGACGCCCCGCGGAAATTGACCCAGTGCCAGACCTGGCCGGCGCGCATCCGGCTCTCGCGCTCGGGCACGCCCATGCCGATGAGCTGTGCCTTGAGGGCGTCGCGGGTCAGGCCGACCAGCGAGGGGCGGCGGCCGGGCAGCGCCTCGGGGAGGAGATCCGGCGCCTTCTCGATCGCGGCATCGGCCGCGCGGGCGCTGTCGAGCGACGGCGTCGCCATGGCGTTCAAACGATCCATACGTTGGAAAGGGTCTGATATAGGCGATCGCGGCGGCGAAGGCGAATGCGTGCCGCCCACAGGGGCCCTGACGGAGAGCCATGGCGACCGACACCCGAGCCGGGCAGGCGATCTACAATCCGCGGACGCTGCAGATCTACGACCTTGTCGTGCTGCGCCTGTCGAACCCGCTGATCTGGCGCTGCCCCACGGCGCGGATCCTCGATCTCTACGACCGGCACGCAGGCCTCGCGCATCTCGACGTCGGGGTCGGGACCGGCTGGTACCTCGACCGATGCCGGTTCCCGGCGCCCGCGCCGCGGGTCGGCCTGATGGACCTCAACGCCGACAGCCTCACCTTCGCGGCCGACCGGATCGCGCGCTACCGGCCCGAGACCTACCGGGTCGACGTGCTCGTCGCCCCGGCCACCGGCATCGCGCCGTTCGACTCGATCGGGATGACCTACCTGCTGCACTGCCTGCCGGGCGACATCGCCGCGAAGGCGAGGGCCTTCGACACGGTGCGACCGTGCCTGGCCGATGACGGCGTGGTGTTCGGCGCCACGATCCTCGCGGCCGGCGTCCCGACCACGGGCGCGGCGCGGGCGCTGATGCGGGTCTACAACCGCAAGGGGGTGTTCTCGAACGCCGCCGACACCCTGCCGGACCTGCGCGCGGCGCTGGACCGGCGCTTCAGGTCGGTCGAGATCACGGTCGTCGGCTGCGTGGCGCTGTTCGTCGCGCGCGAGCCGCGCTGAGTCGGTTGCCGTCTTTGCGAGCGGAGCGAAGCAATCCAGCGGCGCCACGCCCGCCGAGCTCGCGCTGCCCTGGGTTGCTTCGCTGCGCTCGCAAAGACGGGCACGAAAAAGGGCGCCCGCGGGCGCCCTCATCCAATGTGCCGAGTCTCGAAAGAGTCAGGCAGCGGCGGTCTTCACCGGCACGCCCTTCTCGGACAGGAAAGTCTGCAACTCGCCTGACTGGAACATCTCGCGAGTGATGTCGCAGCCGCCGACGAACTCGCCCTTCACGTAGATCTGCGGGATGGTCGGCCAGTTCGAGAAGGCCTTGATGCCCTCCCGGATCTCCTGATCGGCCAGGACATTCACGCCCTTGAACGGCACGCCGAGGTAGTTGAGGATCTGCACCACCTGCCCCGAGAAGCCGCATTGCGGCATCTGCGGCGTGCCCTTCATGAACACCACCACGTCCTGGGAGGCGATCTCGTTCTGGATGGTCGTGTTGACGTCGGTCATCGCTCTGTCCTTGCTTATCGCTTGTATGTGAGGCCTGAATCAGCGGCGCGCAACCGACGCGGCGATCGTACGAAGTGCGCGCTCGATATCGAAAGTCTCGGTCAGCAGATCCTCAGGACGGAACGGGCAGGCCTCCGGCAGCCCCGGGAGCAGCGCGTTCCCATAGGCGCTAAGACCAGCCTCGGCCGCCGTGACGGCCGATTTCCAGATCCTGTTCCAGTTCAGCCTTTGCCGCATCGACGCTTCGTAGGTGTTCCGGGCGGTGATCTGGAAGGTCGCGATCTCCTCCCGCCAGTGCAGGCTGGCCGGTGCGAGCGGGGCGGATGCGCGCTTGAGGAGGTGGGCGAGCGTCTGGATCAGCAGACCTTCGACGGCCCGCAGATGCGAACGCCCAACGCTCTCGATCTCCTCGGCAACGTTCTCCCAATCGACCGCGTTCGACAGCTCAGGTCGTTCGGCCAGCGCGCGCAGGGCCGCCGCCTGCTCCTCGGCCCAGGTCACGATGTCGTCGTCGTAGAGACCCGGTCGATCCATCGGGAGCGCTCCCGCCAGAAGGCTCAATCCTGCGGGACGCCCGTGGTCAGCGCAAGGGCGTGGAGCACGCCGCCCATCCGGCCCTGGAGGGCGCCGTAGACCATCTGGTGCTGCGCGACCCGGGTCTTGCCCTTGAAGGCCGCCGACAGGACGGTGGCGGCGTAGTGGTCGCCGTCGCCCGCGAGGTCGCGGATCTCCACCTGCGCGTCCGGCAGGGCCTCGCGGATCATGCGCTCGATCTCGCCCGCATCCATCGGCATCGGGAAACTCCTCGTCAGAACGGGGCTCAGGCGGCCGGCGCGGCCGGTTGGCTCGCCATGTAGTCGGGCAGCCAGCCCTCGTGCGCCGCATTCAGGTCGGCGAGCGATATGGTCTCGCCGCCCGGCAGGGTCAAACGGTCGGAGCCGGCGACGCCGACCGAGGCCGCGGCCACGCCCTGGGCCGCGGCAGCCGCGAGGAGGTCGGTCGCCGCCTCCGGCCGCACCGCCAGCAGGTAGCGGCCCTGGTCTTCGCCGAACAGGTAGGCGTGGGGCGGCAGGTCCACCGGCACGTCGGAGAGCGCCGCGCCGATCCGGCCCGCCATGGCCATCTCGGCGAGCGCGACGGCGAGGCCGCCATCCGCGAGGTCGTGGACCGTGTCGACGGCGCCGGCTTGGATCAGGCCGCGGACGAAGTCGCCGTTGCGGCGCTCCAGGGCGAGGTCGACGGGCGGCGGCGCCCCCTCCTCGCGACCCTCGATCACCGACAGGTAGGCCGACTGACCGAGCCAGCCCTCGCTCGCACCGATCAGCACCAGCACGTCGCCCGTGCGCTTGAGGGCGATCGTCGCGTGGCGCGCCACGTCGTCGAGCACGCCGACGCCGCCGATGGTCGGGGTCGGCAGGATGCCGACGCCGTTGGTCTCGTTGTAGAGCGAGACGTTGCCCGACACGACCGGGAAGTCGAGCGCCCGGCAGGCCTCGCCGATGCCCTGGAGGCAGCCGACGAGCTGGCCCATCACCTCGGGCTTCTCGGGGTTGCCGAAGTTCAGGTTGTCGGTGATGGCGAGCGGCTTGGCGCCGACCGCCGTGATGTTGCGCCACGCTTCGGCCACGGCCTGCCGGCCGCCCTCGACCGGGTCGGCCTCGCAGTAGCGCGGGGTGACGTCGCAGGTGAGCGCCAGCCCCTTCGGCCCGTCCTCGACCCGCACGATGGCGGCGTCGCCGCCGGGCTTCTGGACGGTGTTGCCGAGGATGAAGTGGTCGTACTGCTCGAACACCCAGCGCTTCGAGGCGAGGTCGGGTGAGCCGACGAGGCGCCTCAGCGCGTCGGTGAGCGAGGCCGGGGCCGCCACATCGGCGGCCGCGATCACCGGCTGGTGCGTGTTGGCGAGGTGCGGCCGGTCGTAGAGCGGGGCCTCGTCGCCGAGCTCCTTGATCGGCAGGTCGGCCACGGTCTCACCGTGCCATTTGATCACGAAGCGCAGCGTGTCGGTGGTCCGGCCGATGACCGCGAAGTCGAGCCCCCACTTCACGAAGATGGCTTCGGCCTCGGCCTCCATGCCGGGCTTGAGCACCATGAGCATGCGCTCCTGGCTCTCCGAGAGCATCATCTCGTAAGGCGTCATGCCCTCCTCGCGGGCCGGCACCTTGTCGATGTCGAGCTCGACGCCGAGGTCGCCCTTGGCGCCCATCTCCACCGCCGAGCAGGTGAGGCCCGCCGCGCCCATGTCCTGGATGGCGATGACCGCGCCGGAGGCCATCAGCTCCAGGCAGGCCTCCAGCAGCAGCTTCTCGGCGAAGGGGTCGCCGACCTGCACGGTCGGGCGCTTCGACTCGGATTCCTCGTCGAACTCGGCGGACGCCATGGTGGCGCCGTGGATGCCGTCGCGGCCGGTCTTGGAGCCGAGATAAACGATCGGGTTCCCGACGCCCGTGGCGGCCGCGTAGAAGATGCCGTCGGTGCGGGCGAGCCCCACCGCCATGGCGTTGACCAGGATGTTGCCGTCGTAGCGCTTGTGGAAGCCGGTCAGGCCGCCGACCGTCGGCACGCCGAAGGAATTGCCGTAGCCGCCGACGCCCGCGACCACGCCGGAGACGAGGCTGCGGGTGCGCGGATGGTCGGGGGAGCCGAACCGCAGGGCGTTGAGCGCCGCGATCGGCCGCGCGCCCATGGTGAAGACGTCGCGCAGGATGCCGCCGACCCCGGTCGCCGCGCCCTGGTAGGGCTCGATGTAGCTCGGGTGGTTGTGGCTCTCCATCTTGAAGACGCAGGCGTGGCCGTCGCCGATGTCGATGACGCCCGCGTTCTCGCCCGGCCCCTGAATCACCCACGGCGCCGAGGTCGGCAGCCCGCGCAGGTGCTTGCGGGAGGACTTGTAGGAACAGTGCTCGTTCCACATCGCCGAGACGATGCCGAGCTCGGTCAGCGTCGGGTCGCGCCCGATCAGGCCGCGGAAGCGCTCGTACTCGTCCGGCGTCAGGCCGTGCTGGGCCACGAGCTCGGGGGTGATCGGAACGTCGTTGCGGAACATGGGCGGTCTCGACGAGGGCGGTCCGGGAGCCCCGGCAGGGCCCTCGACCCGATGCGCGACCCGAACCGGGCCGCGCGCGGCGACGGTGACGGATTAGTGCGTTCCGCCACCGCGTTGCAATACGCCGGCCCTGCTGGCCGTGTATGGGTGCCGGTCACGCGGCCGGCGGATGGGCCAGAAAATCTGCGATCGCCGCCACGAACCTGTCGCCGTAGGCCTCGCGCTTGCGCTCGCCGACCCCGTGGACGGTGCGCAGCGCCCAGAGATCGACGGGCTTCTGGCGGGACATCTCGATGAGGGTCCGGTCCGGGAAGACCATGAAGGCCGCGATGCCCTCGGCCCGGGCGAGCGTGGCGCGCAGGCCGCGCAGGTGCTGGAACAGCGCCTCGTCGGTCTCCGAGAGGGCGATCTCGCCGTCCTCGCGGGCGGCGGCCCGGCGGCGCTCGCGGGATTCGGCCTTCGGCTCCGGATCGGGGCGGAGCTGGACCGGCTCCCGGCCGAACAGGATCGCCTCGCCCTTCTCGGTCATGGACAGGCCGCCGTAGCCGTCGGCGTTCTCGGCGATCGCCCCGGCGGCGAAGAGCTGGCGCAGGATCGCCCGCCACGCCGCCACCGGCTTGTCCGCCCCGACCCCGAAGGTCTTGAGGCTCGCGTGGCCGTTGCGGCGGATCTGGTCGCTCTCCTTCCCGTGGACCACGTCGCAGATATAGGCCGCGCCGAAGCGCTGGCCGGTGCGCACGATCGCCGAGAGGATCTTCTGGGCCGGGACGGTCCCGTCCACGAGGGTGACGCCGCCGCGGCACAGGTCGCAACGGCCGCAAGCGCCGCTCGACTCGCCGAAATAGGCGAGCAGCGACTGGCGGCGGCAGGTGGCGCCCTCGCACAGGGTGATCATCGCCTCGAGCTTGCGCCGCTCGACCCGGCGGCGGTCGTCCGAGATCTCCTTCTCGTCGATCTGGCGGCGACGGAGCGCCATGTCGTCGAGGCCGTAGAGGGTCAGCGTGTCGGCCGGCAGCCCGTCGCGGCCGGCGCGGCCGATCTCCTGATAGTAGCCCTCGACGTTGTTGGGCATGTCGGCGTGGCAGACGAAGCGCACGTCCGGCTTGTTGATGCCCATGCCGAAGGCGACGGTGGCGGTCATCACCACCCCGTCCTCCTGCAGGAACCGGTCCTGGTTCGCCATCCGCGTCGCCTGGTCGAGGCCGGCATGGTAGGGCAGGGCGTCGAACCCGTCCTTCCGGAGGGTCTCGGCCAGCTGCTCGGTGCGCTTGCGCGACGAGCAGTAGATGATCCCGCTCTCCGCGCGCCGGTGCTTCAGGAACCGCTCGATCTGCCGGGCCGGGTTGTCCTTGGGCTGGAAGGTCAGCCGGATGTTCGGCCGGTCGAAGGAGTGGACGAAGATCTTCGGGGGCCGGTCCTGCGGGAACAGGCGCTCGGCGATCTCGGCGCGGGTCGCGGCGTCGGCAGTGGCGGTGAGCGCCAGGGTCTGGACGTTGCCCAGCGCCGTCCGGGCGCGGGCGATCTCACGGTACTCCGGTCGGAAATCGTGGCCCCACTGCGAGACGCAGTGGGCCTCGTCGACGGCGAGCCGCCGGACGCCGGCGCCGCGCAGGGCGTCCATGCAGCCGTCCATCAGCAGGCGCTCGGGGGAGACGAACAGCAGCCGCAGGTCGCCGGAGCGCAGGGCGCGCCACGTCTCGCGGGACTCGGATTCCCCGACCGTCGAGTTCAGGGTCGCGGCGCGGATGCCGACGCTGCGCATCTGCTGGACCTGATCGTGCATCAGCGCGATCAGCGGCGAGACCACCACGGTGAGCCCCGGATCGACCAGCGCCGGGAGCTGGTAGGTCATCGACTTGCCCGAGCCCGTGGGCATCACGGCGAACACGTCGGTCCCGTCGAGCACCGCGCCGATCACCTCGTCCTGGCCGGGGCGGAAATCCTCGTAGCCGAACGTCTTCTTCAGCGCGGCGCGGGCCTCGTCGAGGCGGGTCATCGGGATCCTTGATCGGGTGTCTGCACCGGGCTTGCGGCGCGGATGTGTAGACACTAGCCTCACCTGTCTACACGGAGGCGATCGTGCCGCTCAACATCCGCAGCGAAGTGGTGAATCAGCTGGCCGAGAAGCTGGCATCGCGGGCCGGCGTGAGCAAGACCGAGGCGGTGCGGATCGCGCTTCAGAACGAGTTGGATCGGCGGGAAGAGTCGCTGACCGAATTTCTGGAGAAGATTCGCCCGATACAGGAGGCCCTTGCCGCCTACCCGAAGACCGGCCGCAAGGCCGACAAGACCTTCTACGACAGCCTCTATGAGGACTGATGTTCATCGATGCCTCGGCGCTGGTGGCGATCCTGTGCCAGGAGCAGGGATATGAACGGGTGGCAGATTGTCTCCGCCAAGCTCCGCATCGTCTGACTAGCGCCCTCGCCCAGTTCGAGGCTGTCTTGGCGGTGGCTCGCATTCGGTCGCTGCCGCCTGAGACCGCCGAGAGACTCGTGAACAGCTTCCGCGAGACGGTCGGTATCGGGATGGTCTCCCTCGGCCTTGCCGAAATCCGCATCGCCGTTGCGGCCCACGCCCGCTACGGCAAGGGCCGCCACCCGGCGCGCCTGAACCTGGGCGACTGCTTCGCCTATGCCTGCGCACAGGTGCACGGCGTGCCGCTGCTCTATGTCGGCGACGATTTCCCGCAGACCGACATCCGCTCCGCCCTCGCCTGAGGCTTCAGCTCCCGTGGAACTCGGCCACGTGCTGGGCCACGATCGCGTCGAAGGATTCATCCGCCCGGAAGCCCAGGGCCAGGGCGGCCTCCGGCTCGAACGCCTCCGGCCAGGAGCCGACGATCCGCGCGATGGTGGCGTCGGGTTCGTGCCGGATCAGCGCCACGGCCTTGTCGCCCGCCGCGCGCCGCAGGGCCTCGATCTCCTCCGCCACCGTCGCCGAGACGCCCGGCATGGTCAGGCTGATCCGCGGGCCGATCGCCGCGAGGTCGAGCCCGGCCGCGTGGATCAGGAAGCCCACCGCCGCCGCGGGGCTGGCGAACCAGTGCCGGACCATGTCGGGCACCGGCAGGATCGCCTCCTGGCCGGCGAGCGGCTCGCGGATGATGCCCGAGAAGAAGCCTGAGGCCGCCTTGTTGGGCTTGCCCGGCCGCACGCAGATCGTCGGTAGCCGCAGGCCGATCCCGTCGAGGAAGCCGCGGCGCGCGTAGTCGGCGAGCATCAGCTCGCCCATGGCCTTCTGGACCCCGTAGGAGGAGGCGGGGCGCAGGATGTGGTCGTCCGGGATGACCTTGGGGAAGGGCGGCCCGAACACCGCGAGCGAGGAGGTGAAGACCAGCTTCGGCCGGTAGCCGTCCGCCGCGCTGGCCGCCCGGATCGCGTCGAGGAGCAGGCGGGTGCCGTCGAGGTTGACCCGGTAGCCCAGCTCGAGGTTCGCCTCGGCCTCGCCGGAGACCACGGCGGCGAGGTGGAAGATGACCCCCGGCCGCTCGGCGATGGCGGCCTCGGCGGCGCCGGGCGCCGTGAGGTCGGCGGCCTCGGCCCGCACCGGGCCGGAGAAGCCCTCGGGCGCTGAAGGCGGGACCACGTCGAGGAGGGTGAGGGCGGTGAGCGGCACACCGCCGACCCGGCCGTCCTTCACCAGGGCGTCCACGAGGCGGCGGCCGATCATGCCGGCGGCGCCGAGTATCAGGGCGTGCATGGAAAACCTCCCGTCGGGTTGTGGCGTCAGGCCATCATGTCGAGGGCGCGGCCGAAGAAATCGGCGCCGCCGAAATTGCCGGATTTGAGGGCGAGCAGCATCGGCTCGGGCCGGCCCGCCGTGCGCAGCACCGGCACGCCCGCGGCGATCTCGGGCCCGAGCAGGAAGGCGGTGAGGCCCAGCCGGTCGACCACCGCGCCAGAGGTCTCGCCGCCGGCGACGACGAGCCGGCGCACCCCGCGGGCGACGAGGCCCTCGGCGATCGCTGCCAGCGCCGCCTCGATGGCGTGGCCGGCCGCGTCGACGCCGTGGGCGGCCTGGAGCGCGCGCACCGCCTCGGGCGGGGCCGAGGTGGCGATCAGTACCGGGCCCGAGGCCAAGTGCTTGTCCGCGAAGGCCAGGGCCTCGGCGACCACGTCGTCGCCCGCGAGCAGCCGCGCCGGGTCGAGGCGCAGCACCGGCATGATCGTTTCCGCGGCGGCGACCTGCTGGAGGGTCGCCTGCGAGCAGCTGCCGGCGAGGCAGGCGGAGGCGCCGCCCACCGGCTCGCCCACGGCCGCGCCGGCGGCGTCCTGGGTTCCCCGCCCGTCGGCCGCGAGCGCCCGCGCGAGGCCGAGGCCGAGGCCGGACGCGCCCACCGAGAACTTGCGGCCGACGATCGCCCGGCCGAGCACCTCGAGGTCGCTGTCGAAGATCGCGTCCGCGATGGCGGCGCCCTTGCCCTCCTGCGCGAGGGCGTCGAGGCGGGCGGCCACGGCCTCCGCGCCCTTCGCCACCGTGGCGGTGTCGATCAGGCCGACGGGACTGCCGCTCTGGCGCCCGAGCACGCGCACGAGGTTGGCGTCGCGCATCGGGTTGAGCGGGTGGTCCTTGAGCGGGCTCTCGTTCAGCGGCACCGAACCGACGAACAGGTTGCCCTGGTAGACGCTCCGCCCCGTCTCGGGGAAAGCCGGGGTGACGAGGGCGACGGTCTCTCCGGCCTCGGCCCGCAGGGCGTCCATCACGGGACCGATATTGCCCGCATCGGTGGAGTCGAAGGTCGAGCAGACCTTGAACATCACGTGGGCCGCGCCCCGGGCCCGCAGCCAGGCTTCCGCCTCGCGGGAGCGCGCCACGGCCTGGTCGGCGGGGATCGAGCGGCTCTTGAGGGCCACCACCACCGCGTCGGCCTCCGGCAGCGACCGGCCGTCCTCAGGCACGCCGATGGTCTGGATCGTGCGCAGGCCCGCCTTGGTCAGCGTGTTGGCGAGGTCCGAGGCGCCCGTGTAGTCGTCGGCGACGCATCCCAGCGCGAGGCTCATCGGGCGCTCCCCTTGTAGGCGGCGAGCCAGCCGAGGCCCGCGACGGTGTCGGCGGCCGGAATGTACTCGCAGCCGACGAAGCCGCGGTAGCCGAGCCGGTCCAGCTCGTCGAACAGGAAGAAGTCGGCCATCTCGCCGGTCCCGGGCTCATGCCGCTCGGGCACGCTCGCGGTCTGGACGTGGCCGATGAGCGGCATCAGGGCGCGCAGCCGCACGGTCACGTCGCCGTGCAGGATCTGGCAATGGTAGAGGTCGAACTGGAGCTTCAGGTTCGGCAGGGCGAGCTCGCGGATCAGGTCGGCCGCGCGGCCGAAATCGTTGAGGAAGTAGCCCGGCATGTTGCGGCCGTTGATCGGCTCCAGGACGAGGTCGAGGCCGGCCGGCGCCAGCCGCTCCGCCGTCCAGGTCACGGCCCGGCGGTAGGATTCGACCGCCCTGGGATCGTCCCACGGGGCGAGGCCCGCCATGAGGTGGAGCCGGCCGACGCCGGTCGCCTCGGCGTAGCGGAGCGCCGTGTCGACCCCCGCCTTCAGCTCGTCGAACCGCTCGGGAAAGGCCGCGATCCCGCGCTCGCCCTGGGCGAAGTCGCCCGGCGGCAGGTTGAACAGGGCCTGGGTCAGGCCGTTCGCCCGGAGCCGCGCGCCGATGTCGTCCGGCGCGTGCTCGTAGGGGAACAGGAACTCGACGGCGTCGAACCCGGCCCGGGCCGCGGCCTCAAACCGGTCGAGGAACGGCACCTCGTTGAACATGAGGCTCAGGTTGGCGGCGAAACGCGGCATGGTTCTGTCCCCTCAAGCTTTCTCGGGCAGCTTCGCCCCCGAGACCTGGGCGTAGAGCCGCGCCACCGAGGCGTCGTCGTCCCGGCCCATGCCGGCGCCCGACGCCATCAGGAACATCTGCAGGGCCGCCGCCGCCACCGGCACCGGGTACTTCTCGGCCCGGGCCATGTCCTGCACGATGCCGAGATCCTTGACGAAGATGTCGACCGCGCTCTTCGGGCTGTAGTCGGCGTCGAGGATGTGCGGCACCCGGTTCTCGAACATCCAGGAATTGCCGGCCGACTTGGTGATTACCTCGTAGACGCGCCGGAGGTCGAGCCCCTGCTTGGCCGCGAAGGCCATCGCCTCCGAGGCGGCGGCGATGTGAACGCCCGCGAGCAGCTGGTTGATCATCTTGAAGGCCGCGCCCTGGCCGGCGGCGTCGCCGAGCTCGTAGAGCGTGCCCGCCATGGCATCGAGGGCGGGCCGCGCCTTCGCGAAGGCCGCCGCCGAGCCCGAGGCCAGGAAGGTCAGGCCGCCCTCGGCCGCGCGGGCGGCGCCGCCGCTCATCGGGGCGTCGAGGTAGTGGCGGCCGGTGGCCTCCAACCGCGCCGCCAGCGCCCGGGCGACGGCCGGGTCCATGGTGGCGGAGGAGACGAACACCGCACCCTCCGGCATCGCGGCGGCGGCGCCGTCCTCGCCGAACAGGACCGCCTCGGTCTGGGCGGCGTTGACCACCACGCTCACCACCACGTCGGCGTCCCGCGCCGCCTCGGCGGGGTTCGCGGCGCCCCGGCCGCCGGCGGTCGCGAAGCGCGCCACCGCGTCCGGGTTCACGTCGCAGGCGGAGACGGCGAAGCCCGCGCGCAGGAGCGAGCCGGCCATCCCGGAGCCCATGGAGCCCAGGCCGATTACCGCGGCGCGGGGTGTTGCGTTGGTCATCGGGGACGGCTCCTGAAGCTAGGAAAGGGCGCCTCGGCGTCGCCGCTCGAAGCGCGGGTCCCCTCTCCCGTGCGGGAGAGGGGCCAGGTCGCGCCCGGATCAGAGGTCAGCGGTTGACCATCCGGGCGGGCGTCACGAACACGCAGACCGCGCCGACCACCAGCATGGCGGCGAGCGCGTAGAGGCCCGTGGCGGTGCTGCCGGTGGCATCCCGCAGGGCGCCGATCACGTAGGGGCTGACGAAGCCCGCGAGGTTCCCAACCGAGTTGATCAGCGCGATGCCGGCCGCCGCGCCCGCGCCGCTGAGGAACGCCGTGGGCAGCGACCAGAACAGGGGCGAGCAGGTCAGCACGCCGGCCGCCGCCACCGACAGCGCCGCGATGGCGAGCGTCGTCGAGCCGGCATTGGCCGAGACCACGAAGGCGACCGCGCCGATCAGCGCCGGGATGATCAGGTGCCAGCGGCGCTCGCGCATCCGGTCGGCGGAGCGGCCGAGCAGGATCATCACGATCGCCGCGCAGACGAACGGGATCGCGCTGATCAGGCCGATGTTGAAGTTGCCCTGCACGCCCGACGCCTTGACGATCGTCGGCATCCAGAAGGTCAGCCCGTACTGGCCGGTGACGAAGGCGAAGTAGATCAGGCTCATGAACCACACGCGGCCGTTGCGGAACACGGTGGCGATAGAGTGCGGGCTCGATTCCTTGCCCTGGTTGTCGGCCGCGATGTCGCGCTCGAGGAGCTGCTTCTCGGCGTCGGTCAGCCACTTGGCCTCGGCGGGGCGGTTGTCGAGGTAGAAGAACACCGCGAGGCCGATCAGCACCGCCGGCACTGCCTCGATCAGGAACATCCACTGCCAGCCCGACAGGCCGTGGGCGCCGTTGAACGCGTCCATGATCCAGCCGGAGAGCGGGTTGCCGAAGATGCCGGAGATCGGGATCGCCGCCATGAACACGGCGATCACCCGGGCCCGGCGATGGGCCGGGAACCACGAGGTCGTGTAGAGGATGACGCCCGGGTAGAACCCGGCCTCGGCGAGACCGAGGAGGAAGCGCATCCCGTAGAAGCTCCACTCGGAGTTCACGAACAGGAACGCCCCGGAGATCACCCCCCAGGTGATCATGATCCGGGCGATCCACACCCGGGCGCCGACCCGGTGCAGGATCACGTTCGAGGGCACCTCGAACAGGAAGTAGCCGAGGAAGAAGATGCCGGCGCCGAGGCCGTAGACCGTCTCGGAGAATTTCAGCTCCTGGGACATCTGGAGCTTGGCGAAGCCGACATTCACCCGGTCGAGATACGCCACGACGTAGCAGAGCATCAGGAACGGCACGAGGCGCCAGAACACCTTCGCGTAGGTGCGGTCGGCGAAGGACTTCTCGTCCGCGGGTGCGGTGGCGCCCCCCAGCGGGGCGGCTTGAACCGACATGGCGTACTCCCTGGTCCGGGCCGCACGGCTGCCGGACATTGCTCTTCACCGCTCGTCGGGCGGCGCTGGGGCGGTGCCATATCGCCTTTTGGCAGCGCTGCCAATCCGGTTGTGCGAGATAATGCAGGCCGCTATGTCAGTCGTGGATCGACGCGGACGGTCTTCCCATTCCTGCCTTATGCCGAGGCGCTGCAGCGTGGCGGAGGCCTCCTTCGGGGCCCGCTTCGCGGTCGCCTCAGGATGAGGGAAGGACGCCGGGAGGTTCGACGGGCGTCGTGGAAAAGAAAACCGCGCCGGGAGAGCGGGGCCATGGACGACATCCAGCCGCCGGGGCGGCTCGTCACGCTCACCGACGTCGCCCGCGAGGCCGGGGTCGGCGAGAGCACGGTCTCGCGGGTCCTGCGCAACCACGGCTCCTACTCCAAGCGCGCCGGCGAGCGGGTGGCGGAGGCGGTGGCCCGTCTCGGCTACGTGCCGAATCGCCTTGCCGGCAGCCTCGCCGGCCAGGGGGCGAGCGCGCGGCTCGTGGGGGTCGTCATCCCGTCGCTCGCCAACGTGGTCTTCCCCGACCTGCTGCGCGGCCTCACCGCCGCCCTCGACGCCGACGGCATCCCCTGCGTGATCGGGGTGAGCGACTACGACCCGGACCGGGAGGAGGCGCTGGCCGCCGCGCTCCTGTCCTGGCGGCCGGCGGCGCTTCTGCTCACCGGGCTGGAGCACAATCCCGGGACGGTGGCCCTGGCGAAGGCCGGGGGCGTGCGCGTGGTCGAGATGATCGATACGGACGGGGAGGGGATCGACGCCGTGGTCGGCTTCTCCAACCGGGCCGTGGGGGCGGCGAGCGCGCGCCACCTCGTGGCGCGCGGGTACCGGCGGATCGGCTATCTCGGCCACGACCTCGCGGTCGACCTGCGCGCGGGCAAGCGGCTCGCCGGGTTCGAGGCCGCGCTCGGGCAGGCGGGTTTGGCGCTCCACGGCAAGGAGATCCGGACGGGACCGTCCTCGCCGGCCTCGGGCCGGGCCGGGCTGGAGGCGCTGCTGGCGCGCGTGCCCGATCTCGACGCGGTCTACTTCTCCAACGACGACATGGCGCTCGGCGGCTACTTCGCCTGCCTGTCGACGGGGCTGGCGGTGCCGGGACGGATCGCGCTGTTCGGCTTCAACGGGCTCGACTTCGCGGCGGCGATGCCGCAGCCCCTGTCGACGGTGCGCACGCCGCGCCTGGAGATCGGCCGGCAGGCCGCCGCTTGCCTGACCGGCGCAGGCCCGAGAAGAATCGATCTCGGATTCGAGCTGATCGAGGGAGCGACCGCATGAGCGACGAGAGCCGGCTGCGCGAGGAGATCTGCCGCTACGGCCGCTCGCTGTTCGAGCGCGGCCTGACGCCGGGCTCGTCCGGCAACATCTCGCTGCGCCTGCCCGACGGCGGCTGGCTGGTGACGCCGACCAACGCGTCGCTCGGGTTCCTCGACCCGGCGCGGATCGCGCGGCTGGACGATGCGGGGCGGCTGGTCTCCGGCGACAAGCCCACCAAGGAGATCCCGCTGCACAGCGCACTCTACGAGAGCCGGAACGAGGCGAAGGCCATCGTCCACCTGCACTCGACCCACGCGGTGGCGGTCTCGATGCTGCCGGAGGTCGACCCCAGGCAGGTGCTACCGCCGCTGACGCCCTACTACCTGATGCGGACCGGCGGCACGGCGCTCGTGCCCTACTATCGCCCGGGCGACCCAGCCGTGGCGGACGCGATCCGGGGCTTGGCGGGAAAGTACAGCTCGGTGCTGCTCGCCAATCACGGCCCGGTGGTGGCTGGCGACAGCCTGGAGGGCGCGGTCTTCGCCACCGAGGAGCTGGAGGAGACCGCCAAGCTCTACCTGCTGCTGCGCAACCTCAACCCGCGGCAGCTGAGCCCCGGGCAGGTGGCGGATCTGGTGAGCCATTTCGGCCTGACCCTGCCGGAGCCGGACGACCATGCCGGCCACGATCACGGGTGAGGGTTCTCAGGGGCCGGTGTAAGGCGCAATGCGCGCCCTCTCCCGTGCGGGAGAGGGTAGGGGTGAGGGATCAGGTCCAACCGGAGAGGTCGCACCTCTCACCATGTCCCTCTCCCGCACGGGAGAAGGGACCCGCGCCAGATCCTGCGCTCGGCGCGCCGACGCTCACCCCTCGATCTTCGCGAACTCCGCCACTTCCCGCGTCGCGGCGCGCAGCGCGTTGAGCAGAGCCAAGCGGTTCTCGCGGAGCTTCGGGTCGGGCGCGTTGACGGTCACGTCCTGGAAGAACGCGTCGACCGGCGCGCGCAGCGTCGAGAGCGCCTGCATGGCGCCGGCGAAATCCTCGCGGGCGATGGACGCCGAGGCGGTCTCGCGCGCCTTCGCCAAGGCCTCGGCCAGGGCGCGCTCGGCCGGCTCTCCCGCGGCGGCCAGCGCCGCGTCCGGCGCGGAATCGTAGGCGCGGCCGTCCTTCTTCTCCTCGATCCGCAGGATGTTGGCCGCGCGCTTGTAGCCCGCGAGCAGGTTCTTCCCATCCTCGGTGTCGAGGAACTGGCCGAGTGCCTCGACGCGGCGCACGACCATCAGCAGGTCGTCCTGGCCGGGGAGGGCGAAGACGGCGTCGATCAGGTCGTGGCGGGCGCCCTGGTCGCGGAGATAGACCTTCAGGCGGTCGGCGAGGAAGCCGAGGAGATCCCGCGCGTCGGCACCGGCCCGCCCGGCGAGGCCGCGATCCGCAGCGCCGACCTGCTCCAGCAGCCGCAGGCGCAGGCCGCGGTCGAGGATCAGTCGGATCACGCCCAGCGCCGCTCGGCGCAGTGCGAACGGGTCCTTGCTGCCCGTGGGCTTCTCGTCGATCGCCCAGAAGCCCGCGAGCGTGTCGAGCTTGTCGGCGAGCGCCACCGCGATCGAGACCGGATCGGTCGGCACCCGGTCGGAGGGGCCGAGCGGCTTGTAGTGCTCCTCGATGGCCGCGCAGACGCTGTCGTGCTCGCCCTGGAGCGCCGCGTATTTGCGGCCCATCAACCCCTGAAGCTCGGGGAACTCGCCGACCATCTCTGTGACGAGGTCAGCCTTGGCGAGGCGCGCGGCGCGCTCGGCGAGCGCCGGGTCGGCCCCCACCAGCGGCGCGAGGTCCTTCGCCAAGGCGGCGATGCGGGCGATCCGCTCGCCCTGCGTCCCGAGCTTCTCGTGGAAGACGATGGCGTCGAGCTTGGGCAGCCGGTCCTCCAGGCGGGTCGCCTTGTCGGTCTCCCAGAAGAACTTCGCGTCCGAGAGGCGCGCCCGGACCACCCGCTCGTTGCCGGCGGTGATCGCCTGGCCACCGTCGGTGGCGACGAGGTTCGAGACCAGGATGAAGGCCGGCGCCAGGTCCTCCGAGCCGCCCTTGCGCAGAACGAAGCACTTCTGGTTCGCCCGGATGGTCGCGCGGATCGCCTCGGCGGGGATGTCGAGGAACGACGCGTCGAACGAGCCCATCAGCACCACCGGCCATTCCACGAGGCCCGACACCTCCTCCAGCAGGCCCTCGTCCTCCACGAGGTCGAGGCCGCGGGCGAACGCGAGGTCGCGGGCGTCGTGCAGGATCACGTCCTTGCGCCGGTCGGCGTCGAGGATGACCTTCGCGCGCTCCAGCGCCTGGATGTAGTCGTCGAACCGGCGCACCTCGATCGCCTCGGGGGCGAGGAAGCGGTGGCCGTAGGTCACGGTGCCGGCCGCGATCCCGGCGACCGAGACGGGGACCACCTCCGGCGTCTCCGTCTCGGGCCCGAAGGTCGCGACGATCGACTGCAGGGGGCGCACCCAGCGCAGCGAGCCCGGCTCGGCCGAGGCCGCGCCCCAGCGCATGGATTTCGGCCAGGGGAAGCTCTTGACGATCTCGGGCAGGAGCTCGGCTAGGACGTCCAGTGTCTCGCGGCCGGGCCGCTCGATCACCGCGAGGTAGAACTCGCCCTTCTTCGGGTCGGTGACGGTCGTGGCCTGATCGAGGCTCGTCAGACCCGCGCCCTTCAGGAAGCCCTGGACGGCCGCCTCGGGCGCGCCGACCCGCGGGCCGCGGCGCTCCTCGCGCACGGCCTCGCCCCGGGCGGGTAGGCCGGCGATGTGGAGCGCCAAGCGGCGCGGCGTCGAGAACGCCCGGGCGCCCTCGTACAGGAAGCCGCGCGCCACGAGGGCGTCGGTGACGAGCTTCTTCAGATCCTCCGCCGCGCGCCGCTGCATGCGGGCGGGGATCTCTTCCGAGCGGAGTTCGAGCAGGAGGTCGGGCATGGGGCGGCCATATCGCCGCGCCGCACCCCTGTCGAGGGTCGGCGCGCGGGGCTCAGCGCGACTCGCCCTTGAGGATGGTCGAGAGCTGCCACTTCCGGTCGCCGATCGCGTGGGCGTCGGAGACCTTCCAGCCGCCGTCCTCGCGCACGAGGTCGTACACGATGACGTTGGCGCCGTTGCCGCCCTTGCGCTCGACCGTGACCTTCGCCTGGTCCTTGCCCTCGGTGGCCTCCTTGAAGGTCAGGTTCTTCACCGTGTCGGGCTTCAGGGGCTCGCCGTTCAGGCGGTAGTCGAAATCGAGGTTACCGGTGGCGCCGTTGGCCTGCTTCGCGTCGGCGTCGAACAGGCCCTGCAGGCGCTTCGAGTACACGGAGGAGTGATTCGGGTGGGGCTCGGCGTAGAGCTTCTTGACCGTGGCCTCAGGCCCGGGATCGGCCGCCAGCGCGGGGGCGAGGCCGAATCCGAGGAGGCTGAGGGCGAGGATCGTCTTCTTCATTGGGCATGTCCCGCGTCTGCGGACGCGCCGAGGCGCGCCGGTTGGCGGGGGTTGCAACGCGCGAGGGCTCAAGGGGCTCCGCGATAGGGCTCCCCTCCGTCATCGCGAGCGCAGCGAAGCGACCCAGGGCAGTGGAACGTCCCTACGCGTGGCGCTGCTGGATTGCTTCGCTCCGCTCGCAAAGACGGGGCATGCGAAGTCTGCGACGCGCGCCGGTTTCGTCGGAATGACTCACGCCCCGCCGGCGGCGGTCCTCAACCACGCCGCGCCGCAGGCCTTGGCCAGTTCGCGCACGCGGAGGATGTAGCTCTGGCGCTCCGTCACCGAGATCACGCCGCGCGCGTCGAGCAGATTGAACACGTGGCTCGCCTTGATGCACTGGTCGTAGGCCGGCTGCGCCATGCGGTGGCGTTCACCCTCCGCGTCCGGCGCGCCGGCCGCGAGGTAGGATCGGCAGGCGGCCTCCGCGTCGGTGAACTGGCGGAACAGCATCGCGGTGTCAGCCGCCTCGAAGTTGTGGCGGGAGTACTCCTGCTCGGCCTGCAGGAACACGTCCCCGTAGGTGATCCGGTCGGCGCCCTCGGCGCCGTTGAAGTCCAGGTCGTAGACGTTCTCGACGCCCTGGACGTACATGGCGAGCCGCTCCAGCCCGTAGGTCAGCTCGCCCGCCACCGGCGCGCACTCGAAGCCCGCCACCTGCTGGAAATAGGTGAACTGGCTGACCTCCATCCCGTCGCACCAGCACTCCCAGCCGAGGCCCCAGGCGCCCAGGGTCGGGCTCTCCCAATCGTCCTCGACGAAGCGGATGTCGTGAAGCTTCAGGTCGACGCCGATGGCGGCGAGCGAGGCGAGGTAGAGCTCCTGCAGGTTCGGCGGGTTCGGCTTCAGGATCACTTGGAATTGGTAATAGTGCTGGAGCCGGTTGGGGTTCTCGCCGTAGCGGCCGTCCTTGGGCCGGCGCGACGGCTGAACGTAGGCCGCCTTCCAGGGCTTCGGGCCGAGCGCCCGCAGGGTCGTGGCCGGATGGAACGTACCGGCACCGACCTCCATGTCGTAGGGCTGGAGGATCACGCAGCCCTGCGCCGCCCAGAATTCCTGAAGCGTCAGGATCAGACCCTGGAAGGATTTTTTCTCGGACATCGGTCTCGGCGGCTCGGGATCGCGCGGCCGCTGGGGCCGCCGGCGGGCCGGTTTAGGTGCGGGCGGCCGGGGGTGCAAGGCGAAGGGTGTCGACCGAGGGGGCGCGGCGCCGGCAGCCCGGGTTGCCTCTGCGGTCCCGATGATGGTCCGCTGGCTGCGCACCCACGGAGCGAATCATGGATCCTGACCTCGCGATCCGCCCGATCGGCCCCGGCGACCGGGACGCCTGGCTGCCGCTCTGGCGGGGCTACCAGTCCTTCTACAAGGTCGACCTGTCGGACGCCGTCACCGACACGACCTGGCAGCGCCTCAACGATCCGGCCGAGTCGGTGGACGGTGCCCTGGCGTGGCGCGGCGCCGAGGCGGTCGGCCTCGTCCACCACATCCGCCACCGCTCGACCTGGACGATCGGCGACTACTGCTACCTCCAGGACTTGTTCGTGGCGGACGGCACGCGCGGGCTCGGGATCGGCCGTCGGCTGATCGAGCACGTCTACGCGGCCGCACAGGCCGCCGGCTGCTCGCGCGTCCACTGGCTGACGCACGAGACCAACGCGGACGCGATGCAGCTCTACGACCGGATCGCCGAGAAGTCGGGCTTCGTGCAGTACCGCAGGATCTTCTGAGCGCCGGCGCCCGACGTGCGCCGGGACACCCAAGCGTGGCGGTTTTTGGGCAACAAACCGGAACCGCCGAGCTGACGGCCAAGTTATCAGCGCAACAGGGGATCTCGGCACCTCAGCGCTGCCGAATACAGAACGTCGGACGACCCGTCATGTACAATGCTCGCATCCGCACCAGCTTCGGCCGCAAGAACATCGCCGTCTTCGCCGCGCTCGCCATCTCGTCGCTGGCCGCCACGCCCTTCGTGATGAGCGCCAGCCGTGCGCTCGCCACTTCCGAAGACCAGCCGGTGGCCGCCACCCTGCGGGTCGAGCCGGTAGAGGTCGCCCCCGTGGCGGCCGCGCCGAAGGCTGAGGGAAGCTGCCTGCGCAAGGTCCGGGTGGTCTACAGCGGCTACGGCCAGTCGGCGGACGGGTGCGCGGCCCACTGACGCCAGCGCCCCGACTCAGCCGTGGGCCGGCGCGGTCCCGGCCAGACGCTTGAGATGGAGCTCCTCCAGGTCGATCTCCGTCTCCAGCTGCCGCAGCACCGAGCTGTGGATCCGGTTCTGCCGGTGCAGGTCGATCAGGGCCGACCGGCCTGAGCGCACGGCGAGCAGCGCGGCGGCGAAGTGCTCGGTCTTCTCGGCCTCCAGCGCCGCCCGCTCGTCGCGGTCCCGCGAGGCCGCCCGCACCCGGCGGCGGTACTCCTCCACGAGGCGCGGGTGCTTCAGCGCCCCGGTCTCGGCGAACACCAAGCCCTGTAGGGCGGCGAGCCCGGCCTCGTTCACGACGACGCGGGCCATGGGCGCGTCGAGGTGGCCCTCGGGGAGGTGCGCCGCGGGGTCGAGGCGGAGGCTGCGGATCAGCGGCCCCAGGGTCGTGCCCTGCACGAGCACGGTGAACAGGATCACCGCGAAGGCCGCGACCAGGATCGCGTCGCGGCCGGGGAAATCCACCGGTAGCGCCAGGGCGGCCGCCAGTGTGACGACCCCGCGCATGCCGGCCCACCCGACGATCAGCGGAACGGCCGGATTCGGGGCGGGCTCCTGCGCGCGGACCCGCGGCGACAGGAGCCGCCGCAGGTAGACGGCCGGGAACACCCAGAGCAGACGGGCGACGACGCAGGTCGCCGTGACGGCGAGCGCCAGCGGCAACTCCGCCGCGAGCGCGCCCATCTGGCCGCCGGTCCGGGCGAGCACGCCGCGGAGCGCCAAGCCGATCAGCACGAAGA
Organism: Methylobacterium sp. NPDC080182; assembly: GCF_050281105.1. Taxonomy (NCBI): domain Bacteria; kingdom Pseudomonadati; phylum Pseudomonadota; class Alphaproteobacteria; order Hyphomicrobiales; family Methylobacteriaceae; genus Methylobacterium; species Methylobacterium sp. NPDC080182. Next base: position 358,581 of record NZ_JBNNWO010000004.1, read on the forward strand.
CCAGAGCCTCCAGCACGAAGACCACGAACTCCCACACCGCCACGGAATGGCGGCGGGCATGCGCGTCGAAGGTCTCGTGCTCCCGGCCGCCCATCATCAGGCCGCAGGCGACCACGGCCAGGACACCGGAGGCGTGGATCTCCTCGGCCGCGAGGTAGGCGACGTAGGCGGCGAGGAAGCTCAGCACCGTGATGGCGTTGGCGTCGTGCATCCGGCGTATCACCAGGGTCACCGCCACCCCGCACGCGATCCCGACCGCGACACCCGCCACCGCGAGCCACGCGAAGCTGCCGGCCGCCGCCCAGGCGCTGAAGGTGCCGGTGAGCGCCGCCGCCACCGCGAAGCGGTAGAGCACGAGGCCCGAGGCGTCGTTCACGAGGCTCTCGCCCTCCAGGACCGTGATCATCCGGCGGGGCAGGGCGACGCGGGCCAGCACCGCCTTGGCGGCCACCGCGTCCGGCGGCGAGACGATGGCGCCGAGGGCGAAGCAGGCGGCCCAGGGCAGGGACGGCACCACCGCGTGGGCGACGAGCCCGACCACGAGGGTCGTGAACAGGACCGCGCCGAGGGACAGGGACAGGATCGGGCCGAGGCTCGCCCGGAAGTCGCGCCAGACGGTGAAGTATGCGGATTCGAGCAGGAGCGGCGGTAGGAACAGGACCATGATCAGGTCCGGGTCGAGATCGAAGGCCGGCAGGCCCGGCACCACCGCCAGCGCCATGCCGCCGACGACGAGGGCGGCGGCCGGCGGGAAACCGAGGCGCCCGGCCGCCAGCGACAGCAGCAGGGCCGCGCCGAGGAGACCGAGGATCAGCTCGAACAGGGCGACGGATGTCATCGGTGGATCGGGCCCGGCGCCGGAGGCCCGGCAAGCGCGGCCGTTCTAGGACGTTTCCTTGTCGGATGAATACCGCGTCGGCCGAAGGTTCGCCGAGGGTCGCGGTGCGGGCCGCGCCCTAGAGAGCCCCTTCCCGCACGGCACCCGGGTCGGCCAGCGCGTGCAGGATGCGCGCGGCGCTGTGGGCGAAGCGCAGCGTCACGGCCTTGCGGCGGGCGCCGCTCAGCGGGTGCTCGGGCGGCTCGCGCAGGATCCCGGCCCCGTAGGCGTCGGCGACGATCAGGCCGCACTCTTCCGGGATCAGCGACTCGGGCACGTCCTCGGGGATGGCGAAGAAGAACCGGTCGCAGAAGTCGCGGTAATCCGGCCATTTCCGGTCGGCGCGGAAATCGGCCACGCTCGACTTGATCTCCACGATGGTGAGCTTGCCGGCGCCGCAGAGCGCGATCACGTCGGCGCGGCGGCCGTTGACGAGGGAGAATTCCGGCAGGGTGACGCAGCCCATCTCGGAGAACAGCCGGCGCACGCCGCGCTGGATGCGCAGGGCCGTGGGCGATTGCCGCCGGTCGGGCGGCAGCAGCGCCTCGACGGCCGGGGGCGCGGAATCGGGAAGGCCGAGGGAAGCGGACATCGAGCTCGGGGGATGCGTCTGCGGGTGCGTCTGTACCGAATCGGGACATCCTGCCAAGTCGCGCCCGGTCCGTCACCTGCGGCGCGGCATCGCCCCACGCATCACCCCGGGGCGATCACCCGAGGCAGGCCCGGATCGCGTCGAACCCGTCGGTGAGGGCGGCCGGGCCGGGCTGCAGGATCAGCGGCGACTTGATCTCGTGGATGCGCCCGTCGCGCACCGCCGGGATCGCCGCCCAGCCGGGCCGGCACCGGATCCGCTCGACATTGACCCGCTTGCCGCACCACGAGGCGAGGATCACGTCGGGCGCGGCCGCGATCACCTGCTCGGCGGTGACGATCCGGTCCTTCGCGGCCGGCTGGCGGCTCAGCTCCGGGAAGACGTCCCGCCCGCCCGCGAGGCCGATCAGGTCCGAGACCCAGCCGATGCCGGAGATCATCGGCGCGTCCCACTCCTCGAAGTAGACGCGCGGGGGCGGCCGCTCCCGGACCGAGGCGGCGGCCGCGGCCAGCCGCGCCTCGATGCCCGCCGCCAGGGTCTCGGCCCGCTCCGGCCGGCCCACGAGGGCACCGAGCGTGCGCACCATCGCGAGGCAGCCCGCCACGTCGCGCTGGTTGAACAGGTGGACCGCCACGCCCGCGCGGGCGAGGTCGGCGACGATGCCGGCTTGGAGGTCCGAGAAGGCCAGGACGAGGTCCGGCGCGAGCGCCAGGATCTTCGGGATGTCCGCACTGGTGAAGGCCGAGACGCGCGGCTTCTCCCGGCGGACCCGGAGCGGGCGCACCGCGTAGCCCGAGACGCCGACGATCCTGTCCTCCGCGCCCAGGAGGTACAGGGTCTCGACCGTCTCCTCGGTGAGACAGACGATCCGCTCGGGCGGGAAGCGGCGCATCAGCGGTCGGGCCGCATCACCGGTCGAGCCACGTGAGCAGCCCGGCCCCGGGGGCCAGAAGGACGAAGGCCCAGATCAGAGCGGAGGCCACGTTGGCCAGCTGGAACGGCAGCCGTGCTAGGCCGAGGATCCCGGCGAAGAGTGGGACCAAAGCGCGGGCCGGCCCGAAGAAGCGCCCCAGGGCCACCGCGGCGATGCCCCACCGGCCGATGAAGGCCTCGGCCTTGGCCATGAGCTCGGGATAGCGCCGCAGCGGCCACTTGGTCTTCGCCCCCGGCCCGAGCCAGCGCCCGGCCTCGTACGAGATCCAGTCGCCGAGGGCGGCCCCGAGCGCCGCGGCGATCACCACCGGCCAGAACGGGATGTCGGCGCCGCCGACGAGGGCCCCGATGCCGACCAGGATCACGGTCGCCGGGACGAACAGCGACAGGATCGCGATCGATTCGCAGAAGGCGAGGCCACCCGCGATGACCGGCGTCCAGGCCTTGTGCGCCTCCACGAAGGCGAGGGTCGAGGTGCGCAGGGCTTCGATGTCCATGGGGCTCCGAACGGGGCTGTAGGGATAGGGGGCGGGTCGGTCCCATCTGAGGCGCGCGGGGGAGGGCGGCAAGGGACAGGGGTGCGGCCGGCGCGGGAACCGGCTAACCGTAGCGGGACAACGAGCGAGTCCCGCGTTGAACGTCCTGTCGATCCAGTCCCACGTCGCCTACGGCCATGTCGGCAACGCCTCCGCGGTGTTCCCGATGCAGCGGCTCGGGGTCGAGGTCTGGCCGGTCCACACGGTGCAGTTCTCCAACCACACCGGCTACGGGGCGTGGCGCGGCCCCGTCTTCGACGCGGCGATGATCCGCGACGTGGTGCGCGGCATCGGCGAGCGCGGGGTCCTGGGCCGCTGCGACGCGGTCCTGTCGGGCTACATGGGCTCGGCCGAGATCGGCGCCGCGATCCTGGAGGCGGTGGACGCCGTGCGCGCGGCGAACCCGCGGGCGCTCTACTGCTGCGACCCGGTGATCGGCGACGTCGAGGAGGGCGTCTACGTTCGGCCCGGCATCGAGGCGTTCCTGCGCGAGCGCGCGGTCCCGGCCGCCGACATCCTCACCCCCAACCAGTTCGAGCTCGGCCTGCTCACCGGCCTGCCGAGCGGCACCCTGGCGGAGGCCGGGGCCGCGATCGCGGCGCTCCGGGCGCGCGGGCCGCGGGTGGTCCTGGTCACCTCGGCGCTCTGCGCCGACACCCCCGCCGACAGCATCGACCTGCTCGCGGGCGCCGAGGGGCGGGTGTTCCGGGTCCGGACGCCGCGGCTCGCCATCGCGGTGAACGGGGCCGGCGACTGCATCGCGGCGCTGTTCTTGGTGCACTACGCCCGGACCGGCTCGGCCGAGGCGGCGCTCGGCGCGGCGGCGGCCTCGATCTACGGGCTGCTCAAGCGCACCGCCGAGGCGGGGTCGCGGGAGATCCTGACGGTGGCCGCGCAGGAGGAGTACGTGAACCCGAGCGCGCGGTTTCCGGTCGAGGCGGTCTGACGCGCCCCCGGCAAACCGCTCCGCTCACGTCCGCAGAGAGCAGCAAGGATCGACACGATGGCGCGCCGCTTCGTCACCCTCGACGTGTTCACCGAGCAGAGGCTCGCCGGCAATCCCCTCGCCGTGGTGCTCGACGCGGAGGGGCTCGACACCGCCGCCATGCAGGCCATCGCGCGGGAGTTCAACCTGTCGGAGACGGTCTTCGTCCTCCCGCCCCGGGAGGCCCGGCACCGGGCGTCGCTGCGCATCTTCACACCCGCCCGGGAGCTGCCCTTCGCCGGGCACCCGACGGTCGGCACCGCCGTGCTGCTGGCGCTGCAGGACCCGACCCGGGGCGATGCCCGGGCCTTCGGCCTGGAGGAGGGGATCGGCATCGTCCCCTGCGTGGTCGAGACCCTGGCGGACGGGACCGGCGGACGGGCCCGGTTCCGCCTCCCGGTCCTGCCGGACTACCTCGGTCCCGGCCCCGATCCCGCCGTGCTGGCGCGGCTCCTGGGCCTCGAGCCCGGCGACATCGGCACCGGCCGGCACGCGCCGAGCCGCCACGGCGTGGGGCCGACCTTCACCTGCGTGCCGGTGGCGTCGGTCGCCGCCCTCGACGCCGCCCGGACGGCCCAGGCGCCCGATCCGGCCGACGGGCTCTACCTCTACGCCCCGGATCCCGAGGGCACCGGTCAGCGCTGGCGCGTCCGCATGTTCGCGCCGAATGTCGGCGTGCCGGAGGATCCCGCCACCGGCTCGGCGGCCTCCGCCTTCGCGGGGGTGCTGATGCAGTTCGAGGCGCTGGGCGACGGCACCCACGACGTGGCGATCCGCCAGGGCGAGGCGATGGGGCGGCCGAGCGACATCGCGCTCCAGCTCACGATCGCGGCCGGCGCCCTGCAGGGCGTCGAGATCGGCGGCGCCGCCGTGATCCTGTCGGACGGCAGCCTGCATGTCTGAAGGCTCCTCCGACGGCGTCTCCGACGGTTTCCGGATCACCCGCGTCGCGGGGGTGGCGGCGCGGTTCGTGGATCACGACTGGGCCTTCCCCCGCGTGCACGCGGCCGCCATCGCGGCCCACTGGCAGGCCCGGCTGCGCCGCAGCCCCGGCATGTTCGACGGGACCGTCCTGCTGTGCTGCGACCACGCGGTCGCCGACGGGGTCGCCCGGCTCGACCTGTTCGCGACGCGCTACGCGACCTTCACCTACTACCGGGACAGGCCCCACCCCGAGGCGCGCATCGCCAACGCCTTCGCGGCGATCGTGCCCTGGACGGCGGACGGCGCCGTCCTGCTCGGCGAGATGGGCGCCCACACGGCCAATGCCGGCCAGCTCTACTTCCCCTGCGGCACCCCGGATCCGGACGACGTGCGCGGCGCGCGGGTCGATCTCACCGGCAGCGCCGCCCGGGAACTCGCCGAGGAGACCGGCCTCGCGCTGCCGGCCGGGGCTGAGACGGACTGGGTGCTTCTTGAGGGGGAGGGCCAGCTCGCCTTCCTGCGGCCGGTGCGCTTCCCCGAGCCGGCCGCGAGGATCGTGGCGCGGATCGCCGACCATCTCGGCGCCGAGGCCGAGCCGGAGCTCGCCGGGATGCAAGTGGTACGGGGCCGCGACGACATCGATCCCGCGCGGATGCCGGGCTTCGTGCGGGCCTACCTGGCGGACGCGTTCCCGCCAGCCCGCTGACCGGCACGGCGCGCGGGGAAAGACATTCGTCTCCCCGCGGGGGTTGACCGGATGTCATCTCGCGCATCGACCGCGGATAATACAGATTTTCGTTTCATTGACCGCCCTCGCGGCAAGCATAAACTTGGCCTTCCACAGAACAGCCCCGCACAGCGCGGGAAGCGGATCGCGGCAGGCCTCATGCTCATCGGATCTCACGCGCGTCCCGGCAGCCGCCGGCTCGCCGGGGCGCTGCTCGCCGCCGCACTGACGCTGGCCACGACGATGCTGGCCGCGGTGACCGCCCGCGCGGAGGAGGTCGTCCTGCGGGTCGGCGACCAGAAGGGCGGGAACCGGTCGCTCCTCGAGATCGCCGGCGACGCGAAGGATCTGCCCTACCGGATCGAGTGGTCGGAATTCCCCGCCGCCGCGCCGATCCTAGAAGCGCTCAACGCCGGCGCCCTCGATGTCGGCTACACCGGCGACCTCTCCTTCCTCACCGCCGTCGCGGCCGGGGCGCCGATCAAGGCGATCGGCGGCACCAAGTCGGATCCGCGGACGCAGGCGATCCTGGTCCGCGCGGATTCGCCGATCCGCTCGGCCGCCGACCTGAAGGGGAAGCGGCTCGCCGGCACCCGCGGCGGCTGGGGCCAGTTCCTGATCAGCGCGACGCTGGAGAAGGCCGGGATCACGCCGTCCGAGGCCACGTTCGCGCCACTCAACCCCGTCGACGCCAAGGTCGCGCTGATGGCCGGCTCGGTGGATGCCTGGGCGGTCTGGGAGCCCTACGTCGCGTTCGCGACGCTCAAGGACGAGGCCCGGCCGATCGCGGACGGCGCCGGCCTCACGCCGACCATCACCTTCGTCGTCGCCTCGGACAGCGCCATCGCCACCAAGCGGGCGGCGCTGCAGGACTTCCTGAGCCGCCTGAACCGGGCGCGGCTCTGGTCGCTGGACCATCTGGACGCCTACGCCCGGAACACGGCCGCGCTGACCAAGATGCCGGAGGACGTCATGCGCGCGGCCTACACGGCGCAGCGGACGCGCCCGATCGCGCTCGACGAGGGCGTCGTGAAGGAGATCCAGGACGCCTCGGACCGGGCGACGCGGTACGGCATCCTGTCGAAGACGCTCGACGTCGGCCGGGCCGTGGACCGGAGCTTCGCGGCCGCGGCCTCGAACTGAGCGGGACACGGTCGTCACGCCCCGCGATTTTTGCGGCACTGCGGGAGCTTCGCTGTTTCCGGCACGTTCACCAGGGGCTCCCCGCAGCGGCACGTGGCCGGGCGGGTCGCGTTCCGGAGTGTCCATGTCCGATTCCCGTCGTCCCGCATCGCAGGCCCGCGCGACCCGCTCGCGCATCCAGGAAGGCCAACCCTATCCCCTCGGCGCCACCTGGGACGGGCTCGGGGTCAATTTCGCGCTGTTCTCGGCCCACGCCACCAAGGTCGAGCTCTGCCTGTTCGACGACCAGGGCGAGCAGGAGATCGAGCGCATCGAGTTGCCCGAGTACACGGACGAGATCTGGCACGGCTACCTGCCCGACGCGCGCCCTGGCACGATCTACGGCTACCGGGTCCACGGCCCCTACGAGCCGAAGGCCGGACACCGGTTCAATCCCAACAAGCTGCTGATCGACCCCTACGCCAAGGGGCTCGTCGGCTCGATCACCTGGAACCCGGCCCTGTTCGGCTACCAGATGGAGACCGGCGACGACCTGACCTTCGACGAGCGCGACAGCGCCCCCTACACGCGCCGCTCCCGCGTCATCGACCCGGCCTTCACCTGGGGACGGCACCGCAAGCCGCTGATCCCCTGGGAGAAGACCATCGTGTACGAGGCCCACGTCAAGGGCATGACCAAGCTCGACCCGCGGGTGCCGGAGAAGCTGCGCGGCACCTATGCCGGTCTCGGCACCCGGGACGTGCTCGACTACATCAAGAGCCTCGGCGTCACCTCGGTGGAGCTGCTGCCGGTCCACGCCTTCGTGCAGGACGACTACCTGCAGCAGAAGGACCTGGTGAATTACTGGGGCTACAACACGATCTCGTTCTTCACCCCCGCGCGCCGCTACGCGGCGGTGCCGGACTTCGCCTTCTCCGAGTTCAAGGAGATGGTCTCGCGCTTCCACGGCGCCGGCCTCGAGGTGATCCTCGACGTGGTCTACAACCACACCGCCGAGGGCAACGAGAAGGGTCCGACCCTCTCGTTCAAGGGCGTCGACAACGCCTCCTACTACCGGCTGCTGCCGGACGAGCCGCGCTACTACATCAACGACACCGGCACCGGGAACACCTTCAACCTATCGCATCCGCGGGTGCTGCAGCTCGTCACGGACTCCCTGCGCTACTGGGCGCAGGAGATGCAGGTCGACGGGTTCCGCTTCGATCTCGCTACGATCCTGGGCCGCGAGCCCTACGGCTTCGACGAGGGCGGCGGCTTCCTCGACACCTGCCGGCAGGACCCGGTGCTCAACAACGTCAAGCTGATCGCCGAGCCGTGGGATTGCGGCCCGGGCGGCTACCAGGTCGGCGGCTTCCCGCCCGGCTGGGCCGAGTGGAACGACCGGTTCCGCGACGACGTCCGCGCCTACTGGAAGGGCGACGGCGGCCTGCTGCCGGACCTGGCGGCGCGCGTCTCGGGCTCGGCCGACAAGTTCAACAAGCGCGGGCGCAAGCCCTGGGCCTCGGTGAACTTCCTCACCGCCCACGACGGCTTCACCCTGCACGACACGGTCTCGTACAACGACAAGCACAACGAGGCGAACGGCGAGGGCAACCGCGACGGCCACTCGCACAACCTCTCGTACAATTACGGGGTAGAGGGCCCGACGGACGATCCCGAGATCCGGGCGGTGCGCCTGCGCCAGATGCGCAACATGCTGGCGACCCTGTTCCTGTCCCGCGGCACGCCGATGCTGCTCGCCGGCGACGAGTTCGCTCGGACCCAGAAGGGCAACAACAACGCCTACTGCCAGGACAACGAGGTCTCGTGGCTCGACTGGGGGGCGATCGGCGACGAGGAGCGGGATCTCGCCGAGTTCACCCAGCGCCTGATCATCCTGCGCAACGCCCTGCCGATCCTGAGCCGCGGGCGGTTCCTCACCGGCCAGTACGACGAGGAGTTCGGCGTCAAGGATGTGACGTGGCTGCGGCCGGACGGCAGCGAGATGGCCGGCGAGAACTGGTCGGACGGCGAGGCCCGGGCCTTCGCGGTCCAGCTCGACGGGCGCGCCCAGGCTACCGGCCTGCACCGCCGCGGCGGCGACGCGACCCTGCTGATCATGTTCAACGCCTACCACGACCTCGTAACGTTCACGCTGCCGGAATCGGTCGGCGGCGTGGCCTGGACGCGGCTCCTCGACACCAACCTGCCCGACAGCCAGGACGTGGAGAGCTTCAAGTTCGGCTCCGGCTACGACGTGACCGGGCGCTCGCTCCTGATGTTCGTCCTGAAGCCCGAGGACAGCCCCGGGACGGAGGACAACGCCATGGAGCGCTCCTACCAGCACGTGATGCAGGCCTTCGAGCGGGCGAACGTTGAGCATGTCCGCTTCCACCTCGACGATGCCGAAGGGTGAGGGACGCGGCCGGGCGGTTTTCGCACCGCCCGGCCGACTGCGCCTTGCGCCGGGCGGCGCACCCGGCTAACAGCACGGCACCGCGCGGCCCTGGCCGCGCCCGGCGCGCCGCGTGCGCGCCCGGGTGCCCGGTTCGCGGACGGAGGGGTGGCCGAGTGGTTGAAGGCGCACGCCTGGAAAGTGTGTATACCGGAAACGGTATCGCGGGTTCGAATCCCGCTCCCTCCGCCAACCTCCTATAAATCACTGTCAGTAAACGATTTTTAGCTCTCACTCCGAACCCGCGTGGTGACACAGTGTCACCATGGCTGATTATGAGCGAGGCCAACGGTGCGCCGGGCGGAGTACCTAAAATGTCGCCGCGGGCGCTGGTACGTGCGGCTTAGGGTTCAGCCTGACCTGACCGGTATTTTGGACCGGGCCGAGTGGGAGGCTACTGCATGGTGGCGGCCACGAGGAGCCGGAAGGCCAGATCTGGGAAGCTGACAGGCGCAGATGGCCGATAGCCAATCGACGAATGCGGTCGGACGCGGTTGTAGGTAGATTGCCATCGACCAATCACGATCTGCGCCTCCTTCAGCGAGCAGAAGATCTCTTGGCGTAGGCACTCGTCGCGCAGCCTGCCGTTGAAGCTCTCACAGTACACGTTCTCCCACGGCGAGCCGGGTGCGATGTACTGAATCTGTGGCCCCGTCCTGGCGACCCACTGGCGCAGCGCCTTCGAGATCAGCTCGGGGCCGTTATCGCAGCGGATGTGCTCCGGGATGCCGTGCAGGCACATCGCATCGGCCAGCGTCTCGATCACACCTACGCTGTTGATGCGTCGGGCCACCTTCAGCGCCAGGCATGTCCGACTGTGCTCGTCGATCAGCGTCAGGACGCGCAAGCTGCGCCCGTCATGTGTCTGCGCCTGCACGAAGTCGAAGCTCCACACATGGTTGCGGCGGAGCGGCCGCAGTCGCACGCATGAGCCGTCGGTCAGCCAGAGACGGCTGCGCGACCGGTGCTCCTGGAGGACCTTCAGCCCCTCGCGAGGCCAGATGCCCTCGTCCTGAGGTTCTCGAAGGATGAACCCGATCGTTGCCCACCGGCCAGCCGTCTGCCTGCAGCAGCGCGGTGACACGGCGGTATCTGTCGCGCCCGTACTCGGACGCCAGGGCCATGATGGCGCGGGTCAGCGCATCCGCGTCGGCCGGCAGTGTGGGCACGTAGTGTGGGCACGTAGCGCTGCGTGCCCCGGTGCTGGCCGACGATCCGGCAGGCGTGACGTTCGGAAGAGGCCGTACTTCTCCCGGATGCCATCGACCGCCTGCCGGCGTCGCTCGGGGGCTACAAGTTTCCCGAGGCGACGTCCGCCAGTACCTGCTTTTCCAAAGACAGGTCCGCCACGAGCCGCCGTAACCGAGCGTTCTCGCGCTCCAACTGCTTCATTTTCCTGGCCTGGTCGACTTGGAGGCCGCCGTACTCCTTGCGCCAGCGTGAGTCGCTCTGCTCAGAGATCTCCGCCTCCTCGCACGCCAGCGCCAAGCTTTTGCCTTGTGCCGTCTGCACCTCGATCTGGCGCAGCTTCAGCACGACCTGCTCCCCGCTCGTCTTCTGACCTCGCCGCATGTCCGACGCCTTCGGTCCTGGCTGATCCTCTCAATCAGCCCGGTCCAAAGCCAGCCGGTCAGGTCACTGCGCGGGCCGTCGTGCATCTGGTCAGCGCGAAACCTCCCAGCAGGCGGATGAGGCCTACATCGAGACATGCGCCCTCCCAGACGCTCGCCGGCGCGCCGGCATCACAACCGCGCGCGCCGTCCTGGCGGAGACACGGCGGTAACCATTCGGGCGCATGGCCCTCGCAGGAAGCCGCGGAGCCGTCATGACCAGCCACCGACCAACGATGCCCCGCCCGCCGACAGCGTCGCCCCGCATCCTGGAGACGACGATCCTCGCCGCGCGGATCGCCGCACTCGTGGCCTGGGATGCCGGCGCGGCGATGACCCGGGCCGCCGCGGCGCCTGAGTCCCATCCGCCGGTGATCCGGATGCCGCTCGCCGCCTAGAACCGAGCGCGCCCATCGTCCTCCTTGCAGGGCTCGCCGCGGCGGGCCCTTTCTCGTGCGCCCTCGGCTTCGACAGCGCGACAGATTTTCCGACGCGGGATGGATTATCGCGCCTCGGCGCACGTCAACATCCTGACATGCCAAACTTGGAAGCATTCTCAGGTTCGCCGGCTCCGACAACTCTGTGCCCCATCGCGGGCGTGACGAGCCGTGCACGGGCCTCGACTCGCCACCGGACGGCGACCGCCCGCCGAAGATCTGCCATCGCGGCCGGCACGGGCTCCGAGATGATGTGAGGCAGCGCACAATATAATCTGCACTCAGGCTCAGATTTTTTCGCTTGCATCGCGCGTTTTTTCTGCCAGAAACGCGAAGCTTATCTTCTGGATTGGGGTTAATACATGCGTATGCTCGCAATCGGCGCAGTTCTCGCCGTTGTCATGCCTCTCGCCGCGCAGGCCCAGGACGCCGGGGACGCCGCGGCCGGCGAGAAGGCGTTCGCCCCCTGCAAGGCGTGCCACAACTTCCAGAAGAACGGCGTGGGTCCTGATCTGAAGGGCGTCGTCGGCCGCAAGGCGGGCACCTACGAGGGCTACAACTACTCCGCCGCCCTGAAGAACTCCGGCATCACCTGGGATGAGGCCAACCTGCACGAGTGGCTGAAGAACCCGAAGACGAAGGTGCCCGGCAACAAGATGATCTTCCAGGGCATCGCGGACGACAAGAAGATCAACGATCTCATCGCCTATCTGAAGACCCAGTCCTAAGTCGGACAGGTCCCGGACCAAGGATCCGCGCGGTCTCTCGCCGCGCATCCGCTGCGATCGACCCCGCCCGGCCCGGCCGAGCGGGTATTTTCTCGTTGCTTCAGGAGCAGTCTCCAAAAATAGTCTTGGTTTCCCTTCGCGAGAGCTTCCCATCGCGCAGGATGATGTTACTCTAGGCGCAGTCGCTCGGCGTAACGCACCGGGCGTCCTCAACCTTCAGCCCCGCCGGCACCCGCCGCGCGGGGCTCTTTCGTGGCTCAGCGGCCGCTGCCTGAGGACAAGCTCGACCCGACGCTGCCGGAGAGCTGGCTCGGGGTGCCGAGCACGGTGCCGTTCGGATTGGTGTCCAGGTTGGGATCCTGCGTCGCGAGGCCACCGGGCGAGGGGTTCGTCGACTGGGCCGGCTCGAAGGCCTGACGGCCGCCGGCCAGCGGAACGATCACCCGCTCCGGCCGGATGGTGGTCTCGCAGATCCCCTGGCAGATCGGGACCGTAAGGTCGGTCTCCTGGCAGATCGCCCTCATCTCGCCCCGGACGCACGTGCAGCGGCACAGCGCCGAGGCGGGAGCGGGCAGCGCCAGCAGGGCGGCGGCGAGCATGAACAGGCGCATGATGATCGACCTCATTGCCCGCGACTGGGCGATCGGGGCTCGGCGGACCTCATAGCACGACGCGCCCCGGAGCCCGAACGCGCCGGCGCTCCGGGAGGCCAACCCGCGGGCCGGAAAGGCCCGTCGCTCAGCCGGCCGTGACGCGGCGGTAGCTCGCCGCGAAGGCCTCGGCGGCCTCGCGCGTCAGATCGGTCACCACCAGTCCTGCGGTGTAGACGGTCCACCGCCCGTTCTGGTCTTCCGTGATGCAGATTTCGGCCATCGGGCGCCTCCACTCCACGCCACAACAAAGCCGAGCGAACCTGACGAGTTCCTGAACCGCGCCGGACGATCAGGCCTCCGGCGCGCCGTCCTCCCGGAGGATGCGGACGGGCCGGAAGGCGCGCGCCGACACCGCGGCCTCGACCCAGGCGCGGGCCGCCGCGGCCGCGGGGTGATCGGCGAAGGCGGCCGGGCGCGGCGGCCATTCCGACCCGGACTGGACGACGTAGCCGCGCGTGCCCGCGGCGCAGGGGCCGACGTAGCCGAAGACCTTGCCGGTCCCGTCGACGAGGTCGGTGCAGTGGACCGGCCCCTCGGTCCAGCGGAGATCGGGCATCCTCACCCCCATGGTCTCGCCCCGTAAGCGGTCCCGGACCGCGCACCGCGCGGGCCGGGGCGAGTCGACGCCGGCGCGGACCGCCCCTATACGCGCCCGGCGGCCGGATCGTCATCGGCGCCCTCCGAGCCCGCAGAGGGATCCGGCGTGGCTGACGGGGCGGCAGACGGCTCAGGGGAAGACCCGGCAGACCGCTCGGCGGTGAGCGTGGCGATCGTCGGCCTGGGCTATGTCGGGCTCCCGCTCGCCCTGGCGTTCGGCCGGGGACGGGTCACGATCGGCTACGAGCGCGCCGCCGACAAGGTGGCGGCCTACCGAGCCGGGCACGACCCGGCCGGGGAGATCGACGCGGAGGCGTTCCGGGCCGCCGCGCACCTCGCAATCACCGACGACCCGACCGCGCTGGGCGCGGCGGACGTGATCGTCGTCACGGTCCCGACCCCGGTGGACGCGGCCCAGTGCCCCGATTTCGACCTGCTGATCCGGGCCTCAGACCTCGTCGGCCGGCACATGCGGCCGGGCGCGACCGTGGTGTTCGAGTCCACCGTCTATCCGGGGGCCACCGAAGAGGTCTGCATCCCGGTCCTGGAGCGGGCCTCGGGCCTGCGCTGGAAGACGGATTTCTTCGTCGGCTACTCGCCCGAGCGGATCAACCCGGGCGACCGGGAGCACAGCCTCGCCCGGGTGGTGAAGATCGTCGCCGGCGACACGCCCGAGACCCTGGAGCGGCTCAAGGCCCTCTACGGGTCGATCATTGAGGCGGGGCTCCACGCCGCCTCGTCCATCCGGGTGGCCGAGGCCGCCAAGGTCATCGAGAACACCCAGCGCGACCTGAACATCGCGCTCATGAACGAGCTGTCGCTGATCTTCGACAAGCTCGACCTCGATACGCAGGAGGTCCTCGCGGCGGCGGGGACCAAGTGGAACTTCCTGCCGTTCCGCCCCGGGCTGGTCGGCGGCCACTGCATCGGCGTCGACCCCTATTACCTGACCCACAAGGCCGCGATGATCGGCTACCACCCGCAAGTGATCCTGGCCGGGCGGCGGATCAACGACAGCATGGCGGCCCATGTCGCCCGCAGCACGGTGAAGCGGATCGTCCGGCGCGGCGGGACCGGGCGGCCGCGGGTGATCGTCCTCGGCCTGACCTTCAAGGAAAACTGCGCGGACCTGCGCAACTCGAAGGTCGCCGACCTCGTGCGGGAACTCGAGGAATTCGGCTGCGCCGTGTCGGTCCACGATCCCCGCGCCGGCGCGGCGGAGGCCCGGGCCGAGTACGGCATCGACCTCGTCGACTGGGCCGACCTGCCCGACGCCGCGGACGCCGCGGTGATCGCGGTCCCGCACCGCGACTACGCCCGGCTCGGTCCGGAGGCGATCGCCGCCCGGGTGAAGCCCGGCGGCCTGATCGTGGACGTGAAGGCGCTCTTCGAGAAGGCGCCGTTCGCGCGGCTGGGCTACGAGGTCTGGCGGCTGTGACGGCGGCCGCGCCGACGCCGGGACAGCGGCGAGACGCCGGGCCATAAAGCGGCAGGAGACGCGGCGAGAGGCGCGGCGAGAAACGCCACACGACCCGCGATCATCGGGACGACGAGGGAACACGCCATGGACGAGAAGGGGGCCGAGACGGGCCACGAGAACCGGCCACCCGCGACCAGCGACGCGGCAGCGCTCGCGGAGCGGCACGCCCGCTACCCCGACGCGCAGATCCGCACGATCCTGAACGGCACGCGCACGATCGCGCTGGTGGGCGCCTCGGCGAACCCGGCGCGCCCGAGCTGGATCGTCCTGAAATACCTGCTCGACCGGGGCTACGCGGTGACGCCGGTCAATCCCGGCCTCGCCGGCCAGGATCTGCTCGGGCGCCGGGTGGCCGCCTCCCTCGCCGAGGTCCAGGCCGGGCTGGGCGACCAGCCGATCGACATGGTCGAGATCTTCCGCAACTCCGCCGCCGCCGGGCCGCTGGTCGACGAGGCGCTGGCGCTGACGCCGCCGCCGAAGACGATCTGGATGCAGCTCGGCGTGCGCGACGACGCGGCCGCCGCCCGGGCCGAGGCGCGCGGACTGACGGTGATCATGAACCGCTGCCCCAAGATCGAGTACGGCCGGCTCTCCGGCGAGATCGGCTGGACCGGCGTGAACTCCCGGATCCTCAGCGCCCGGAAACCGGTGCTGGCGGCCAAGGGCGTCCAGAAGCTGACCATCGCGGAGCGTGGCCGGCGCTCCGACGGCTAGCGGTATTCTGATACCTCAACCATCAAACCACTGATCGGAATAGACTTTTCGGGATCGCGCACTTCTCTATTGACCCGGCATCCGGGGCGGTCTATGCACCCGGCACCGCCGCCGCGTGTGCTCCACGCGGCGGCTCGTTTTTCGGCACCCCGATGTCCGCGGATCCCGACGCGTCGGGGTCCGGTCCGTCGGAACCCCTGGGATTTGGCTATGAAGACCACCTCGCTGAAGCCCGCCGAGGTCGACAAGAAGTGGATCGTGATCGACGCGGAGGGCCTCGTCGTCGGCCGCCTCGCGTCGATCGTGGCGATGCGCCTGCGCGGCAAGCACAAGGCCGCCTACACGCCCCACGTCGATTGCGGCGACAACGTCATCGTCATCAACGCCGAGAAGGTGAAGTTCACCGGGCGTAAGTACAATCAGAAGAGCTATTTCTACCACACCGGCTATCCGGGCGGCATCAAGGAGCGGACTGCCAAGTTCATCCTCGAGGGCCGGTTCCCCGAGCGCGTGGTGGAGAAGGCCGTGGAGCGCATGCTGCCGCGCGGCCCGCTCTTTCGCCAGATCCTCGGCAATCTCCGCGTCTACAAGGGCACCGAGCACCCGCATGAGGCCCAGCAGCCGCAGGCGCTCGACGTCGGCGCCCTCAACCGCAAGAACGTGAGCGCTTGATCATGGCGACCCTGCAGTCCCTCGCCGACCTCAACCGGTCGAACACCGGCGCGGTCGACCCCGCCAACGAGGCCCCCGTCCACGTCCAGAAGCTGGACGCGCAGGGCCGCGCCTACGCCACCGGCAAGCGCAAGGACGCGGTCGCCCGCGTCTGGATCAAGCCCGGCAGCGGCACGGTGACGATCAACAAGCGCCCGGTGGAGATCTACTTCGCCCGCCCGGTGCTGCGCATGATCCTGCGCCAGCCGCTGGAGATCGCCGGCCGCGTCGACCAGTACGACATCACCGTCACGGTGGCGGGCGGCGGCCTCTCCGGCCAGGCCGGCGCGGTGCGCCACGGCCTGTCGAAGGCCCTGACCTACTACGAGCCGGAGCTGCGCGCCCCGCTGAAGCGTGAGGGCTTCCTCACCCGCGACGCTCGCGTGGTCGAGCGCAAGAAGTACGGCCGCAAGAAGGCCCGCCGCAGCTTCCAGTTCTCGAAGCGCTGATACCCGGTCACACCGGTGTCACGGAGAGGGCGGTTCCTGCGGGAGCCGCCCTTTCGCGTTTTCAGGCCGCTGCACGGTCGTTGACAGCCTGTCGCACCGCGCGCACCTGATTCCCGGCCGCGGTGCCCGACTCGGGCGGCGAGGCATTTTTCTAGAGAGCGAGACGAGCGATGTCTGGCGCAGGCGCGACGAAGCCCACCGTGTTCATCGACGGAGAGGCCGGCACCACCGGTCTCGGCATCCGCGAGCGCCTGGAGCGCGACGGGCGGGTCGCCCTGCGCAGCATCGCCCCGGAGCACCGCAAGGATCCGGAGGCCAAGCGCGCGCTCCTCGCCGAGGTCGACCTCGTCGTGCTCTGCCTGCCGGACGAGGCCGCCAGGGAGACCGTGGCTCTGGCCGACAGCCTGCCCGGCGGCGGCCCGCGCGTCCTCGATGCCAGCACCGCCCACCGGGTGGCGGAGGGCTGGACCTACGGCTTCCCGGAGCTGACCCGGGAGCAGGGCGCGGCGGTGGCCCGCGCCCGGCGGGTCGCCAATCCGGGCTGCTACCCGACCGGCGGCGTCGCGCTCCTGCGCCCGCTGGTGGAGGGCGGCCTGATCCCGGCCGACCACCCGATCAGCGTCAACGCGGTCAGCGGCTACAGCGGCGGCGGCAAGAGCATGATCGAGGCCTACGAGCAGGGCACGGCGCCGCCGTTCCAGCTCTACGGCCTCGGCTTCGCCCACAAGCACCTGCCGGAATTGCAGCGCTACAGCGGGCTCACCCGGCGGCCGATCTTCGTGCCGTCGGTGGGCAACTTCCGGCAGGGCATGCTGGTGAGCGTGCCGCTCCACCTCGAGACGCTGCCGGGCCGGCCCACGGCCTCCGACCTCGAGGCGGCCCTGCGCGACTGGTACGCCGGTCAGAGGCTGGTGGAAGTGGTGCCGGGCGCCGGAACCGGCGCGCACCGCGAGAAGATCGAGCCGGAGGATCTCAACGACACCGACCGGCTGGAGCTGCGCGTGTTCGGCTCGGCCGAGCACGGGCAGGCGGTGCTGGTGGCGCGCCTCGACAATCTCGGCAAGGGCGCCTCCGGGGCGGCCGTGCAGAATCTCGGGCTGATGCTCGGACTCGACGGCTAGCCGACGGGCACGCCCCGTCGCCCTGCGACGGGGTCACGGGACACGCGCCCGCCTCGACAGAGCGGGCTCGCCCGGCAAAGAGGGGGCTCGGGGCGCGGGCCCCGGACCGCTCCCTGCGCAGCGCGAGACGCGATGAACGGCGACCTGATCGATGCGGCGTTCGGCCGGCCCTGGCTCGGCGCGGCACCCGCGGCCGGCGAGACCGACCGCCCGGCGGGCCCCCCGAGCTTCCAGGTCGATCTCGGCTTCCGCTGCCCGGTCCGCCGCGTCGAGGTCGCGGCCGCCAGCGCGGCACCGCCGCGCCTCGCCGTCTCCGACGACGGGCAGGTCTGGCGCGAGCCCGATCTCGACGCGGCCCGGAGCGGGCCCGCGACCCTGGTGCTCGCCGCCGGGGAGGGCGCCTGGGCGCGCCATATCCGCGTCGCTCCGGACGGCGTCACCGCAGGCGAGCCGCCGGCGGTGCAGGTGCTGTGCGACCGGGCGGATTTCGACCTCATCGCCCTGCGGCGCGTGCTGGACGTGCCCTTCGACATGGCCGACGAGCAGCCCGGCGCGAACGTTTACGTCTCCTACCGCCTCGTCAGCGCCGAGCGGCCGCGGTCCCGCGCCCTGGTCGGCCTCGCGCTCTACGAGTGCGGCGCCTTCGGCAACTGCCTGATCCAGTTGCTGCTCGCCATCGGCATCGCCCGCAACCTGAACCTGAAATATATCAAGCTCCCGGCCGCCGACCGGAGCGAGGTGATCGGCCTGACCGGCCCCCTGACCTGCGGCGGCCTCACCTTCATCCCCGGCTCGGAGCCGCTGCCGCCGGACGGCGCCTTCCTGTCGGGAATGTACTTCGACCTCGGGATCCAGCAGCTCGCCGGCACCCTCGGCCCCGACGAGACCCGGGACATCGTGCGGACCTGCATCCGACCGCTGTTCAACCG
Organism: Methylobacterium sp. NPDC080182; assembly: GCF_050281105.1. Lineage (NCBI taxonomy): Bacteria > Pseudomonadati > Pseudomonadota > Alphaproteobacteria > Hyphomicrobiales > Methylobacteriaceae > Methylobacterium > Methylobacterium sp. NPDC080182. The sequence goes on from NZ_JBNNWO010000004.1 coordinate 377,161, forward strand.
GCTGCCGGCGGAGATCCCCGCCAAGCCCGACGACGAGCTGCTGATCCACATCCGCTCGGGGGACATCTTCAGCACCTGGGTGGCGCCGACCTACCCGCAGCCGCCGCTCGCCTTCTACCAGATGGTGATCCGGCGGCTCCTGGCAGAGGGCCGCATCGCCCGGATCAAGATGGTGTTCGAGAACCGGCTCAACCCGGTGATCCCGGTGCTGGAAGCGTGGATCGCCGAGATCGGCGTGCCGCTGACGACCCAGAGCGGCTCCCTGATCGACGACGTCGCGGCGCTGATGAACGGGCGCTACCTCGTCTTCGGGCTCGGCACCTTCGGGCCGGGGGTCTGCCAGCTCTCCGAGCACGTCGAGCAGGTCTTCTACTTCGCCTCCGGCTGGCCGCAGCATTTCAAGAGCATCCCGACCATCGGGCGGGTCGTCGAGGTGCTGGACCTCGCCGGCGACTACACGAAGGTCGGCGAGTGGGACAACTCGCCCGAGCGCCGCGCTCTGATGCTCGCGTATCCGGCCGAGAAGCTCGCGTTCGACGACGCCTGAGCCCGGCCCCGCCGCGGCCGCCTTGCCGAAGCCGGCAAAACCGGTGACAAGCCCTCGAGCCACCGCCGGAGGACAGACTTGGCCAGCGCTGACCCATCCCCGGAGGCCCTGCGCGTCAACGCCTTCGACATGCACCGGGCCGAGGTGCTGATGCGGCTGCGGCGCCGGCTCCGGCCGCGCCACACCACCCTGGTCAGCTTCGCCGCCAAGTACCACTACGTCGAGAGCCAGCGCCGGCTGGTGGCCTCGGCCGCCGCCACGGGCGATTTCGACACGATCGAGAGCTGGTCCCCCGACCGGCTGCGCGAGACGCCGTTCTACCGCGCGCACCGGGAGATCCTCGACCGGTCCCGGGGCGCCGGCAACTGGGCCTGGAAGCCCTACATCATCGCCGAGGCGCTGGAGAAGCGCCGCGACGGCGACTTCGTCGTCTTCAGCGACACCGGCATGCAGGCGGTCGGCGACGACCCGCTGCCGCCGGTGGCGCCGCTGCTCACCTGGCTCGACGGCTCGGAGCGCCGGGTCGCGGTGGGCGTGCTGCACGGCAAGCCGCAGCGGGCCTGGACCAAGCGCGACTGCTTCGTGCTGATGGAGTGCGACGCGGCGCGCTACTGGGACGCCGACCAGATCCAGGCCTCCTGGATCGCCTTCATGGTCAGCCCCGCCACCCGCCGGCTCGTGGCCGAGTGGCTGCGCTACGCCGGCGACCCGCGGGTCGTCACCGACATCCCGAACCAGATGGGCCTGCCGGATCTCGAGGGCTTCATCGACCACCGCTTCGACCAGAGCATCCTGTCGAACCTGATCTACAAGCTCGAGCTGGAGATCCCGCCCCTGCGGCAGCCGTCCAAGCAGATCCGGACGCTGATCGACGAGCTGGAGATGGACACGCTGGTGGCGATGCGCCCCTCCGAGAACATCGCGCTGGGCAAGACCTGGACGGCGAGCTCCGCCTCGCCCTGGTCGGGCACGACCGGCACCTACGGCGCGCGCACCACCGGCGACCCGTCCTTCTTCTTCCACACCGGGCTCGACCGGAACCCCTGGTTCGTCCTCGATCTCGGCGCGGTCGAGCGGGTCTCGGAGATCCGGATCTACAATCGCTGGGGGCAGCTCAGCGAGCGGGCGCAGCTGATGCGGGTCTGGCTGGGCGAGACTGACAACGACTACAGCCTCGTCTTCGACGCCGTGGACGCCCACTGCCATCCCGGCCTGCCCCTCCACCTGCGGTTCGACAACGCGCGGTTCCGCTACCTCAAGATCGATCTCGACGAGGAGCAGCACCTGCATCTCGACGGGATCGAGATCTTCGCGGCGCGCTGACGCCGCCCCGGATCGCGACGGCATGAGCACGCCGATGCAGGACAAGCCGCTGTTCCCGTTCGGGCCGATCCTGTTCTTCGGCGATTCGGTCACGGCGGAGCTGGTGGCCGAGACACCGCCGCTCTTCTCCGGACCCCAGACGGTCGCGCGCGGAATTGCCGGGCAGTCCACCCGGGACATGGGACGGCGGCTGTGCTCCGACATCGCCCTCTACGGAGCCCGCGGCCTGCACCTCATCGGCGGCCGCGACGACATCCTCAGCGGCAAGGCCGCGCCGTCGCTGGACAGCATCGTAGCCGACTTCACCGCGATGCTGCGGGACGCGCGCGACCTCTACGTGCGGACCTGGGTCGGCTCGATCCCGCCGGTGGATCCGGCCGCGCCAGCCGCAGCCGGCCTGCCCATCCCGCTCATCGGGCAGGTCAACGCGTGGCTGCGCGACCACGTGCAGGCGTACGGCGCGCAGTTCATCGATTACGACGCCGTCCTGGCCACCGGGACGGGCGCGCTCAGGCCCGCTCTCAGCGACGACGGCGTCCGGCTCAACGCCGCCGGCTACGCGGCGCTCAGGGACGCGATGATGGCGGCTCTGACCGCCCCGGGCGTCGAGCAGATCTGGGCCCCGCCGGAGAGTGAGGATGCGGCGCGGCGGCGCAAGTTCCTGCACCATTTCGGCTATCTCGACTCGAACACCCGCTATCCGAGCCCGTTCATCCAGTTCGCCGGCAAGCCGGGGGCGAGCCATTACGGCGTCCCGTTCGACGCGGACGGCTTCCTGAACGCCGTCCCGATCGGCGCGCGCAAGCCGGAGGGCGAGACCCGGATCCTGGTCGTCGGCGACTCGACCACGATCGACGGCGGCGACATCGCCAACACCCTGCCGGGCCGCATCGAGCGGATTCTGCGGGCCGACGGCTTGGAGAGCGCGAAGGTCTACAATTTCGGAGTGATGTCGAGCTGCCTCACGCAGATGACGCACCTGATCTGGTCGCGCCTGGTGACATACAGCCCCGACGCGATCCTCGTGCTGAGCGGCAGCACCGACCTGTTCCAGCCCTGGACCTACGATCCCCGGCCGGGCCACCCCTACAACGCCTTCATCGCCCAGCGGCTCTACGACCACTTCTTCGACACGCACGATCCCCGCGCCCGCGAGGACGGCCTATCCTACGAGGCACTGATCACGCTGATCTACGAGGAGCTGAAGCGGCTACGGTTCGAGGTGGGCTGGCAGAGCCCCGGCTGGGAGGACGCGATCGTCTACCATTACGAACTGGCGGCGCACCGACTGACCAAGCTGTCGCACGACCACGGGGTGCCGATCGTCAGCGTCCTGCAGCCGACGATCCTGCGCAAGCGCCACCTCACCGAGGTGGAAAGCGGCGTCGCCTCGGGGGCGTTCCTGGCCTATCTCGACCGGCAATACGCCAAGCTGGAGGCGTTCACCGCGCAGCTCGCGGCGCGGCGCCCGTACCGGCGCACCTTCACGGCCCTCGACCTCAGCGGGATCTTCCGCGACCGGGAGGAGGGGACCTTCTACGACATCGTCCACTACGACGATCCCGCCCGCGAGATCGTCGCGACGCGGCTCGCCGCCGAGATCCGCGGGGCCCTGGACCGGGCCCGCGCCCGCACGCCGCTGGCCCGGGTGCGGCAGCTCCTCGGCGGTCGGCGGCGATAGGGCCGGCCCGAAGGGCGCGGCCCCGCGTGTCGCGACGCCCCACCCGCGATCAGCTCTGCTCGACCGCCCGCTTGACCCGGTGGGTGAAGATCACCGAGAGCCAGGGCACGACCTCGTGCTCGACCTCGATGGAGAGCAGCACCTCGAGGTGGAGCGCGTAAGGCAGGGTGAAGCGGAAGCCGCAGCGGGCCTCCTCCATCGTGGTCGGCATGTCGCCGAGCACCGCCGCGATCACGTCCGGCCGGTGGACGTCCACGGGGATGCGCTGGACCTCGCCGTCGGCCTCGACGATCAGCGTCGCCTTTGCGCGACTCGCCGAGACGACCCAGCCGGCCAGAACCACCTGCCCGTCCCGGATCTCGGCCCAGACCCGGTCCTGGGGGGACTCCAGGTTCGCACGGGCGAAGGAATCCGGCAGCTCGCCGTCGAGCTCGGCCACCGTGCAGCCGACCTCGTACTTCTCGAAGCCGCGCCCCTCGCCGAAGATGCCGGCGAACTCCTTCTGGTACTGGGCGATCCGGGCGTTCTTGATGTCCTCCGGCAGGCCCGACCACTGGCCCTTCTCCTGGACCGTGTAGACCGAGAGCAGTTCCCGCAGGAACGCGATCCGGCCCTTGTCGGCGACGTAGAGGTTCATCAGCCAGTCGGCCGCCGAGGCGTTCGCGTAGTAGGCCTCCGGAACCCGCCGCAGAGCCTCGGCGCGGTAGAAACAGCAGGAGAAGTTGGCGGTGAGCGGCGAGTTGGCCAGGACCGGGAAGCTGATCGGGCCGGTGGGATAGCGGCCCTGCTCGTCGTGCGGGACGTAGGAGCCGGTCGCCGGGTAGTGGAGCAGCACCCAGTTGAAGCACATGTCCAGCTTGCGGTCGTTGCGCAGCATCCGCATCTGCATGGTGACCTTGCGGTCCGACAGCCAGTAATCGTCCGCCTCGCAGAAGGCGACGTACCGGCCCGTGCAGGCGGCGAGGCAGTCCTGCATGTTGCGCAGCATGCCGAGATTGTGCGGCCGGGGCCGCACCGCGATCCGCTCCGGGTCGCGCGCCCGGTATCGCTCGACGATCTCCGCGGTGCCGTCGGTAGACTTGTCGTCGCCGATCACGACCTGCAGCCGGAACAGGCCGCGCTGGCCCAGCACCGCGTCGAGGCAGCGGCCGATATCGGCGGCGTGGTTGTAGGCCGTGACGATGACGCTGACGGTCAGCTGCTTCAGCAGCCACGCGCGCAGGGCCTCCGGCTCTCCTGAAAGGTCATCCGGCGCGTCGAGGCCCATGTCGCTCAAGGCATCCCGGGCGATGTCGGGATTGGCCTCGATCAGGCGCCCGAGGCTCGGCACGTCCTCCTCGTCGAGGTAGGCCTCGGCCAGCCGCCGGAAGATCGACTTCTGCGCGCCCTCGTAGCCCGCCGCGTAGCGGCCGCCGAAATGGCCGCGCAGCTTGCGGAAGAACGCGATCTCGGAGTTGCCGAGCTTCTTGTGGCGGGCGAGTTCGGTGGCGTAGGTCGCCCACATCCCGGCGGCGTGCTTGCGGTAGACCGCCATCACCTCCGGCAGGAAGCCGACGCGCCCGACCTCGGCATGCATCAGATGGACGTACCAGTCGCCGGGGGCGATGCCCTCGTCGAACACGAACGCCTCCTCGCCGTGGTAGCGCCAGCGGTAGAGCACGCTGTTGGTCTGGACGAAGTTGTGCGCCACGAGGTCCGACAGCGACGGCTGCGGGCTGCACTGCTTCGGGTACAGCTCGTCGACCCCCGGCATGTCCTCGTAGACGACGCGCACCCGGTGGAAGCAGAGGGTGAATTCCGGGCGCGCCCGCAGGAAATCGACCTGCCGCTGGAGCTTGCGCGGGTCGGTCCAGTAATCGTCGCCCTCGCAGATCGCCACGAACTCGCCGCGGGCACGGGCCGTGAGGTCGGCGAAGTTCCTGTTGGGCCCGAGATTCTCACTGCGCAGGACCGCCACGAGGTTGGGGTGGCGCGCGGCGTACTCGGCGATGATCTCGGCGGTCCCGTCCGTGGAGCGGTCGTCGCCGACCAGCAGCTCGAAGGGGAAATCCGTGGCTTGCCCGAGGATGCTCTCCAGCGTCTGCCGGATGAAGGCCGCTTGGTTGTAGCTGATGCACACGACCGAGACGACCGGCCGGTTCCAGGCCGGCGCAGGCTGGGTCTCGGCGCGCCCCCGGATCCAGGCCGCGAAGGGATTGACGAAGCTGCCGTCGAAGGTCTCGTCCGGCGGCGCGGTGAAGTCGGCCCGGGGCCGGCGCCCGAGCCGGGCGCCGTACTTCACGTAGTGCTCGAGGGGCGACAGGTCGGTCAGGCCGACATCGGGATAGCGCGTCGCGTAGCCGATATGGTCGAACAGGCCGCTGGCGTAGATCGTGGCGAAGTCGTCCTGCCACGGCTCGAGCGCGGGCGGAGCCGCGGTCGAGCCCGGCGCGCTCGCGCCTGCACCGTCCTGCATCGGTCTGATCCCTCGCACGCGCCCCGTCCGGCCGCTCCCTAGATCACGGGACGGGGAGGGTCAACGCGGCCGATAGAGACGATCACGAAGTCTATCGGACCCTCTTCTGATTTTATACTTGCCGCGATCGATCACGGAGCGGACAAAGACTTTCGAGACCCATCATCCCGCAATGCGCCCGCGCCGTCGACCGGCCCTCACAGCGTCGAGGGCAGGCGCGCCTCCTCCGATCCGTGATTGTAGTAGTGCATCATCGGATCGGCCCCCGCACTGGCGACGTCGTCGTTGCAAGCAAGGTAGAACTGGCGGTCGAACAGGCCGGATGTCTCCAGCCACGCGAGCATCGTCTGCTCGGGCACGACCGGGGCGCGGTCCGGGGAGGCCTCGGCGGCTTCCCGGTAGAGGTGAGCGAACCGGGCGATCCGGGCCGCGACCTCCTTGGCGGCGGGGCGGCGCACCGACGAGGCGACGACGCTCGACTGCTCGCCGGGACGCCGGCGCTGGAGATCCGCCTCGGCGAGACGCACCAGCCGGGCCAGCTCGCCCTGCGCTTCCTTGAGCCGCGCCTGGGTCTCGGCGAGTTCCGCCCGCAGCGCCTCTACGTCCTCGGCCAAGGTCGGCTCCGTCTCAGTCGCGGGGCCCGACGGGTCTCGGGCACGCGGCCGCCGGCGGGAGGCCGGCGCGACTGGGCGCCCCTGTCGGGTCGAGGCCGGCTGTACGATCGGCCCCCGGACCGGTCAACCCTGCAGCCCGAGCGCGAGGGCCGTCCGGCGCGGCGGTCACGCCGCCAGCCCGACGGCCTCCTCGGACTCCGCGTCGGCCTCGTCCTCAAGACGCGGGAGCCGCCGGCCGACCACCAGCAGGAGGAGGGCGGGGACGGCGACGATCAGGGCGATGCCGAGGATCCCAACATGCCCGATGAGCCGTCCGTAGAAGCCGCCGGTGACGCCGTCGTGCCAGGAGATCACCGCCATGCCGGCGCCGGCGGCGACGAGCAGCACGGGGATCTTGAACCACAGGGGCCAGGGCGCGCGCCGGGTCTGGGCGGCCGCGCGCGCGGTGGGCTGCGGTGCCGCGCGCTCCCGCTCCGCCAGGAGCGCCGCGATCTGATTCTGGAACTCCGCCTGGACCCGGCTATCCGGGTCCACGCCGCCGTGCGCCGGGACAGGCCCCGGGACAGGCTCGGCCCGCGCCTCGCCGAGCCCCCCGCCGAGCGGCCCCGGGATCTCGGCCTCGGCGGCGACCATCAGGCGCGCCTCGTGCCGGCGCATGAACAGCCACAGGGCGACGGCGCCCAGCAGGACGAAGGCCAGCAGCCCGAGGCCGACGGGACCCATCACGTTCTCGATCGAGCGGCCGCACAGGTAGGCGCCGAACCCCATGATCGAGGCCCAGGCCACGCCGCCGAGGGCGTTGAAGGCCATGAAGCGGCGGGCGTCGAGCTTGTTCACGCCGGCCAGGACCGCCGCGTAGGCCCGGAGCATCGCGGTGAAGCGGCCGAAGAACACGATCTTCCCGCCATGCCGGCGGAACAGGTACTGGCCGAGCTTGAGCCGGCCGTGGTCGAGCCCGATCAGGTGGCCCTTGCGCAGGAGCAGGGGCAGGCCCCAGCGGCGGCCGACCCAGTAGCCGGCATTGTCGCCCAGGATGGCGGCGGTCGCGGCGATCGCCACGACGACGGCGATGTTGATGTTGCCGGTGCTGCCCGCGTAGGCCGCCGAGGTCAGCAGCACCGTCTCGCCGGGCAGGGGCAGTCCGGCGCTCTCGAGGGTGATGATCACGAAGATCGCCAGGTAGCCGTAATGCGCGATCAGGTCGGCGATCGGCAGATCGTGCAGGAAGGACATGGGGTCTCCTCGCGGATCGATGCCGCGCGCTGTCGCCGACAAACGTGGCCGCTCCGGGGCGGCGTGATCATCCGGCCGGTCAGCCGGCGCCGGAGGGCACGTCAGCCGCCCGCGACCGGGCCAGGTGGGCGCGCATCCAAGTGATGGTCCCGGTGAGACCCGCCTGCAGGGGGACGCGGGGCTGCCAGCCGAGTTCCGACCGGATCAGCGCGGTGTCGAGCACGTTGGCCGGCACGTCGGCGGCGCGGCTCGGCCGGTGCACGCAGGGGAGGTGGTCCCGCCCGAAGGCCACCTTCAGCTCGGCGATGACCTCGTTGACGCTCAGGCCCCGGCCGCTGCCGACGTTCAGCACCTTGTGCGGCCCCCGATAGGCGACGGCCCCCAGGAAGGCGTCGCTCACGTCGTCGATGTGGAGGAAGTCGCGCACCACCGCGCCGGTCCCCCAGACCTCCAGCGGCTGGTCGGTGAGGACGCGGTGAATGTAGCTGCCGATCAGGCCCTGGTGCTTGGTGCCGAGCTGGAAGCGTCCGTACGGGTTGGCGATCCGCAGGATCTGGTAGTCGATCCCGTGCAGGTGCCGGTAGAGGTACAGCGACTTCTCGATCATCAGCTTGCTGATGCCGTAGGCCGAGATCGGGTCGGTCGGCGCCCGCTCGGGGATCGGGATGGCGCCCGGGATCCCGTAGATCGCGCCGCCGGAGGACGCGAACACGAGCTTGCCGATCCGCGCCGAGCGGCAGATCTCCAGGAGATGCAAAGTGGCGATCGGCGCGGCCGAGAGTTCCGCCGACGGGTCGCGGTTGGAGCTCTCGGGAATCGAGCCGGCGATCAGGTGGAAGACGACGTCCTGGCGCTCCACCGCGTTGGCGAGGGCGAGGCGGTCGGAGAACTGGCCAGACACCCGGGCAACGCGCCGGTCCAGGACCTCGGCCTGCGGGTGGCTGCGGCTGAAGCACGTGACCTCGGCCCCCGCCGCCGCGAGGCGGTTGCACAGGTTCAGCCCGAGGAACCCGCCGCCGCCCAGCACGAGGCATCGGGCGCCCGCGAGCCCCGGCCCGGGCAGCTCGCCGGCGGCGCCGCTCATGGCCGCGGATCGGCGGTGAGGGCGCCGTCGGACCCGGCCTCGCCCGCCGCGATCAGGCGCTCGAGCAGCGTCTGGGCGGTGTCCTCCAGCGCGCGCCGGGTCGGCTCCAGGGGCGCCTTGCCGGAGGCGCGGGCCGCCGCGTAGGCCGCCGCGTAGGCGGTGTCCCAGGCGGCGGCGAGGATCGGGCCGCCGGCCGCTTCCAGGTCGTCGCGGATCGCCGTCCAGGCCGCCCGCTGTGCGACGTCCCAGGCCGCCGCCCGCACGTAGGGGCCGGTCTGGCGCAGGGTGAGATTGGCGATCGCCGCCCGCTTGCGGGCGCGTCGGAGGTCGTCGCACAGCCCGGCGAGATCCCCCAGATCGCGGATCTCGGGCAAGCCGGCCAGCACGTCGGCCTCGACGTTCAGCTTGGCGAGGTGGAACCATGCCGGCAGGTGAACGCGGACGAGCCAGTCGGCCACCATCCCGGCCCGGCGTCGCTCGACGGGTTCCGAACCGCGCGTCCCGACGAGGCGGGGAAGCAGGGGGAGGATGCGGCCGTCGCGCGCCGCCTGCGGCAGGCCGTCGCTCCACGTGCGGACGAAGGCGGCAATCACGGGCGACGCGCAGGCCGGCCGGTCCGAGAGCGGCTCCCCGGCGAGATGGGCGACCGCTTCCATGGCGCACAGCGCCCCGTCGCGCCCGGCCTGCCGGCCGGCCGCCAGCGTCCGGACCGACGCGATCCGGTCACCGCCGATCTCAAGGCTCCCCGATTCCGGCATCCGAAGGCTTTCCTCATCTCCCGCCCGTGCGCCGGCCCAACGCCGCGGGCGGCGGCCGGCGCGCGAAGCCACGGCCGACCCGTTCGGAACGGGGATTTACCAGTTCCGCGGCGGGACGCTAAGGGTGGGCTCCTGCCACGGCGCCCGATGCGCGGCCCCGCTCCTGCCGGCGGCCGTCCGAGGTTGGCACCACGTCGAGGCCGGGAACGGGCCGGTCGAGCACGCGGAACATGTCACACTTCCTGGACCTGATCAGAGATCATCGCGGCGGCCAGGCCGACCTGATCGCGCGGCTCGGCGCGCTCGCGGCCGACCCGGCGGCGGCGGGGACCAGCCCCGGCACGATGATCCGCCATCTCGACGCCCTGGCGTTCCGGCTGGACGGGGGCGGCGCGCCCGATCTCGCGGCCCAGGCCTACGACCTCGCGGCCATCCTGGCGGGCCGCGATGGCGGCCGCTGGACCCTGGCCGCCGCGGAGGCGCGCCTGCGCGACCTCTGCGCCCGCGGACGCTTCGCCGAGGCGGATCCGGTCGTCGCGCGCCTGCGCGCCGCGGACGCGAACCGGCTGCGCCCGCGGATCATGGAGGAGCTGATCGACAGGGCGTGGCTGCTGGAGCTGCGCGGCGAGGCCGAGGCGAGCGTCCAGTGCTACCGCCTCGCCCTGGATCTCAACGGCGGCGCGCCCGGCCTCGTCTCGCGGGACGGGGATCCGCTCGCCAAGAAGATCAAGAATCTGCGCCGGCTCCAGCTCGACGCGCTGATCGAGGCCGGGGACTTCGACGCGGCCGTCGCCCTGCACGAGACGACCCGCCGGCTGATCGGCGCCGGCCCCCTGGCCGGCTACGACATGGTCGCCGCCGCGTCCCTGGCCGGCCGGCCGGGCATCGACTACGCCGAGCTCCGGCCGCCCCGGCCGATCCAGGCACCGGAGCTCAAGTTCACCGAGCCGCCGCCGCCCCTCACCTCTGAGCCGGGGGATCTGGAGGCGCCGAGCCAGTACCTCGCGTTCGTCGACGGCTGCCACGCCTTCCCGCGCAGCAACCTCGTCGTGAAGGACGGCCACCTGATCTATGACCTCGCCGCCCATCCCCGCCGGCGGGACGTGCTGCTCCAGGACGGGGTCAACCCGGACCAGATCGTGATGGCGGCCTTCGGGGAGAGGCGGGCCCTCGTCGAGGTTCCGGAGGACAGCCTGTCGATCGAGGCCGGCCTGTCGATGTTCGGGCTCCAGAGCCGGAATTACGGCCACTGGTTCTGCGAGTTCGTGCCGCGCATGCTCGCCTACAACGACCCGTGCTGCCCGGACGGCATCCCGCTCTGCATCGACGACCACATGCCGGCGACCCACGAGGAGGTGGTCCGGCTCCTCGACACGCGCGACCGCCCGATCATCAAGCTGCCGAGCCGGCCGGTGGCGTTCGGCCGGCTCGGCCTCGCGCCGGTGCCCGCCTTCTTCCCGTTCGAGATGCGGCCGGGGCAGCCGGTCTACGACACGATCTGGCCCGCCGACATCCTGGTCGATCTGCGCGCCCGCATCCTCCACAGCGCGCGCGCGCGCGGGGCCCTGAGCGACCGCACCGGCCGCCGGCTGTTCATCTCGCGCAAGGCCTTCGCGCAGCGCCAGCTCGTCAACGAGGTCGAGATCGCCGAGGCGCTCCGGCCGCACGGCTTCGAGGTCATCACTCCGGAGACGATGACGTTCCTCGAACAGGTCGACGCGTTCCACGCCGCCGACATCATCGTCGGCTCGTCGAGTTCGGCGCTCACCAACGGACTGTTCTGCCGCCCGGATTGCCGGATCCTCGGCCTGATCCACGCCAACCTGAGCTTCAATTTCCGGGGCTATACCAGTTTCATCGAGGCCGGCGGCGCGCGGATCACGTTCCTGCGCGGCCAGACGACGAACGAGGACGGCCACGCCTTCCACGCCAGCTACCACGTCGCGCCGAGCGCGGTGGTCGCGGCCCTCGGATCTCTGGCGCAGCCAACCCCGGTGCTATCGCCGCAGGTGCCGCCCGTCGCGCCTGCGGTCGCCGGACGGTCGGTCGTGGGCCGACTGCTCGGCGCTCTTCCATTCCCGCGGCGAGCCGATGGACAATAGATCAGTAATTGCATTTGTTCGACAAGGCTCGCGGAAGTAGAGTCCGACCGTTGCGGATCGGTCGCGTTGCGCTTAGAGGGCTTCGCGACATCGGACCGCGCTCCGGACGCGAAGGGGCCTCGGCACGGTCCATGGTATGTTTCGCGGTCGAGGGTCGACGTCAGAGAGCCGGCATTTCGGCGGGGGAACGATGACTCAGCCACACCTGATCGAGTTTCGCCACATCCTCGATCACAGGGGAGCGCTGACGCCCATCGAGGCCGAGAAGGATGTGCCGTTCGACATCCGACGCGTCTATTTCATCTACGATGTCTCGCACGGCGCGGTGCGCGCGGGGCATAGCCACAAAGAGCTGCAGCAGGTCCTGATCGCGATCTCCGGCAGCTTCAAAGTCCACCTGGATGACGGCCGCACGCGCCAGACGTTTCTGCTCAATCGACCCAACATCGGCCTCTATGTCCCGCGCATGGTGTGGCGCGATATCGACGAGTTCTCCGGTGGGGCAGTGTGTCTCTCCCTGGCCTCGCAGCACTACGAGGAGAGCGACTATTACAGGGACTACGACACATTCTTGCGCGCCGTGGGAAGCCGGTAGGGGAGGCCCGCGATGAAGGTTCCGTTTCTCGATCTCGGCCGCACCCACGACACCGTCCGCGCCGACCTCGACGCCGCGTGGCACCGCGTCCTGGACCGTTCGCGATACGTCCTGGGTGAGGAGGTCGAAGCTTTCGAATCGGAGTTCGCCGCCTATTGCGAGGCCGAGCATGCGGTCGGCGTCGCCAACGGCCTGGACGCCCTGATCCTGATCCTGCGCGCCTACGGGATCGGTCCCGGCGACGAGGTGCTCGTGCCGTCGAACACCTTCATCGCGACTTGGCTAGCGGTGAGCCAGGTCGGCGCGAAGCCGGTCTCCGTCGATCCGGATCCGTCGACCTACAACATGGACCCGGCCGGAGCCGCGCGGGCTGTCAGCAGCCGGACGAAGGCCATCATGCCGGTCCACCTCTACGGCCAGCCGGCCGACATGGAGGCGCTGCGCGCCCTCGCGCACCGGCATAATCTCGTCTGCATCGAGGATGCCGCGCAGGCCCACGGCGCGACCTTCGCCGGGCGGCGGACGGGCAGCCTCGGCGACGCCGCCGCTTTCAGCTTCTATCCGGGCAAGAATCTGGGCGCTCTGGGCGATGGCGGGGCCGTGACCACGTCCGACACCGCAGTCGCGCGCCGGATCCGCGAACTCGCCAATTACGGCTCGCGCGAGAAATACGTGCATCGGCAGCAGGGGGTGAACTCGCGGCTCGACGAGCTTCAGGCCGCGCTGCTTCGCATCAAGCTGCGCCATCTCGACGACTGGAACAGCCGGCGCCGCGCCGTCGCGGCCGCGTATCGAGACGGCCTCGCCGATACGGACCTCGCTCTTCCGCAGGTCGATCCGCGCACCGATCCCGTCTGGCACCTGTTCGTCGTCCGATCCGGGCAGCGGGATGCGCTGGCGGCGCGGCTCGACGAGGCGGGGGTCGGCACGCAGATTCATTACCCGATCGCACCGGCAGATGCCGAAGCCTATGCGGGCGTCTCGATCGCGGGGGAGAGGCGTCTGGGCCGCGTCCTCGGTCGAGAGATCCTGAGCCTTCCCATCGGGCCCCATCTTCAGGAAGAGGAAATCCGGCACGTCGTGCTCGCCTGCCGTGCGGCCATGGCCTCGAACCAGCGCCACGGCCCGGCGTGAGATCTACAGCCTCGGACCGCTGAGCCCGGGGCCGTCAGCAGTCCTAAGATCCGCGGCCGGTTCCCCGCGCCGCGCAGTTCGGGCAGCTGGAGCGTCTCGGGACCGGGACCGCCCGGGCTCGGACGCCGATTCCAAACGGAACAGGAGGCCCCCGTGTCATCGTCACCCCTGAACGCTGCCGACGGTGGGCCTCCCAAGGACGGCCCGAGTTCCTTGGAGAACCTCCGGACCGGCCGCGACGTCGATCTCGCCAAGGTCGACCTCACGTTCGAGGGATTCCGCGCCCTCGCGCAGAATCCGCACCTCTCCGCCAACGAGCGGATCGGCTTCCCGGAGACGTATCGCGACGGCTTCGAGGAGGCGATCCTGCGCGACATCGCGGCCAAGCTCCCGGCCCTGCTCGGGACCGGCGCCACCATCGTGGATATCGGGCCCGGATGCGCCGGGCTGCCGCATCGCCTCATTGATCTGTGCCGCGAGCGGGACCACCGCCTGGTCCTCGTCGATAGCGCGGAGATGCTCGAGCAGCTGCCCGACGTCGCCGGCGTGACCTCGAAGATCGCCGGCGCGTTCCCGGCGAACCGGGACGCCGTCCGGAATGCGGTCGGCCAAGCCGACATCGTCCTCTGCTACAGCGTCTTCCATTACGTGTTCGCGGAGGGCAATCCCTTCACCTTCCTCGACAGCATCGTGGCGCTGCTCGCCGATGGCGGCCGTGCCCTGATCGGCGACATCCCGAACATCTCGAAGCGGCGGCGCTTCTTCGCGAGCGAGACCGGCCGGCGCTTTCATAAGGCCTTCACGCAGACCGATTCCGAGCCGGACGTCCGCTACAATGAGCCGAGCCCCGGCAAGATCGACGACGCCGTGCTCACGGCGCTCATCCAGCGGGCGCAGGCCGCCGGCGCGGACGCCTACGTCATACCTCAGGCGCCGGATCTCCCCATGGCCAACCGGCGCGAAGATCTCCTCATCATGAAGGCGTAATCGATGAAACCGCTGATCATCTTCGGCAACGGCGAAATCGCCAGCATGGCCTATGAGTACTTCACCCACGACAGTGGCCATGAAGTGAAGGCTTTCTCGATCGGCGAGGCTTACATCACGCAGCCGCATCACCACGATCTGCCGGTGATCACGCTCGCCCAGGTGCAGCAGGCCTACCCGCCCGAGGAGTACGACGCCTTCGTCGCCATCGGCGATTCGAAGCTCAACCGCGTCCGTGCCGATCTCTGCGCGCAGGTCAAATCCATGGGCTACAGGTTGACGTCGTATGTCAGCACGAAGGCCTTCGTCTGGCACAATGTCACGATCGGCGAGAACTGCTTTATCCTGGAGCACAACGTCGTCCAACCCTTCGTTGAGATTGGAAACAACGTCACACTCTGGAGCGGCAACCACATCGGCCACCGCTCGGTCATCGAGGACAATGTCTTCGTGAGTTCACACGTGGTGATCTCGGGCTTCTGCCGGATCGGGGCCTACAGCTTCCTCGGCGTCAACGCCGCCATCGGGCACGGCGTCACGATCGCGCCCGACAACTACATCAGCATGGCGTCGAGCCTCGCGCAATCCACGGAGCCGGACAAGATCTACCAAGGCAATCCGGCAGAGCCGCGCAAAATCGCCGCAACGCGCTTCTGCCGAGCGCGCTAGCGATGACCGTGACGGTCCGGCGGTTCACCCAGGATCAAACCTCGGCCTGGAACGCGCACAATGGCACGGCTCTGAACGGACATTTCCTGTTCGATCGCGGCTTCATGGATTACCACGCCGACCGCTTCACGGACGCCTCGCTGCTCATCATCCGCGACGATACGCTGGTGGCGACGCTTCCCGCGAATGTCGACGGCGACACGATCCATTCCCATCAGGGCCTGACGTTCGGCGGACTCCTGACCGGCCGCCTGTCGACCGACGCCACCCTGACGCTGTTCGAGGATTGCCTCAACCATTACAGGCAGGCCGGCGCCAGGAAGCTGATCTACAAGCCGGTCCCGTCGATCTATCACCGCCGGCCCGCCGAGGCCGACCTCTACTGTTTGTTCCGTGTCGGCGCCCAGCTGGTCCGGAGGGACGTCACCACGACGATCGACTACCGGCTGCCCGGCGAACTCTCGTCCCGCCGCCGCCGGGGTGTCGGCAAGGCGCAGAAGGCCGGCCTCACCGTCCGCACCGACAGCCGCTGGCCAGAGTTCTGGGACATCCTCGCGCAGACGCTCCGGGAGCGCCACGGCGTCGCGCCGGTTCACACCCTGCCGGAGATCGAGATGCTGGCGGGGCGCTTTCCGGACAACATCAAACTGTTCACGGCCGAGCAGGCGGGCGAGACGGTGGGCGGCGTCGTGATCTTCGAGACCGCGGACGTCGCGCATGCGCAGTACATCGCGTCCAACCGGCAGGGCCGGGACGCGGGGGCGCTGGATCTCCTCTTCAGCACGCTGATCAAGACCTACCAGCCGACGAAGCGCTATTTCGACTTCGGCATCTCGACCGAGGAGGGCGGCCGCGTCCTGAATCAGGGCCTTCTCACCCAGAAGGAGGAGTTCGGCGGCAGCGCCGTGATGCACGACACCTACGCGGTCGCATTGTAGCGGTGCGGCCCGGTGGGCCCGAAACCTCTGATTTCCGTCGCCCCCCCGGACTCGTCTGATACGCTCAGGGTGAACGGGGAAGATGTCGGTGGGCGAAGATGAGACGGGAGTGCACGGACAAATTCAAACGCGAAGCGGTCGCCCTGCTGGAGATCAACAGTCGCCCTCGTTCATCGACGATGATGGGCGACTCAGATGAGGTGCGACCAGTTCGCTCACATCGCGAGCTTCGACGATCGGCCGCGCATCCACTCGGCGCCCGGCTGTCTCGCGCCCGAGCAGACCGCG
Organism: Methylobacterium sp. NPDC080182; assembly: GCF_050281105.1. NCBI lineage: Bacteria > Pseudomonadati > Pseudomonadota > Alphaproteobacteria > Hyphomicrobiales > Methylobacteriaceae > Methylobacterium > Methylobacterium sp. NPDC080182. The sequence goes on from NZ_JBNNWO010000004.1 coordinate 393,569, forward strand.
CGCACGGCTTGCAAAAACTTTCCGCCCGGATCTCTTCAGAGTTAGCGCGAAGGGTGAGGAGCAGGGTACGCCGCATGACCTGGGAAAAGCTTGGTGTGATATTCAACACGGATGGACGCCAGGGCTGGATGCAGTCGCATCCATATCTGCCCACCGCCATTCAGATTGATCAGAGCACCATTCGGGTCTTCCTCGCTTTCCGGGATGAGGAGAACGTTGGACGCCTGGGGTTTGTCGATGTCGCGGCCTCGGACCCTCGGCGGGTGATCCGGGTCTCAGAGCGACCTGCGCTCGACATCGGCGTGCCCGGTGCCTTCGACGACAACGGCGTGTCCCCGCTATCTGTCGTGCGCGACGGAAGCCGGCTGCGGATGTACTACGCAGGCTGGCAGCTTACCCCCCGCGCCCGGTATCTTCTGCTGACTGGTCTCGCCTTCAGTGACGACAATGGCGAGACCTTCACCCGCCACCAGCTCACCCCGGTCCTCGAGCGCAGTTCAGAGGAACTTCTGGTCCGCTCGGGAGCCGCCATCATCAAGGATGGGAATATCTGGAAGGCGTGGTACGCAGCAGGCTCATCCATCATCGCAGCGGACAGCAAGCTGGTCCCGACTTACTATGTGGCCTATGCTGAGTCGACCGACGGAATAGTGTGGCCCAAGCATGGGAATCCCGTCATCATACCGCAGGACTCAGACGAATACGGTTTTGGGCGACCTCACGTCGAAAAGTCCAGATCTGAATACCGGATGTGGTACTCTATCCGCACGCATTCGAAAATTTATCGGATCGGATTCGCGACCTCGCCCGATGGGATTCAGTGGACTAGACGAGACGACAAAGTCGGAATCGATGTTTCTCCGTCCGGCTGGGACTCCGAGATGATAGGCTTTGCCTCGATCGTTGAAAACGAGCACGGTCGCTTCATGTTCTACAACGGCAACGACTATGGAAAGACGGGTGTTGGTGCAGCCCGCTGGCTCTCATAGGGAGAAAATTGAAGCGAACCACCGAAACTCTACCGTTTATATTTCCAGAATGCCATTTCAACGCTCATAAATAGCGATTCTGAGATCGACTTACTATTTCCGGGACTGCCCGAAGCAATTTCTGAGCATGAACGGATCGATGACAGTCTACTGCTCATCCGAGCAGCCTCGACAGGTTTGTTATCGCTGCTTAAGGGCCGTGGACTCGCCGTCCAGAATCATAAACCGGCAAACCCTGGACCGCCTGTTGCCGATTCGCGCCTTGAACCGCCTGACACGCTCTGACGTGAAGAAACTTCAGATACAGGTCTTCAGCACCCTGTCCAAATGCTCAAGTTCGATGCGGTAATTGCCGTGCGTCAGCTCGAGCGAGCGGCGGCGCGTCTCGGCCCCGGGGCGATAGGCCCCGTGCTCACCGGGGATGGCCAAGTAGCGACACCCGGCAAACCTCGCGAGGCTGGCGAACGTCGAGAACTGCACGGCGAACGGCGACACGAGTCCCAGGACGAGGGTGCCCGGGGATGCGAAAACCAGATTGGCGAAGGCGGCGCCGATCGGCCCGGCGATGCAGCGCGCAGTCCTGAAAGCCTCGACCTGTTCCGCGAAGCTGAGCTGCCCCGGGTTCACGATCTCGAAACCGTGCCGGCGAAACACTGCCTCCACCTCGGCGGCGTTCGTGATGTTACGCCCCGCGGATCGCCCGAGATAGAGCTTCCGGCCCGCCGGAGTACTGGGCGCTGGAACGGCCTCGATCACCCGCTCACGCAGCCAGGAGAGGCTCGCGTGATTGACAGCGGCGACCGTCCAGAACTCGACGTCGGGCGTGTCCGGAATGAAGGTCATCAAGGACGGAACGTAGAGCGTCTTCACGTCCAGCCGCTGCCCGTGCTGCCGGACCGTGAATGGGCGGCCCGGGAAGAGCAGCTTCAGGGCGTCCATTTCCTGCGGAAACAGATCGTCGCTCAGGATGAGCGGCACATCCTGCGGTATCGACGCATTGTCGACGATGTAACCCTTCGTGGCGTACTCGATCAGGAAGTGAAAATAGTTCGCACCGCATCGCCCGATCAGAAGGATGCCCGCATCGATCGCCCGATCCGCCTCCTGCGGGACACGGGCCAGGACCCGGTCGCCCTTGGGGCCGAAACAGGTGATGACGAACTCGCACTGGCGGCTCGTGTAGCGGAACGCCGGGTCCGCCTCCGGCTCGTAGACCACGAAGGCGGAATGGGAGACGATCTGAGCGAAGCCGAAGAGCGACGCGTCCCGGATCGTCGCGCACCAGAGTTCCGGCCTGCGCAGTCGACGGGCAGTCGGCGGCTGCGCGGACAGGGCGACCTCTGGATCCGTGAAGTCGAACACGCCGGCTTCCGCGATGCCGCGGCAGTCGATCCAGGGCACCGCATCCTGCCCGATCCGCACCACCGGGTAGATCGAGCCGAGACCGGTGCCCGCCCCGCCGCTCGGACGTGCGTGCGATGCGGACCGCACGGCGAGGAAGCGCGCGAGCGCGAGGGCGAGCCGAAGCTGCGGGCCGAAACCGCGCCGGGTCGCGAGTTGGTTGATGCGGTAGCGGAAGCAGTCCGTGATGTCCTGACGGCTCTGCCCGAGCATCGCCAGAACGGCGACGAGCACGGGCGACCACGCGTAGATCCGCGCCTCCATGCGCGCGTTTGGCGCGCGCAATGGCGCCGCGGACCAGTGCCGCGCGAAATGGGCGACCGGATCGACGCCTGCCGCCGCCACGTCGGCATTTCGTGTCAGATAATAGTCACTGTCGACGACCCGGCGCGCGATCCGTAAGGCAAGCCACTCCAACATCGCTGAGATTTCTATCCTCGACGTCGAACGGCGCATCGTGCAGCTGAGATCGGGTGCTCAGCACCGTCGCTCGCCGCCGCTCCGATCAGGAGGCCTGTGACAAGGCGGAGTGGCGCTCGATGGTCGACGCGTGCGCCGACCTGAACGCGTCATATGCTTCGCGGCTGAAGTGAAAGAAATAATCTTGCTCGCCCTCGTCGACGATTTTCGCGCCCGAACGGAGGTGGAAATTGATCACGCTCTCATTCTCACGACGCACGTCGAAATGACAATGCTCGAAGCCGAGGTGCTCGAACCCCAGTTCGTAGATCGCGAGGGCGGAGTAACCTGCCAGGCCGACGACCGGAGGGGGGGCGATGATCCAGCTGCCCCAGCAGAACGACTTCAATCCGGCGATGATCCGAAAATCGTACATCCGGACCGTGCCGCGATCCTGGCCATCGGAAACGATGATGAAATAGTACTGTCTGCCCGCGGCCTCGTCGTTCTTGTATCGCGTGAGCCACGCTGCCTGCTCTTCCACCGTGGTGGGTGGCGCGTTGAGGAAACGGCTGAGACGGTTGTCGGAGCGCAACCGGTAGATCAGAGCCGCGTCGCTCGGCTCAGCCAGCCGCAGATTCGAGCGCCGCCGGCTGTCCAGCGGACGCGCTTCACGGATCCGGTCGATGGGCATGTGCATACGGGGTGGATACGTCTCTGTGGCTGGAACGCGACGAACGCACGGATCTCGGCAAGTCCTGCCACGCGCGAAGGCCCTTGTCACGCGACGCTCCGGGGCCGGTCTGCCGCGGTGCCGACACGTCGTGTGCCAGTCGGTCCGACGCGGAGAGGGTCACGCATCCCGGCATCAAACGACCCGTGCTGAGCCGGACCCGTACAGCGGGCGAAGCCACCTACCTTCCGCGGAAACCAACCGCCTCAGGCTGGCACGAGCCACGTCCTCAGCAAGCCGTCGAGTCGCCGCGGATTGATGGTGTAGCTTTCGTGCCGGAGCGACATCGTGTTCGCACGCAGGCGAATAAAGTCACGCTTTCGCATGTCGCTCAGGAGATGGATGCAGTCGCAGCCCATCAATTCCGCCAGATTCTGGAACAGGGACGAGGTGACGGCGTAGCGTGATCCGAGGCCAAGCACGGATGTCCCGGGCCTGCAGAAGATCGTGTTCGAGAACGCGGCGCCCAGGGGACCGGCGACATGGGTCGCGGCAGCGAACAGTCTCACCTGCTCGATGAAGGACAGAGTGCTCGGATCCACGATCGCGAAGCCGTGCCGCGCGAAGACAGCCTCGACCTCGTCGGCGTTCACGATATTTCTGCCGCGCCGCCGGGCCAGAAAGATCCGGGACGGTTGGGACGGTGCGTCGTCTTCGAGGTTCAGGGCCTCGTAGGCACGCCGCCGCAGCCAGTCCAGGCTCGCGAAGCGGAGCCCCTCCTTCTTCCAGTCGGTGACCTCAAGCGCGTCCGGGAGATACGTCATGAGGGACGGAATGTGGAGCCTTCCGACGTCGAGCCGCTCCCGGCTGGACGCCGCGACGAACTTCCGACCCGGAAAGAATAACTCGAGAGCCTCCATCTGCGATGGGAACAGATTGTCCGAGATGACCAGCGGGATGTCGTCGGGGAGACCCAGGCGATCGATCAGGTAGCCTCGGGAGAGATACTCGATGAGGAAGTGGAAATGATTGTTGCTGCACCGGCCGCCCAGCAGGATCGCCTCGTCGAGGCGGCTTGTCGCGGCGTCGGGCAGGCGCGCCACGATCTTGTTGTCCTGTGCCGCGTAGCAGGCGATGACGTGCCGGAACTGGCCGGCCGCGAAGGACAGACTCGGATCGGCGGCGGGCTCGTAGCTCACGAAGTGGCCGCTCGCCGCGACCTGCATGGCTCCGAAGACGCTGGCGTTCTGGACGGTCGCGCACCAGAGCGGGGGTAGCGTGACCTCGCGCGCGACGAGCGCGCCGCGCCCTTCCCACACCCGCGGGGAGCTGAATCGATGCGTTTCCGGCGGGTCCATCCTCCGCAGCGTGAGCCAGGGATGCTCGTCGCCGATCCGGGCGATCGGGAGCGTGGTGCCGACGATCCGCTCCAGATTCGCAGCGTCGGGCCCGGACCCCATAGCCCGGGCCGCCAGGAGACGCGCAACCCAGCGGGCGAAGCGGAACTTCAGACCCAGGTCGCCGCACCAGAGATCTTGATAATGCGCAACGAAACACTGGACCCAGTCGTCGCGCCGGATCGGCAGGAGCACGGCCGCCAGCGCCAGGAAGGGCGAGAGCCTGATGATGGCCCGCTCCATGGACGGGTTCGCCGCGCGGATGGGGACGGCATAACCGCATTCGGCGAAGTGTCGGACCGGATCGACACCGGCCGCGCGGACGTCAGGATAGCGGTTCAGATAATACTCGGCATCGACCAGTTTCCCCGCGAGAAACAGGCTGACGCGCGCGCGCAAACTGGAGATGAGGACGGCACTCATACCAACCCCTCCGGGCATCGGGCGCTCAAGGGCCGGATCCAGAAACACTCATTGTCCGGACGCCTGCCGATCTCAGGCTGCGTGCACAGCGCCGACGGCGCCGTCCATCACGATGTGACGGAGGATCTGGCAGATCCGCTCCGCGTTGGCGGTCCCGAGCTCGCCGTAGAAGGGCAGGCAGAGGACTTGGTCGCCGACTCTGTTGGCGACCGGCAGATTGTCGATCGCACTGTCGGGAAAGAGACGGTACGGCTCGTACTGGCTGCACAGCGGATAGAAATAGCGGCGCGCGAAGACATTGTAGTGCTTGAGGCGGTCGTAGACCTCGTCACGGCTCACGCCGGCGACGGCCCGGTCGATCCGAAGGCAGTAATACTGCAGGCTGTCGGTATCGAGGTCCAGCGGCCGCGAGGCGGTGATGCCGGGCACACCGCCGAGGTGGTCCCGGTACACATGCGCGAGGTCGAGCCGCTTCGCCTTCTCGGCCGCGACCGCATCGACCAGGCACAGGCCCATGGCGGCCTGGATCTCGTTCATCTTGCTGTTGATGCCGACAGCCTTGACGGTCACCTCGTCGGCGATTCCGAAATTCTTCAGCAGCTCCATCCGCCGCTTCACGTCGCCGTCGTTGGTGACCACGGCCCCACCCTCCGCGGTGTGGAAGAGCTTCGTGGCGTGAAAGCTGAACATGGTCGCGTCGCCGTAGCTCGCGATGGGCCGGCCGTTGACCCGGGTCCCGAAGGCGTGGGCGCCGTCGTACAGCACCTTGAGGCGGTGCTTGCGCGCGATCCGCTCGATCGCCTCGACGTCGCACGGGTTGCCGTAGACGTGAACCGCGAGGATTCCGGTGGTGCGCTCCGTGATCGCGGCCTCGATCCGGGCCGGATCGAGAGTCATCGAATGCTCCTCGATGTCGGCGAAGACCGGCCGGATGCCGTGCCAGGCGAGCACGTGCGGGGTCGCCGCGAAGGTGAAAGGTGTCGTGATGACCTCGCCCGAGAGATCGAGCGCCTTGACCGCCGTCATCAGGGCGTTGGTGCCGTTGTTGAACAGCGCGATGTGGCCGTCGCCCAGATGGGCGTGGAGCCGCTTCTCCAACTCCACGTGCTGCGGTCCGCCATTCGAGAGAACGGCACACTGCCAGATCGCCTCCAGATGCTTCGTGAAGACCGCGAGTTCGGGCAGCATCGGACGGGTCACGTAGATCGGCTGCTCGAACGATCGCGGCTCAGCGCTCATGGAACCTCCTCGCGATGTTCGGACGCGAGGCCGACCATCTGGACACATCGAATTCGGGAAGACTGAAATGACGTAGCAATCGGGCGGAGCTGAGGCCGATCAGGCCGGTTTCGGCGCCGGGGCGACGATGTCCGCCCGGGGCCAGATCGTCGCGTTGTCGGGCAGGGCGCGCAGGACATTGCAGCCCATGCCGACCGTGACGCCCTGACCGAGGGTGAGGCCCTGAAGGATCTTGGCGAGCGGCCCGACGAGGCTGTCGGCGCCGATCGTGCAGCGGCCGCCGACGAAGGCGCCCGGTGAGATCGTGGTGTTGTCGCCGACGACCGTGTCGTGGCCGACGATGGCCGCCGAGTTCAGCACGCAGAAGCGCCCGAGCCGGGCGTCGGCGTTGACGATCACGCCGTGCGCCACGAAGGCGCCGTCGCCGATTGCGACGTCCGGGCTCACGATCGCGCGGGGCGAGACGAGGGCGGGGCAGGGGAGGCCGTGGCGGTCGAGCCACGCGATCAACTCGGCCCGCGCCCGGATCGCGCGCCGGCTCACGCCGCCGACCGCCAGGACGACGCCGTCATACTCCGCCCGGTCGGCGAGCAGCGCGTCGAGATAGCCGCGGTAGCGGCCGACCTGGACCTCCGGAGCGGTCGAGTAGGTATCCTCGACCGTGTGGCCGAGGGCGCGGGCGATCTCGGCGATCTCCTTGGAGAAGCCGCCGCCGCCGATCAGCGCGAGCCGCTGCGCCGTCCCGGTCACAGCACGGCCCCGCCGTCGACCCGCAGGATCTCGCCGGTGACGTGCCGGGCCTGCGGCGACATCAGGAACGCGATGGCGTCGACCACGGACTCGACCGTCGCGGCGCCCGCGGGGCTGCGCTTCTCCAGCGCCTCCTTGAACTCCGCGCCGTACAGGCGGGCATGGGCCTGGGTCATCTCGGTGTCGAGCCAGCCGGGGGCGACGCCGACGGCGCGCCGGGGGGCGAGTTCCCGGGCGAGCCCCTTGATCAAGGCGTCGAGGCCCGCCTTGGAGGCGGCGTAGGGCACGATCGCCGGCTCGGGCCTCTGCGCCGCGACGGACGAGACCGCGCAGAACACCGCGTCGCGGGTCGAGACGCGGGCGCTGCCGAAGGCGGCGGCGAACAGGGTCGGCGCGACGAGGTTGGTGCGATAGAGGCGCTCGACCTCCTCCACGCCGAGGCTGCGCATCGGCTTGATGACCTGGACGCCCGCGCAGTACACGAGCCCGGTCAGGAGCCCCCGCTCGGCCACCGCCGCCTGCAGCACGCCGCCGATCGCCGGAAGGTCGGTGACGTCGGCCGCGACGGCGGCGCAGCCGAGGGCCTCCAGCTCGGCGAGCCGGTCCGCCCGCCGGGCGAGGGCGGTGATCCGCGCCCCGCCCGCGCGGAGGCGCTCGGCGACGGCGCGGCCGATGCCGCTGCTGGCCCCGACGACGAGGACGTGCCCTCCCGGCTCCGACATCGGCTCCGACATCGCGCTCAGGCCTGCAGCTTCGCGCCGGCCAGCGCGATCAGGTCGTCGGTGGTCGCCGCCCCGGCGATCCGCTGCGGATCCACCTCGAGGCCCAGCGTGTCGTAGAGCGCCATGATGTTGAGGATGCCGAGCGAGTCGAAGGTCTCGATCTCCCCGAGGCTCTGCCCGCGGGCGAGCGGCCCCGGCTGGTCGAGGATCGTGCCGAGTTCGTCCAGGAATGCGCCCTCGGTCATCGGGTGGTCTCCTCGTAGGTCAGGACCGGGGGCGCGAAGATCCGGTCGGTGGTGATCGTGCAGGCTCCCCAGCTCAGGCCGACCCCGAAGCCGGCGAGCAGCGAGCGCACCTGCCGCCCCGCATAGGCCTCCGCGAGGAAGCCCGAGATCGTGCCGGGGATCGAGGCCGAGTTCTGGTTGCCGTAGACCGACTGGGTGCCGGTCGGGAGCTTGCTATCGTCGAGCCCCAGGCGGCGCTGGAGGTTCTTGAGGATGTACTTGTTCGGCTGGTGCAGGACCAGGAAGTCGACGTCCTCGGCGCGCGTGTCCGAGAAGGCCAGGATGCCCTCGATCAGCGGCGGGACGCGCTTGAGGGTGAAGTTGAAGACCTGCGCCCCGTCCATGTGCATGGTGCCGGGCTTGCCCGCATCCTCGGCGTCGGCCCGGAGGCCGCTGTGCGGGATGAACAGGGCCTTCTCGCCCGAGCCGTCGCTGTGGAGCTGGAAGAAGCTCTCGCTCGCGCGCCGCTCGATCAGCACCGCGGCGCCGGCGTCGCCCATGATCGGCGTGATCGACCGGTCCCCGGTCGCGACCATGCGGCTCGCGACGTCGCCGACGCAGAGGAGGACGCGCTCGAGGCCGGATTCGACCAAGCTGTAGGCGACCGACAAGCCGTAGACGAAGCCGCTGCAGCCGAGGCGGATGTCGAAGCAGAGCGTGTCGGTCCGCATGCCGAGGCGGTGCTGCATCCCGATCGCGGTCGACGGGGAGCTGTAATCCGGCGTCTGGGTGACGAGGATCAGCCCGTCGACGGCGTCGGCCTGCAGGTCGAGGCCGCGCAGGAGGTGGCGCGCCGAGTGCAGGCAGAGATCCGCCGTCGTGGTGCCGGGATCGGCGACGACGTGGCGGGTCGCGAAGCCCATGGCCCGCTTGAGGCGCTCCGCCTCCTCGGGGGCGAGCCCGAGGCCGGCCGCCTCGTCGTCGAAGGCCTGGACGCGCGCGCCGACCGTGGTGACGAGCCCCGCGAGGGTCGCGCGCGAGAACCGCAGGTCAGCCATGCTCGACCGTCTCGGCGACGTAGTCGATCCAGCCCTGGAAGCGGCGGAGCGGCGACTTCGTGCTGTCGAGGATGCTCTCGTTGGCGAGCGGCACGTAGCGGCCGACCGTCCGCTCGATCTCGGATTCCGTCTCGAGGAGGAGCTCGACCACCGCGAAGGAATCGAGCCGCTCGTAGACGTCGTCCTCGGGCCCGGGATTCTCCAGGTCCGGGCGCCCCCAGGTCTCGACGAGCCGCGCGAAGGTCGCGCGGGCAGCCGCCTCGACGGCGCCGCGGTCACTCCGCGACGATGTGGATGTAGGGGGTGTCATCCGGTCCTCGTGTCAGTCGGTACGTCTTGCCCTCGGGGCCAGCGCTCAAGGGTTCGAAGCCGTTGTCGTCGAGGAAGCTCTCGACCATCCGGTTCTTCGCGCTCGGGCGATACTGGGCCTTCAGGTCCCGATCGCCCTCCTGCTGGCAGACGTGGCGCAGAATTTGGGCCTCGATGCGGCGTCCGAGCGCCCGGCAGCTCATCAGGAACGTCTCGAGTTCGCCGCCCCGGACGATGGCGACCCCGACGATGCCCATGTCGCCGAACCGGTCGACCACCCGGGCCGCGTAGACGCCGCCCTCCCGCATGGCGGTGGCCACCTCGTCCTCGGTGTAGCGCCGCGTCGTCAGGTTGAACTGGTTGGTCTTGTTGATCAGCTGCGTGACCCGCCGCAGGGAGCCCGGGTTGTTGCGGGCGACGTGCACTCGGATCTCGAGGGAGGCGAGGTACTCGTCCATCGAGGCGGCGGAGCGCTGCAGCTCCTGGCGCTGGGCCTCGCCGCGGTACTGCTCGGTCTTGGCCAAGTCCTCGGCGGTGACGTTCCGGGCGCGCAGCGACGCGATGCCGTCGAGGAGGGTGAGCGCCTGCTCGGGGCGCGTCCGGTCGAACAGGTGGCACTCGACCCCGGGGAGCCGGGCGCGGACTTCCTCGATCTCGAACGGGTTGTCGTCGAGGAAGATGAAGCTGTCGAGGCCGAGGTTCAGGGCCGCGGCGAGGTCGCGGATGTTCTCGCTCTTCTCCGTCCAGTTGCTGCGGTAGGCGACGAAATCGTCGAGGCGGAGCGGCATCGCGCGCTGGGCGAAGACCGCGCGGAAATCCTCCTCGTTGTTCTTGGTCACCGCGCAGAGCAGGATCCCGAGGCCCTTCAGGCGCAGGAGCTGGCGCTGGAGCTGGGTGTGGACGATCCCCGGATAGTCGCTGTCGACCTCCAGGTTCTCCACGCCGTCCTCGCCGACGACGCCGCCCCAGAGGGTGTTGTCGGCGTCGACCACCACCACCTTGCGTCGCGCCCGCAGCCGCGCCGCGACGGCGTCGGCGTAGCGCTCGCTGAGCGCGTCCACGGCGGCCGGGGCGTAGGGCATCTGGTACATGTACCGGTTACGCTCGCGGAAGGCGTTGGCGAAGCCGAGCAGCGCCAGAGCGCCGGCGGCGTCGACGACGCTGACCCGCTCCTGCGCCCGGGCGAGGTCGAACAGCACCGCGTTCACCCGCGCCAGCGCCTGAAGCTGGTCGTGGAGGTCGCTCTCGACGGACGAGACAGGCACGAACGGCACGGTGTTGAGGATGATCGTCCCCGGCGCCCGGGCGAGACGCGCCGAGACCAAGTCGGCGAGGCCGCGCGCGCGGTCCACGGCCGCCTCGTCCGGGGCGACGTCGAAGAACCAGCGGTGGTCGAGATGCACGATCAGGACGTCGGCGGCGGCGGGTCCCGCCAGCACCTGCTCGATCTGCCCGATGGGGAGATGCTCGCACGAGACCGTGGCGAGATCCGCGAGGCGGCCCGCCACCTTCCCGAACGGGTTGGTGACGACGTTTCCGACGAAACCGATCGACAGGGCGCGAGCCGTGGTCATCCTCGATACCGGTCCCTGCGACACCCTGCGGATGCCTGCCCTCCGGCGATCGACCGGCCCCTTTCCGTGCGTGCGAGCGAGCGCCGCCCTCTTGCGAGATCGCGTGCCATAAAGCAAGGGGCCGGGCGTCCGGCGGCCGGCCCGGCCGGGGCGGGGACCGGCCAGGGACCGGCCGAGGAGGAGCTGCGCGATGAACGGATCCGGTTCGGACGAGGCCGCCGCGACGACGCGGACCTGGACCGAGGCCCATCAGGCCGCCTTCGCGCGGGCGACCGGCGACGTGAACCCGATGCACATGGACGCGCGGATGGCCCGGCGGACGCTCGCCGGCGAGCGCGCCGTCCACGGCGTCCACGCCGCCCTCTGGGCCCTCGATGCCTGCGCGGACGCCCATCCCCTCGACCGGCTCGCGACGCTGCAGATGCGGTTCGAGCGGTTCGTGCTGGTCGGGGACCGCACCGTCCTGACGGTCCACGAGGCGGACGCGCGGCAGCTGCGCCTGTCCCTGGCGGTGGACGGCATCCGCACCCTGACGATCCAGGCGACCTTCGCGGCGGACCGGGCCCCGGCCCAACCGGTCGAGGCGGCGCCGACCGCGATCCCCGCGGAGCCGGTCGCCCGCGATCCGGCCGCGCTGCCGGGCCTCGCCGGCGCCTTCGCGCTGCCGGACCCGGCGGCGATCGCCGCGCTGGCGCCGCGCCTCGCCCGCGCCCTCGGTCCCGGCCGGGTCGCGGCCCTGGGCGGCCTCTCGACCCTCGTCGGCATGTTCGTGCCCGGCCTCCACTCGATCCTCTCGAAGATCGACGTGACCGTCACAGAGGGCGGCGCCGGCTCGAGCCTCGGCTACGCGGTGAAGCGGTTCCAGTCGATGCTGCAATCGGTGACGCTGGACGCCGTCGGCCCCGGCCTCGTCGCCCGGGTCGAGGGCTTCGTCCGCCCGCGGCCGGTGGAGCAGGAGAGCCTGCGGGACCTCGCGGCGCTGGTGGAGCCGGACGCCTTCGCGGCGGTGTCGGCGCTGATCGTCGGCGGGTCGCGGGGCCTCGGCGCCGCGACCGCCAAGCTGATCGCCGCCGGCGGCGGGGCGGTCTGCATCACCTACGCGTCCGGCGCCGACGAGGCGGAGGCGATCGCCCGGGAGATCCGCGACGCCGGCGGCCGCTGCCAAGTCCTCCGCTACGACGCCGCCGAGCCGGCCGCCGCGCAGCTCGCGGCGCTGGCGATGCGCCCGTCGCAGCTCTACCATTTCGCGACGCCCCGCATCTTCCGCCAGAAGCGCGCCCCCTTCGAGCCGGCCTGCCTGGACGAGATGATGCGCGTCTACAACACCGCCTTCTACGAGCTGAGCCAGTTCTGCCTGGAGCGCGGCGACGCCGTGGCGGCCTTCTACCCGTCGACCAGCGCCATCGACGAGGCGCCCCGCGACACCCTGGAATACGTGATGGCCAAGATCGCCGGCGAGACCCTCGCCGCGACCCTGGCGCGCACGCTCCCGAACCTGCGCACCGTGATCGAGCGGCTGCCCCGGGTGAAGACGGACCAGACCGCCACGATCTTCCCCGTGCCGGCCGCCGCGCCGAGCGCGCTGATGCTGCCGATCATCCGGCGGATGTCGGCGGCCGCCTGACCCGGAGGCGTGGCGGGCACGGGACCGCGCCGGGCGTTCCTGACCGGGCCGGAGCGCCGCAGTCTCACGCGCGCGGCGCAGTGGCCGCGCGCCTCCGACGATCGTGGCGCGCCCCCGGCGCCGGCATCACTCGGCGGCGGCGTCGTGCCGGACCTCTTCGTCCGTGTCCGGATCCGCCTCGACCTCGGCGTCCCCGTCCTCGGTCCCGTCGGGCGCCGCGGCGGCGGTGAAGAAGTCGCCGTTCCGGATCGCCTCGCCGCCGGTCACCAGCATGCTGAGATAGGTGTTGAGGGTGTTGGGCGCGACGTCGGGCAGCCGCTCCGCGATCTCGGCGTGCGACAGGCCCTGCGGGCCGGCCGAGCCGAGCAGCGCCTTCAGCCGCCCCTTGGCCGAGTTGGCCCGGGGACCGCGGACGCCCCGCCGTCCGCCGGAGGCGGGCGCGGCGCGGTCGGCCGCGGCGGCCCGCGGCCCCTCGGGCGCGTGGAGACCGGAGGCGTCCAGCGGGATCCCCTCGACGATGGAGGTCAGCGCCGCCTCCGCCGCCCGGAGCTTGGTCAGCTCGGCCGCGATCCGGTCGTAGTCGCTCTGCAGCGCGGCCCTGCGCGCCCGAACGTCCACCAGGGCCTTCGTCAGGGTGTTGTCCTCAGCCACCGGACGGCCTCATCCCATGTTTTCGCTGGCTGACGGCATACCTCACAGGTGCCTCCCGGCGTCAACAGCCGCCGAGAGGCGCGCCGACCGCGCCCGGCCGCGGGCGCCCGATCCCCGCGCGAGTTGTGAGGACAGCGCCCGATGGCTTAGAGACATTCCTGAAACGCCGATGCCGGCTCGGAGGCGTCGGCGCGACCGCCGAATGTCGACGGATCCCGATCTCGGCACGCCGATACCGTAATCGTCATGTCAGAAGGCGAGCTTCCTTCCGCGGGTTCGATGTGCGGCCGTCCGCTCCGGGGCGCCGGCCGCGCCGCACCCAGGGGCGTTCATAGATCCCGCAGAGCGAATTATGTCTTTGAATATCTTCGACAAAGGGGAGAATAATGTCATCGACATTGATTCGCGGGATCAGCACAGCCAAGCGGGAAAAATCTACGTCAACGGCGACAACAACTACATCCGCATAGGCAGGGGCTGCGTGTCCGACAAGGACATGCACATCGTCATCGAGTCGAATTGCCGATTCGACGTCGGCGAGGACGTGCGGCTGTCGATGGCCAACATCTATATCGGCCCCGGCTCGGTGCTGCGCATCGGCGACCGGACCGGCTTCACCGGGCTCGTCCATCTCAACCCCGTCGAGGGAAAGGCGATCGAGATCGGCACGGACTGCTCGATCGCGTCGGGCGTCTGGATGACGACGAGCGACTTCCACTCCATCGTCACCCGGGACACCGGCGCGCGGCTGAACCCGGCCAAGCCCGTGCGGGTCGGCAACCACGTCTGGATCGCCAATCAGGCCACGCTGCTCAAGGGCACGGTCATCGGCGACAACGCGATCGTCGGCGCGCACGCCGTCGTCACCGGGACGGTGCCGCCCCATTGCGTGGCCGCCGGCAACCCCGCGCGGATCGTGCGGGAGAACGTGACGTGGCGGTCCGATCTGATCTGACCGCGCCGGCGGGTCGCGCGGGACGTCGGGCAGGGCGTGCGGTTGTTTACCCCGCGCGCGCGTTCCGTTAGGGCGATGGGCCGTCGGCGCGGTACCCTGCCCGGCGCGCCGAGACGCCTTCGATCCAGCCCGCGCGAACACATGCTCACCCGAGCTCCAGGCCTCGAACCCAGCGCCGACTCCGGCACGCCCTCCGACGGCGATCGGCGGCCGTCGCGCGACAGAGCGGGCGCCGCGCGTTGAAGCAGATCCGCGGCCTGTACCATCGCTGGGCGCGCTCCGGCCCGGTCCGCGCGAGCGGCAACCCGCTGATCCGGCTGGCGGCCCGCCGCGGCCTGCCGGCGGCGGACGATCTCGTCACCGCGGACGCGCAGGTCGCCGCCCTGGCCCCGCACGTCGACACGGCGTTCTACGCGAGCTGGTACGGGGTCGCGGCCGACCCGGTGCGCGACTACCTCGTCCACGGCTGGCGCGCGGGCCGCGACCCGCGCCCCGACTTCGACTCCGCCGCCTACCTCGCCGCCCATCCCCACCTCGCCCGCGCCGGCATCAACCCGCTCCTGCACGCCCTCGCGCGCCGCCGCGCCGGGCGTGGCGGGGCCGGCGGGGAGGGGGAGGCGGCCGCCCTGCCGAAGCCCGACACGGCCGAGGCCCACCGCCTCGCCCGCCGCCTCGTCGACGGCGCCTTCTACCTCGCCGGCAACCCCGACCTCGCCGCCGCCGGCGTCGACCCGGTCGACCACTACATGGCCTCCGGCTGGAGCGAGGGCCGCGAGCCGGCGCCGCACTTCGACACCCTGGCCTACTGCCTCAGCCGCGGGATCACCTTCGCCACCCGGAACCCGCTGGTCCACTACGTCCTCCACGGCGGACCGGCCCGGCCCGACCCGGAGGCCGCGCTCGCCCTGCGGATCGAGACGCTCGCCCCCTACTTCGACGCCGCCCATTACCGGCAGCGTCTGCCCGGACCGCAGGCCGAGGCGCTGGCCGATGCCCCGGACTCGGAGTTGCTGCGCCACTACGTGGCGGAGGGCTGGCGGGCGCGGATCGGCCCGCGGCCGGACTTCGACCCGGCCGGCTACGTGCAGGCGCGGGCCGGCAGCCGGGCGGTCGCGGACGACCCGTTCTTCCGCTACGTCGCCGAGACCCGGCTGACGGGGGCCGAGCCGTTCGCGGAGCCGCACCGGCTGAACCTGCCGGCGGTGGACGCGGCGTGGTACCGGGCGACCTATCCGGACATGGGCGGGCGCGAGCCGTTCCTGCACTTCGCCGAGGCGGGCTGGCGGGAGCTGCGCGATCCCGGCCCGGGGCGCTCGACGCTGGCGGCGCTGCTGAGGGTCTGCGGGCTGCGGCCGGCGCGGGCGCCGGTCGAGGACACGGGCTGGCTCGGGGCGATCGGGCAGGAGACCCTCGAGCGGGACGCGTTCCTGGACCTGCAGGCGCGGCTGGTGGCGGGGCATTTCGACCACGGCTTCTACCGGGCGCGCTACGGGCTGTCCGAGGCGGAGGACGCGGTGCGCGACTACTGCGACACCGGCTGGCGCGCCGGCCGCAACCCCAGGCCCGACTTCAACGGCTGGGCCTACCGCGCGCACCACCCCTCCGCGGAGGCGACGGGCCTCGCGCCCTTCGTCCACCACCTCGCCCGGGCCCTGCTGCGCGGCGACGACCTCGCGGGCGAGGCCTTCGATCCGCGCTACGGCGCGCCGCCGGCCGAGGAGGACGCGGCGCTGTTCGAGCAGGCCCGCCTGATCGAGCCGCTCTTCGACGCGCCCTGGTACGTCAAGCGCTACCCCGACACGCGCGGCTTCGAGAACGGCCCGGCGATACACTTCCTGTCCCACGGCCAGGAGGAGGACCGCGACCCGAGCAAGACCTTCTCGACCCGCTTCTACCGCCGGGCCTACGGGCACCTCCTCGCCCCGGGGGAGTCGCCGTTCCTGCACTACGTGCGCACCGGCCGGGCCGCCGGGCTGATGGCCTGCCCCGAGGATCTCGGCACCTACCCGCCCATGGAGGCCCCGGCGGCCGACGCGTGGGACCGCCTGCCCCGGGCCCTGCCCATCGCGCAGGCCCGCGTCGTCGTCATCGTCCCGGTCTACAAGGGCCGCGGTGAGACCCTGCGCGCCCTCCACGCCTGCCTGTCGGCGCCCCAGGCCACCCCCTTCACCCTGCTCGCCGTCAACGACCGCTCCCCCGACCCGCAGCTGTCCGCAGACCTCGCCGCCCTCGCCGGCCGCGGCCTGTTCCACCTCGTCGAGAACGAGCGCAACCTCGGCTTCGTCCGCTCGGTCAACCGCGCCCTCGGCCTGCGCCAGGGCCGCGCCGTCGTCCTGCTCAACTCCGACGCTGAAGTCTTCGGCGACTGGCTCGACCGCCTCGTCGCCCACGCCGAACACAACGCCGAACACAACGCCGAGCCTCGGGCCGGGTCCGGCACGGAAGGAGGGGCAAAGGCTGGGGCAGAGGCCGGGGCAGGGATGGGCGCGGGGCTGCCCGTGGGCAGCGTCACGCCGCTGTCCAACAACGCCACGATCTGCTCCTACCCGCGCTTCAACGCCAACAACACCATGCCGCTGGAGATCGCCCGGCCCGACCTCGACCGCGTGGCCGCGCAGGTCAATCGCGGCCGCGCCGTGCCCGTGCCCACCGGCGTCGGCTTCTGCATGTACAT